>CAZIWT010000038.1:0-26291 GCA_964542895.1 uncultured Thermodesulfobacteriota bacterium
CATGTCGGGCGGAATTTTTTCAAATGGCAGCGGAGCCGACTGTATTTACATTGTTTCTAATAACGGCAACCTGGGCTCGGAAACAAGGCCCGTTATAGTTTCAGGAAATCGTATGATCGCAAGGGATAACAATAACAGCGCGTACGGGATTTATCTTTATGCGGATGGTGACCTCTTCGTTGGCATTACCGGCAACGAGATGAAAGTCATTAGTCCCTCTAATGCCGTTGGAGTATATTCCCTAGCGATTGGCGACCTCTTTGCCGCCGTTACCGGCAACGAAATGGAACTCTTTGCTGCCGATGATGCCTATGGAGTATTTTTCCAAGCGAATGGTGATCTCTTTGCCGCCGTTACCGACAACGAGATGGAGGTATTTGCTGCCGATGATGCCTCGGGAGCATATCTAAGATGCGCAGCTGGAGCAATAGGAAGCTTAACCGCGCCGACCCTCTTTCAGAATAACAGCGGACTGATTGTATCTTCAGGCGGAAATGACAGCTACCTGTTGGAGCTTGACGGCGGCATAGCTTCAAGTTACGTTAACTGGACCGGCAACTCGTTTGACGTATTCGGCGGCGTCTGGTCCGGGAATTATCCCGGGGCTAACGGGCCGGTGTATCTCAACGGCTATGGAGGCATAATCACTCCCTAGATTGCATTGGAGGATAAAATAGTATCAACCGGGGGGGGCAGGATTTGCCCCCCTTTTTTTGTGCATTTTCCTTGGGACAGGCAATGGGCTTAAGCCCATTGTCCAGAGGAGAGACCCATTGTCTGGAGGGGAAAACTATCTTCCCAGTATGAGTAAGCTTTTTTAGGTATGTTTAGGTACTTAAAATTCGCAATAACAATAAATAACTACTAAAATAGTAATAATTTAAATTCCTTGACAAAAATTAGATTAATGTAATATTCTGTGAAAAAATAAAAAAACATTGTTTTTCTGAAACCGTTTTTCAATCCCTTTAGTCAATATCCGTGACAAATTTGGGAAACAAAAGGTATTTCATTTAAAACTCTAATGGAGGCATTTTATGAAATTGAAGAAGTTCATTTCGATTACACTGTTTCTTATTCTCGTTACAGCGCTTGTTACAGCGATATTTGCGGCGCCGTCTTTTGCCGCAGACGAGAAGAAAGACACAGGCTCCGCCTGGAACATCTACTTCAGGCCGGGGGTCCGCTTCGGGACCGAATCGAGGGTTCTATACATCATGGACTTTCTGATCCCCCTCTACCAGGACGAGAATAACATCTTCTTTTCCAACATCAAGTACACACCCAACGACCACGATGGCTGGGAGCTGAACCTCGGGGCGGGGTACCGTCGTCTCCTCTTGGATGACAAATTACTGCTGGGGCTCAACGCCTACTACGACAAGAGGAAGACCGACTGGGGCACCAACCACGAACAGTGGGGCGTGGGGCTTGAGGCGATGGCGGATATCCCGCTCGAGGCCTTCAATCTGGGACTAACGGGAAGGTTTAATTATTATTACCCCCTCTCCCACACGAAGATCGACGGCCTCGGGACTGCGTATGCCAGCTACGCCCTCTCCGACAGCGGGATCATCCTCACCGGAGGCCGGGTCGAAGAGCCGATGCGCGGCTTCGATTACGAGGGGGGTGTAAGAATTCCCTACCTCTCCGACTATGTTGAGACCTGGGCCTACGCCGGCGGCTACCACTACAAGGGGAGGCGGGTAAGGGACATCAACGGATTTATGGCGAGGTTGGAGATTATTCCCACAGACTTCATGCGGCTCAACTACGAGTTTCACCACGACAATTACAGCAAGGCGGAGCACTACGGCGAGTTCACGCTCGAGGTGCCCTTTTCGGTCGGGAACCTCGTTACCGGCAAGAATCCTTTCGAGGGTATCGGGGACGTCTTTACCGGGAGCCGGGAGCTTTCCGCAAGGATGGTCGAGCCTGTCAGGCGCGACGTTGACGTCAAGGTAGTTGTAGATAACGACAACGACAACATCCCGAGCGGCGGCGACGAGATCGAGGACGTCGTATTCGTCAGCGAGACCGGAAGTGACGTCACCGGCGACGGGACGATAAAGAATCCCTACGCGACAATCTCCCACGCCCTTGCCAGCGACGCGAGGATAATTTCAGGGGCGTGTAAGACCATCCACGTGATGAACAGCGATCCAACCGCCGTTATTGACGAGGCGGCGGGGGCGGGACTTACCCTCGGCGTAGCCGACTTTCTCCTCTGGGGCTCCGGGGTGAACCACCCGAAGCACCCTGTCTCGAACATGCCTTATACCGGCCACCCGACGATAAACGACACCTTGGTTCTCAACGCCGCCAATCCAAACGTAACGGGCCTCGGCTTTGACGTTACCGGGGACAACCACTGCATCGACATCTTAAACGGCAACGGAGTAAAGATAACAAACAACGAGTTTAAAATTTCGTTTGGCGGCCTTGCATACGGAATCCGCGCCGACATAGGAACGGGTATCGGCACCGCGGCAAATCCGATTATCATCGCCAATAACAGCTTCGATGTCACGTCTACGGGTGATAACGCGTACGGGATAAATCTACATGCTACCAACGTAGACGGCATCTTCGCCAAAATAATCGGAAACGACATGTCGAACACGATCTGGGGAGCTGATAATGCATATGGCATTGTCCTCGCTGCGAGCGGTGGAGGAGTTATAGGATCGGAGACTAGTCCCGTTATAATTTTGGGAAACCCGATGACCGTAACGGGTGAAGATAACGACGCTTATGGGATATTGCTTAATGCAGACCGAGACATCTTTGCATACGTCACCAAAAACGATATGTCGAATACAATTGAAGGGGCAATTGTTTCCGGTGCTGTCTACGGCATTCGCCTTAATTCGAGCCTTGGAAACATAGGTTCGGAGACGAGGCCCGTTATTATCTCCGGAAATCCGATGACCGTAACGGCCAATAACGGCGACGCGTACGGGATTTCCATCGAAAACAGTGCCGCCGCCCCGGCCGGTAATATCTTCGCGGCCATCACCAATAACGACATGACCGGTATGATTAGAGCGGATGATGAAGCCCGCGGCATTAACTTGGAGTCGATCAGCGGAAATGTAGGCTCGGCGACAACCCCGGTAATTATTTCCGGAAACCCGATGATCGTAACCGGCTACAATTCGGACGCTTACGGAGTTAATATATGGGCGGGTGACAACCTCTTTGCAGGCATCACGGGAAACTATATGGGAGAGACGGCTTCGGGGGGGAGCGCAATACACGGTCTCTTGCGGACCTACGGCATTCGCCTTCGCGCGGCCGGTGGAGACATGGGGTCCGCGGCGAGCCCTGTAATCGTCTCGGGAAATCCGATTTCCGTAACCTCCACAGGGACCTCTGTGCCTTTAGGGAATGCCTACGGAATCAGGCTTGAAGGAACCGGGATCAATTCAGACATCTTCGCCTATATCACCGGAAACGACCTGTCTGGTAATATTAGAGGAGAAGACTATGCCTACGGCATCTCCCTTTACAACCTCGGCAGAAACATAGGGTCGGAGACATGTCCGGTAATCGTCTCCGGAAACACGATTACCTCAACGGCCACCGTTGGTGAAGCATACGGGGTTTCCCTCTGGTCCGATCTCAATGTCTTCGCTGCCGTTACCGGCAACGATCTCTCAAACACGATCACGGGGGGTAACGATTCAACAGGTGTTCTCCTCTATTCAGACGGTGGAAATATAGGCTCGGGTACGAGCCCCGTTATCGTCTCGGGCAATCCGATGACCGTAGCTGCCACGGGTACTACTGCTACGGAAAGTGCCTACGGTATCAGGCTTCATGCAAACGGGGCCAGTCCAGAAGTCTTCGCCACAATCACCGGAAACGACATGTCGGGTGATATCAACGCACAAGACTATGCCTACGGTATCTATATTCTTAACGGCGGAGGTGGCATAGGATCTGCTGCAAGCCCGGTAATCATCTCCGGGAACACGATTACCGCAACGACCTCAGTTGATCAATCGATCGGTATGTTTCTCTTTTCCGGCCTGGACCTCTTCGCCAGCATCACCGGAAACGATCTCTCTAACACGATCACGGGAGCCGACTATGTAGCAGGTATTCACCTCTATACAGGCGGTGGAAGCATAGGCTCTGAGACGACCCCTGTAATCATCGCGGGTAATCCGATTACCGTAAATGGCCCCTATGCAGCCACCGACTCGTACGGGATGTATCTTGATGCAAACGGCGTCGGTGCGAACATCTTTGCCAATATCGTCGGTAACGATATGTCAGGCGGGGTATACGGAGTTAATGAAGCCTACGGCATTTACATGGAATCCATCAACATAGGCTCTGGGACGAACCCCGTTATCTTATCGGAGAACCCGATGACCGTAACGGCCGCCCTCGCCGCCGGTGGAAGCATTGCGCACGGGATTTATCTAAATTCCATAGATGACATCTTTGCCGGCATCACCGGAAACGACATGTCAAATACGATCACCGCAAATGCAGAGGTTTGTGGTATTAGACTTAATTCATCAAACGGAAACATAGGATCTGCTTTAAGGCCGGTAATCATCTCTGGGAACCCGATTACCGCAACGACCAACACGGGCGTAATCACAAGTGATGCCTACGGGATTTGGATCCAGGCCCCGGCGGCCGCCGCCGGAAACATCTTTGCTTCCATCACTGGAAACGACATGTCCAATACCATCACGGGTGCGGATCACGTTTACGGCATGTATATCCTCGGAAACAGCGTAGGATCGGCAACAAGTCCCATCTTGATCTCCGGAAATTCCATTGCCGCAACTTCTACCGGCAACGAGGGGTATGGGATCTATATCCAATCACCCGGCGACATCTACGGCTCCATCATCGGAAACAACATGTTGGATGATATCTATGGAGCAAATAGGGCCTGGGGAATTAGTGTGTTTTCGAGCAGCGGGAGCGTAGGATCGGCGACAAGCCCCTTTGTAATCTCGAGAAACGCGATAGACGCATCGGTTAACAATAATGGAGCGTATGGAATTAGTCTCCAGGGAGCTGTCGACATCTTCACCAGCATGTTGAGCAACTACATGGAAGTTGCTTCGGCATCAGGCAATGCTTATGGAGCATACGTGGTAGCAGGAAACCTGATAGGAAATGTAGCGTCGCGCGCCACTTACTTCCTCGATAACTCCGGGACGGTAAACGGTGCGACAAACACCTACATGCTTTATCTCGATACCGGCAACACCGGCGGTGGAAACTACATAAGCTGGTACGATAACTCCTTTATCCCATTGAGTGGGGCATGGACGGGCAACTACGGTCCGAACAACGAGCTTGCAATATTCAACTTTGACTTGGTCGGTGGCGACGTCATAACGCCGTAGATTTGCAGGGTCCCACAACCGGGACAAATTTTAAGGGGGGCAGGATTAATTGCCCCCCTTTTTTTGGGCATTTTCCTTAGGACAGACAATGGACAGACAGTGGGCTTAAGCCAATTGTCCAGCCAGTCTATTAACATTACAACAAAAAACCGTCCCAGCGATTTTTTCCTTGACAACTATATACAAAATATATATATACTTTATATATAGTGTTCCCACCGATATGCAAGACAAAGGGTTTTTTAACCGGTCCCTTTTTAAGGAAACGACATGTCAATAAAATACGCCATCCTCGGACTCCTCCACTACAAAGATATGCACGGATACCGCATCAAGGCGCACATCGAGAGAAACTTCGGCAACATGTGGTCAATAAATTACGGTCAGATTTATCCGAACCTGAAAAAAATGGAGGAGGAGGGGCTGGTCACGAAGAAGGACGTTCCCCAGACCGGCGCCCCGGACAGGAAGCTCTACGCCCTGACGAAAGAGGGGCGGGAGGCATTCACCGACTGGCTCTTCTCCCCGCCGGAGAGGGGATTGCTTATGAGGGATCCATTCATCCTGCGTTTTATCTTTTTCGGCTTCGGGGACAAGAAGGCCTCCCTCAAGCTTATCGACGAGCAGATCGAGAACTACAAGGTACAGTATGAGGAGCGAAAGAGGAACGTCATTAGGTGGAAGGATTACGACGTCTACGTGCGCCTCGTGGCGGAGCTGGGATTGAGCTTCAACGAGATGGTATTGAACTGGCTGCATCACGCGAGAAAGGAGATAAAGAAGAGCATCGATGCCGATCTCGCAGAGGCGGCGGGACAGCTGGGCGGTTAACGAAAAGATTTGAAAGGGTTGAGCGGGCTTTTGGATGCTCGGTGATGTTGGATGAAAAGGCTTAACGGCACGGCGGCAAGGAGATTCTGTCTTACATTTATATAAAATATCTTAAACAAGTATCGGGAGTGTAAAATTGAAATTCAGCGGAATAACACTGGTGACCGGGGCGGCGGGATTCATGGGGAGCCACTTGGTGGAGCATCTCGCGAAGGCCGGGGTAAAGGTAAGAGCCACCGCCCGCCCCAGGAAGGACCTCTCGTTTTTCGAGAAGCTCGGCGTAGAGTACGTCGCCGCGGACCTCACTAAGCCCGAAACCCTTCCCCCCCTGTTCACGGGGAACGTGGACAGGGTCATGCATCTGGGGGCGATATGCAACTTCTCCACGCCGTATAAAAAGCTTTACCCCACAAACGTCGTGGGGGTCGATCTCATAACCGACCTCGCGATGAAAAAGGGCGTCAAGCGCTTCGTCCACGTGACCTCGACCAGCGTGTACGGCCTTTACAAAGGCACCCCCTTTGTCGAGGACGGCCCCAGGGAGCCGAACACCGACTACGGCCGGAGCAAGCGGGACGGCGAGGACGTCCTATTAAAGAAGATCGAGAAGGGACTTAACGCGGTGTTGTTGAGGCCCTGCACCGTCTACGGCCCCCGCTGCACCGACGGGGCGGGAAAGGCCTTCTCGAGACCGACGGACATCGCGGCGATCCCGGGAAAGGGCAAGGTGCTTCTCTCCAACGTCCGCGCCGAGGACGTGGCCACCGCCGTAGATCACGCCTCAAAGCTCGACGTCAAGCCGGGGGAGGCCTACAACATCGGCGACGGCTCGTATCCCAGCCTTACGGATGCGCTTGTCCAGGCCGCCGTCGCCTTCGGGAAGAAGCCCCCGAAGCTCCACCTCTCCCTGGGTGTCGTCAAGGTCGCGGCGAAGGTGGACGGTTTCATATCCGGGATGAAGGGGAAGGTACCGGACCTGGAGTACGACGCCACGAAGTTTCTCTACGACGACTACATCGTGGACAATACCAAGCTTATCAAGACCGGCTTCAAGTACAGGTATCCCGACTTCAAAAAGTCGATGGACGAGATAGCAAAACTTTTTGCTGACGGGAAGCTGGAGATAAGATAGATAATATATGTCATTCCCGCGCAAACGGGAATCCAGACCTGTCCCCGTGAAAACGAGGATCCATAATGATATCCACTGGATTCCCAATCGAGTTGGGAATGACAGCATAAGTTCCCGGTCAAGCAGGGGGTGACAGAAAATAGGGGAAATAGGGGAGCAAGAAGGGGATGGTCTTTGCGTTGGGTCGCACTGACAAGCTCCCGCACCTCAGTGGGAGGCTCGGCAGCGTGTGTCATTCCCGTACGAAGGACAGTGTGAGGACGAAATAGGAAAGAGTGAATAATAAATAGACCTTATAAAAGGAGCAGTTATGAGTCAGGTAGTAGTCATTACGGGACTGGCCGACGGCATGGGCCGTCACGTGGCGAAGATGCTCGCCGAGAAGGGAAACAGTATCGCCGGGTTTGACATGGACGAGAAGGGGATAGAGTCGCTGAAAAAGGAGCTGAAGAAGGTATCGACCGGCGACGCGAAGCACCACCTCGTCGCCCTCGACATCACAAACAGGAAGGGGATCCTCAAGTTCAGAGACGAGGTCTTGAAGAAGTACGACAAAGTCGACACCGTGCTGTCGAACGTCGGGATAGGCTTCTTCGGCCCCTTCGAGGAGGTCGACCTCGAGAAGGCGCTCAAGTGCCTTGAGATTAACGTGATCGGCGCCATGGCGATCTTCCAGGCGTTCATCCCCCACATGAGGGAGCGAAAAGAGGGAAAGCTTATCGCCATGTCCTCCATCGTGGGGCAGGTGCCCTTTCCGTTCGAGTCGATCTACACCGCCTCGAAGTTCGGGATCGAGGGGTGGCTTATGGCGCTGAAATACGAGCTCGATCCCTTCGGGATTAAGTTCGCGGTAATATCGCCGGCCCAGGTCTCGACGACGTTCGCGGCCAAGATTCACAAGCTTCCGCCGAAGGAATCCCCCTACAGAGAGAGGGTCAAGAAGTTCATCGACAAGGACAACGAGATGATCAAGGACGCGCCTACGCCCGAGTTTGCGGCGAAGGTCATCGTCAAGGTCGTCGAGAAGAAGAAGCCTAAGCTCTTCAACCAGATCGAGTTTCAGAGCAAGGTCTTCTACTGGCTCAACAAGATGTCCCCCCGCTGGTTCAGGGATTTTCTGGTGCTCACGATAATGGACATCAGGAAATAGCGTCGGCCTTTTGGATCTTGGGATGGTTGCGAAAGTGCAGCAAGCTTGTTGATATAGATGACTTGAATGAATCCGGATCGGCTTGAAAATACGGATTCATGTCGGCTCCGGCGGGAATACTGACAAGGTTTTTAAAGATTCGACTGAATGGTATTTGCGGAAGATTTGCCTTGTAAAAAACGTGAGGAGATAATATACTATTAGTAACTATTAGTATTGTTTGTTATTGGTAGTATCAAAGGAGAATAGAAATGGCAGTGAACAAGACCGCGGATAAGTTAGATGGCCAGAGCAGGGTCGAGCGCCTGAAGTGGCGGGTTATCAACGCCCCCCAGGAGGTGAGCGTGGAGCGGGCCCGCTATTTCACGAGGGCTATGGAGAAGAACTGGGACAAGGATCCGCTGACGAGGCTCAGCACCGCCTTTGCCGAGATCCTCGACAATGTCAGCGTCGTTATCTACGATGACGAGCTCATCGTCGGAACGAGGACGGAAAAGAAGAAGGGTGCACCCCTCTTTCCCGAGAACAAGTCGATCTGGATCAAGGGCGACCTGGACACCTTCGAAAAGAGGATTCTGCAGCGGGCGCTGATCACCGAGCCGGAGAAAAAGGAGCTCGCCGAGGATATTCTCCCATTCTGGGAGGGGAAGAGCGTCGAGTACCGTCTCGAGGAGCTGCTTCCCCCGGACGTTCAGGAGGATATGGATAAATATATCTTCACCATGATGCTCGAGATAACCTACGGCATCGGCCACTTCACGATGGATCACCCGAAGGTGCTGAAGGTTGGACTGAAGGGGATAATCGAGGAGACGAAGGCGCTGAAGGAAAAGCTCAGCGATGAGGAGAAGTCGGCCGAGAAGGGGTTCTTCTATGATGCGGTGATACGCTCCCTCGAGGCGGCGGTCCGCTTTGCCAACAGGTATTCCAAAAAGGCCGCCGAGATGGCCGAGGCGGAGACCGATCCCGTGAGAAAAGAGGAGCTGAAAAAGATATCGGCGGTCTGCTCCAGGGTCCCGGAGCACCCGGCCGAGACCTTTCACGAGGCGGTTCAGTGTGTCTCATTTATCCACCTGATCTCCCAGATAGAGTCGGGGGGAAACTCGATCTCATTAGGGAGGATAGACGAGATACTCTATCCCTACTACGAGGCGGATAAAGCCAGGGGCGCGGTCACCAGGGACGAGGCGAGGGAGCTTATAAGCCTCCTCTTTCTCAAGACGAACGAGATTTGGAACGTCCTGGAGGAGGCGTTTATTCCCGGCGGCGAGGGAACGGAGGGAAAGACCACCCAGAACGTGGTCGTTGGGGGAATAGATAAGGACGGCAATGACCAGACCACCGAGCTCTCCTACATAGCCCTTGACGCCTTTGCGGACATAAACACCGTGCAGCCGAACTTCGGCGTCAGGTTAAACAAAAACACCCCGGAGTATTTCTTTAAGAAGGCGGTGGAGTACGCCAGGGACGGGGTCCTGATGCACTTTTTCAACGACGAGGCGATAGTCGAGTCTCTGACCGACGCTGGCCACACCCTCACGGACGCCAGGGACTACGGGATCGTGGGGTGCCTGGAGCCTAACGCCCAGGGTAAGACCTTCGGCTCTACGTTCGCCGTCCAGTTCAACGGGATAAAGTGCCTGGAGCTTGCGCTCTCAAACGGCGTGGACAACACCTTCGGGCTCCAGTCCGGGCTTGAGACGGGGGGCCCTGAGAACTTCAAGTCTTTCGAAGACGTATGGAACGCATACACGACCCAGGCCTCCCACTTCATCGGCCAGATCGTAAAGGGGATGGACTGCCTCGACAGGTCGATAGCGGAGCTCGTCCCGTCCCCCTTCGCGTCCGCGATGATCGAGGGGACTCTTGAGAAGGGTACCGATGCGACGAGCGGCGGGGCTCTCTACAACTCCACCGGTGTCCAGTTCATGGGCTTTGCCAACGTGGCGGACGCCCTCTACGGGATCAAGAAGGCGGTCTTCGAGGACAAGGCGGTGACGATGGGTGAGCTCTTCGAGTGGCTGGAGGAGGACTGGATGGACGCCGAGGACAGGCAGTCCTATTTCCTCAACAAGATTCCGAAGTACGGAAACGACGTGGACGAGGTGGACGAGATGGCGGCAAGGGTCCTGAACCACTACTGCGACGAGCTGGCCAAGTACAAGAATTTTAGGGGCGGAGCCTTCTGGCCGGGGATCTTCTCGGTGGGATTTCACGTCGCCTTCGGGTATTTCACCGCCGCCACCACCGATGGCCGCTACGCCGGAAACGTCCTCGGAAACGGCCTCACGCCTACCACCGGAAACGCGCTTGACGGCCCAACGACGGTGGTGAACTCCGTGACGAAGCTCCCCTTGAGGCGGCTCTACAACGGGGCGAACCTCAACATCCGCTTTCCGGGAAAGAAGGTAAAGCTCGAAAACGTCATGGCCTACATCAGGACATACTTCGACAAGGGGGGGCTCCAGGTGCAGTTCAACGTTCAGGACAGCAAGGTTCTGAGGGCGGCCCAGGAGAATCCCGAACAATATCGGGACCTCACCGTCAGGGTCAGCGGGTATTCGGTCCTTTTCACGGGGCTTTCCGACACCGCCCAGGACGAGATCATCAGCAGGACGGAGTACGAAATGTAGCTTGGGGGGCGTAGGAGACCGACTTGTTTTGATGGGTGGGGGAGAAAAATCTTTGTTATCTCCCCCATCGTTTTGATGAGTAAGAAAATTTCTTTGATGATGGAAAAATCTAACTTAAGCTCTAACGGAGGGGATAGATGAGCAAGGTCATGTCGATGAAGGAGGCGATCGATAAAAACGTCAGCGACGGCTCGTTCCTTTTTATAGGCGGGTACATCGCCAGGCCGCCCTTTTCGGCAATCCACGAGATAATAAGGCAGAAGAAGAGAGACCTCACCGTAACGAGGTCGAACGCCGCCGACGGCTTCGATATGCTGATCGGTGCCGGTTGCGTAAAGCGCTTCATAGCGACCTTCCTCTCGCTGGGGCTCTACGGCCTCGCCCGCTGCTACAGGAGGTCGATCGAGAAGGGGATCCCCCACAAGATCGAGGTGGAGGAGTACTCGAACCTCTCCCTTCCCATGATGCTTATGGCGGGGGCTTTGGGAATGCCCTTCGTGCCGGTCAAGGACATGCTGGGTACGGACCTGCTTAACGTAAAGTCGTTCATGGGGGACGGCAAGTACAAGATGATCGACTCCCCCTTCGACGGGAGTCCCATCCTTCTGGTGCCGGCTTTGAGGCCCGACGTGGGTATAATCCACGTCCAGCAGGCGGACGAGAACGGCAACGCCCAGATGTGGGGGATCGGGGGCGACTGCCGATGGGGCGCCAACGCTTCCGAGAAGGTGATAGTCAGCTGCGAGAGGATAGTCACAAGGGACGTCATAGGCCTCGACCCCTCGAGGACGATAGTCCCCGACTTCAAGGTCGCGGCGGTGGTGGAGGAGCCGTTCGGGGCGCACCCCGGCTACGCCGCGGGGTTCTACGACGTCGACTTCGTCTTCGGCTCCCTCTATCAGCAGGCCTCCAACACCGTCGAGGGCTTTAAGGAGTTTCTTGACGAGTGGGTCTTCGGTGTCGCCGACAGAACCGAGTACACCCAGCACTACATCGAGAAATTCGGCTACAGGCAGTTCGAGAGTCTCAAGGCCGGCTTCAGCTTCAGCCCGCCGGTCAGCTACGAGTATTAATATAATATCAACGGCTCCCTTCGAGGGGGGCCTCTTTAAAAAAATAGTAAAAAGAGGAGTAAAAACCTGAGGGAGGTCTTTGATGTCGGAGCATCTTAACGACTATATAAAGCCGGAGTTGATGGCCTGCTGCGGGGCGAGGGAGATAAAAGACGGCGACAGGGTGATTGTGGGGACAGGCTTTCCCACGATGGCGGCCAACATCGCCAAGCACACCCACGCCCCAAACGCAATGATGATGCAGGAGGCGGGCTCCTACGACGCGGTGCCCAGGCGCCCGGCACTCTCCGTTGGCGACCCCTGTCTCAATCCCGGGGCCGCCATGATAGGGGGTCTTGTCGAGATCATGGGGATGTTTCTGCAGCGGGGCTGGGTGGACGTGGGGTTCCTCTCCGGGAGCCAGGTGGACAAGTTCGGAAATATAAACACGACCGTTATAGGGGACTACAACAACCCGAAAAGCCGCCTCCCCGGAAGCGGCGGGGCGAACCCGATAGGCTCCCTGGTGAAGCGGGTTCTGATCATCGCCCTCCACGACACGAGGAGGCTCGCCGAGAAGGTCGACTTCATTACTACCCCGGGATATATAGACGGGCCCGGCGCCAGGGAAAAGTGGGGCCTGCCCGAAGGCACCGGCCCCTGGGCGCTTATCACCAACAAGGCGGTCTTGAAGTTTGACGATAAGACCAAGGAAGCCTACCTCGCCTCGTATCATCACGACAGCTCCGTTGACGAGGTGGTCAAAAACACCCCGTGGGATTTGAAGGTCGCCGACGACGTCCACGAGACGGAGCCCCCCAGGTTGGAGGAGATCCGCGTCCTCAGGGAGGTTCTCGATCCTAACAGGATGATAAAGATATACGAGGGCAGGGGCTACGTGTAATATTTTTTCGGAGTAATAAAATGGAATACTCAAAGGCCCTATCCGATTTCTGCGCAGAGCTTACCTACGAAGACATCCCGGATGACGTCGTCCACAAGGCGAAGCTCTGCATCCTCGATTATCTCGCCAACGTCTACGGCTCCCTCAAGCTCGACGCCGTAAAGGGTGTGGCGTCCTACGTGAAGTCTCTGAAGGGGCCCGACGAGGCTACCTGCGTGGGCCTCGGGTTCAAGTCCGGGATTCACAACGCCGCCTTCGTAAACGGGACGGCGGCGGAAGCCATCGAGTCCCAGGACGGCCTCCGTTTCGGCGGAAACCACCCCGGAACCGCGGTGATACCCACGGCCTTTGCCGTGGCCGAGAGGCTCTCGGGTGAAAGGAAGGTGAGCGGAAAGGATGTCATCACTGCAATCGTTGCCGGCTACGAGGCGGCCGACAGGCCCGCCGCGGCGATGCACCCGAGGCACACGCTCTCCGGCTTTCTCCCGACCGGAACCACCGGCACGTTCGGCGCCGCCGTTGCCGCGGCAAAGCTTATGGGGTTTGATCCCGAAAAGATGTCCAGCGCCCTCGGAAACGCCGGGTATATCCTTCCAGTCTCGATGGCGGAGCAGCTCATGGGGGGCTACACCGTGAAGATCGTCCAGGGGGGACAGGCGGCATCGGCCGGGATAACCGCGGCGTTTCTTTCCGATGCGGGGATCACCGGGATGCCGAACGTCTTCGAGGGAACCCAGCTCGGGGGCGGCTTCTGTAAGATAACCACCGACTTCGACCCCGCCTACGAGAGGATCACCGACCGGCTGGGGGAGCACTACACCATAATGGATATCTATTTCAAGCCGTACACGGCGTGTAGGCACACCCACGGCGCCGCCCAGGCGACGCTGGAGCTTAAAGGTGAAAAGGACTTCGGCCCCGGTGACGTGGAGAAGGTCAATGTCTTCACGTACGGGATCGGGGTAATCGCCGTCGGAAAAGGTGTTAAAGAGAACGACTCCATAGTCAACGCCCAGTTCTCGATTCCCTACGTCGTCTCGGTGACGATCGCCGACAACGACCTCGGCCCGGAGCAGCTCACCGAGAAGCGCCTCTCCGACAAGTCGCTCATCGACTTCACCAAGAAGGTCAAGGTAGACTACGATGATGCCATCAACAAGATGTACCCGGAGAAGACCGCCAGCAGGGTCGAGATTACGCTTAAAAATGGCGAGGTGATCAAGAATCACGTGGAGATTCCGAAGGGGGACCCTAGGGACCCGATGGAGGCGGAGGACCTCGCGGCGAAGATCAAGCGCTTTGCACAGGAGAAAGTAGAGGCGGACCTCGACGGGCTGATCGAGGCGACTCTCAAGCTCGAATCGGTCTCCGACATTCGGGAAGTGGCTAAATTAATGGAATAGATTTATAATTCTAATATTTTGGTATAAGGGAGAACCAACGATATGGACTTCAACTTCAGCGACGAACAGAACATGCTGATAGACACATTGAGGACGATGGGGGAGCGGGAGAATTTCAAGGAGCTGGCGAAAAAGGTGGACGAGACAGGGGAGTTCCCCTGGCAGCTCATGGAGAAGTACGCCGACATGGGACTTCTGGGGATGAGTCTCTCCGAGGAGAACGGCGGCGGGGGCCAGCCTGTGATTAACACGGTGATCGCCGTCGAGGAGCTGGCCAAGTTCAGCCCGATGATCGCGGCCCCGGTCTTCGAGTCGAACGTGGGGCCGGTGAGGGTGGTCGACATGTTCGGCTCCGAAGAGCAGAAAAAGGAGATCATCCCGAAGGTCGCCAAGGGGGAGTACTCGGTGTCGGTCTGTATGACGGAGCCGGAGTCGGGAAGCGACCTCACATCTCTCACCACGAAGGCCATGTCGGACGGTGATCACTATATCCTCAACGGAACCAAGACCTTCATAACCGGCGGCGGCCACGCCAGCCACTACATGGTTTACTGCAGGGTGGACGACATCTCCGGCTACAAGGGGATAGGGGGGCTTTTGGTGGAAAAAGACACCCCAGGCTTCTCCTTCGGAAAGCAGGAGGTATTCATGGGCTTGAGGGGAATGCCCTCATGTGATCTCATCTTCGAGGACGTGAAGGTCCCCAAGGAGAACCTGATCGTCAAGGCGGGTGAATTCAGAAACCTGATGTCCACGTTCGACGTGGAGCGGTGCGGGAACGCCGCCATGTGCCTGGGGACGGCCGGAGGGGCCCTTGACGCCGCCAAGGCGTACGCCCAGGAACGCTCCGCCTTCGGGCGCCCCATATGCGAGTTTCAGGCGGTGCAGTTCATGATAGTCGATATGGCCATGAAGCTCGACGCCGCCAGGCTCCTGGTCTACAGGGCCGCCAACGGCGCCGGGAGGGGATTTCCCTCCATTTACGAGTCTGCCATGGCGAAGTGCTACGCAAACGAGATGGCGATCGACGTTACCGGAAGCGCCATGCAGGTCTTCGGCGGCTACGGCTACAGCGCCGAGTTCCCGGTGGAGAGGATGGCGAGAGACGCCCGCGCTTGGGGGGTCGCCGGGGGGACCGTCCAGATGCTCAGGATCACGATGGCAAGCCTGTTGTTCGGCAGGCGCTTCGACCAGAGGAAGAGCAAGTAGGAAACAGCGATTCAAAGGCCGGGGCAAACGGCGGGCGGTTTTTAGTTTGTGAAGATAATTAATGGGAGAATTTGCTATATAGTCTGAAGGGCGGTTTTCAAGACCGTCGCGGAACAAGGAGGCATTTTATGGGAAAATACTACAGGGACGCCGATCACCTCTACGAGATCTACGGATATTTTTTGAAGCAGATACTCACCGACGACAAGATCGGCCCCAAGATGGCAAAGTCGGGGATTATAATCAAGTTCATCTACACCGACCCGGACTGCGAGATCACCATCGACCTCAAGAATCCCCCGAAGGAGGAGGGATTCTACGGGAATTATTACTTGGGCCCGTGCGACGTTAAGGAGGACGTCTGGTCCAAGCAGAAGGCGGACTTCTCCCACAGCTTCTGGCACGGCCACGAGAACCCGGTCGCCGCGGTGACCAGGGGGCACGTGAAGCAGGGGGGTAAGATCACCGCGATGATGAAGCTGTTGCCCGTGGTCAGGCCCTCCTTTAAGCGCTTCCCCGAGATATTAAAAGAGATGGGCTATGAAGACCTGATCATTGTCAAGGAGAAGAAGGGGGCGAAGCAGTAGAGAATTAGGGGTGAACCGGTGAGTTGTATGTAACTTTATTATAGGGGACGGAGGGAGTTTTGAAGGGGGAGGAGATAGTTGACCTTATAATGCGGTTTGTGGAATCGGATCTGAAAAACCTGATTCCTGAGCGTGAAGGATTGAAGATATACGAGGAGCCGCTGATCGCTTTCGCCGGCGGGAGCGATCCCATGTACGAGGAGCTGAAGCAGGAATCCGTCATCGGCCCTCACCACAGATCTCCCGGGGAGTGGCTCGAAGGGGCCAAGAGCGTAATCTCGTACTTTCTTCCATTTTCGGTGGAGGTTGTCGAGAGCAACGGGGGCGAGGGGTTCCCCTCCGACGAGTGGTATATGGCCCGCTACTGGGGGGAGGAGTTCAACAACGCCCTGAGGGCCCACATCGTTAAATCCATTGGGGAGGCGGGCCACAGGGGAGTGGCCCCCGTTATCGAGGAGGGATTCGAGACGTATCGCGTAACGAGCAACTGGTCGGAGCGGCACACGGCGTTTATCGCCGGCCTGGGTACCTTCTCTATCTCCTACGCCCTGATATCGGAGAAGGGGTGCGCCGGCCGTTACGGGAGCATTATAACGGATATCGACCTTCCGGTTTCACCGAGGACAGCCAAAGGGTTGATGGATAACTGCCTGAGCAACGGAAGCGATGGCTGCGACGTATGCATCAAGCGGTGTCCGGCGGGCGCCATCACGAGGGAGGGAAAAGACCACGGGAAATGCAGGTCGTTTATCGTTGAGAAGATAGACAGCGTGTACGGCGAAAGACACGGGTACTTTGCCGGGGGGTGCGGGAAGTGCCAGACAAACACCCCCTGCGCCAGGAAGAATCCCCGAAGGGGCGGGTAGGGCGGGCAGCAATATCTGAAGGACGGGATCTTACGTCATCTAAATGGAGATATTGACGGACATTCCAATATATATTTTAGTTGGTTGGTATTCGATGGAAGCGATGATTGTCCTTTGTGCTTCCGTTTTTTTCATGGGTACTGGAATATTAAGACCGTAGAATTAGAATTTCCGCGTTCTCCAATGAAACAAGGATCGAGTTGTTGTTTTTAAAAAGCATGGCCAAAAAAAATCTGAGGGTCGTGGACGAGGCCCCCGACTTTACCCTCTTGAAATACAATGACGGTTCTGTAAGGCTTAAGGACATCCTTAATGGGGGCGAAAAGGTTCTCCTCGTCTTTCTTCGCCACCTCGGGTGAATTCCCTGACGGGAGCACGTCGCGCAGTTGCGCGAAAAAGTTGACAAATTGAAGGAGCTTAAGACGAGGGTTCTTCTCATCTCCTTCGAGGAGAGAGAGTTCTGGATCAACGCCTGGCTCGAAGAGACAAAGGCAAAGTTCTCCCTTCTCATCGACCCGGATAGAAGGGTATATGGGAAATACGGCATGATAAGCTCCCGGCGGCGGGCCTGGGGGCCTAAAACAATCATATACTATATTATGGCGCTCGTAAGAAAGAAGCGAATCTTAAAGACGGGCGGCGATACAGGGCAGATGGGGGGTGATTTTATCATCGACGGTGGAGGCCGAATCGCAATGGCGAGAAGGAGCAGGGGGCCGACCGATCGGCCTTCAATAGACGAGATTATAGCAGTTCTTGAGAGACTGTCTATATGAAGCTAGTCTTTATTATATTTAGACGGGCAACGTGTAATTCAGAAGCTGAGTGCTTCGTCCCCGCTCCCCCCCGGCCCATAAATGGAAGCTCCCCCGGCTCCCCGGCTCAATAGCGGGCCTTGTTGATAATCGAGCCCCGGTATATCAACCTCGCCCTCTTCGGGGCCTCCCGGTTTTCGGAGTCTCCCACCGCCTTTATCGCTACGACAAACGGGGCGCCCGAGCCGGATCTTATAGAGGCTACCTTGAAATCGGCATTGGTCCCCTTTTCGATGAACAGCGTGAATCGGGCGTCGTAGTGGTCGACCGATGTCCCGTTTACAATGACCCCCGACACCAAGAACTTACCGTTAGAGACCTCGGTCCTCGTGTTGGTTACAAAGAGGCCGAACCCGATGTACTGTACGTCTCTGGATGTGGGATCTATCCACCCGGGCTCGGAGAGTATCTGCTTCAGGGTGAGGGCCTCCATTACGTTTTCGGCGTTTTTAAGGGCCTCCACCGTCTTTTTACGCAGCGAGGTGACCTCCATCACGAGGAAGATCGTTATGATGAAGTTGAAAAGAACGATTGTCGAGACGATAACGATAAAAAGCCTCTTCGGGTCGGATTTGAATCCCCGGAGCAGATTGTTGAAACGGTTTATGAGCCGTGTCGGCCTCTCTTTTGTCTTCTTCACGATACCGATCCTCGTCTGTTCCTTAAGCATATGAAAGATTCCGCCCCCATTATACCGAACGGGCGTTATATTTCAAGGAGAGACTGATATTTCGGGTCAAAAAATCGTTTGCCTTCCTTTGTATATGAAATCAATGGGAGCTTTTTCGTAAAGGTCGAAGCGGCAAAATATTGCTGCGGAAATAAAAAAACTTGTATTAATGACCCGGCTGGTGGTACAATTGAACAATTTTTATCTAATGGAAACGCCCATATCACTTTCAGCCCTTCAAAAGGGAGAAGCCGATCAGGGTATGGCGGAAGAAGTAATGCCATCGGTTAAATCTGTTGCGGACCGATATTTCAAAGACCTCGCGGAGTCCCGCCCAATTATCTCCGCGAGCGACGAGTTCTATTTTTTCCCGCACCTTCCGATGGAGATGACCGATGCCGGGAGATTGGTCGAGACCCTTGATCCGGATGAAATCGGGGATCTCGTCTCAAGGCTGAAGGGATATCTTAGGCTGCTTGATCAAATTAGCCCGGAAGGTCTTTACGCGGAGGAGGAGATTGACCTGGCCCTCCTTAGGGGGAGCATATCGGGCGCGGTAAGGGAGCTTTCCGACTCCCCGGAGGATTACCCTGTCTGGCTGAGGGACCCCTCATTCCCCCTGACGATCCTGATGGAGTCACTGTCGAGGATCGAGGGCCGGGCCGAAAATTACAAAGATGAAGACGGCCTCGAGACGGCCCTAAGGCTCGTGACGGAAGGCCGTGCCCTGATTAAGAGTGCGGCGGGAAACCTGGGTGGTATGAAGCGGAGACCCGAGAGGTCCACCTTGTCTGTGGTCGCGGTCGACGCGGCAAGAAAGATGGTGGGTGACTGCATCGATTTCATCCGGGGGCCGTATCTAAACAGGATCGAGGTGTTTGGCGGAGCCCGAGGGGCTGATATCGAGATCGGCCGTGAGGCGGCCGGCCTGATAGACGCCCTTCGTGAGTACAGGGGGTCTCTGGACGGGATTGGACTTGGGGAACAGTTCTCCCCAGGAGCGGACTATCTGTCTCGGGTCTTGAGGGAGAGCTACGGGGAGGGGAGGAGTGTGGACGAGATCGAGGAGATAGGGAGGGAGGAGTTCAGGAGGGAAATCGAGCGCCTCAATGAGATAGGGAGAATGGCTTCGGGGGGATCGAAGGGTGGGTGGCGTGACGCCTACGAGTCTTTTTTCCCGCCGAACTTCTCCCCCGATGACCTCATCGGCACCTACACGTCGGCGGTCGAGAGGATAAGGGGACATCTCGACGGGTCGGGGGAGGTCGATCCCGGCTGGGCGGGGGAGCTTGCCATCGACGAGGTTCCCACCTACCTCCGGTCTGTGAGGAGCGCCGCGGCCTATTCCGCCCCGCCGCCTGTGGGTGGGGATGGAATAGTGAAACCGGAGAAACCGGGCGTCTTCTACATCATCCCGTCTTTCCCGGGGGGCGGTGAGGGGGACGCAGGCGAACTTAAAAAATCCCACAGGGAGTTCATCTTCATGACGGCCCACGAGACCTACCCGGGCCACCACCTCCTGGACGGGGTCAGGACGTCGCTGAAAAACCGAATCAGGTCGAGGATAGAATCCCCCCTCTTCTACGAGGGGTGGGCCTGCTACTCCGAGACCCTGCTGTTGGACTCCGGCTACCTTCGGGACACCGAGCACGAGGCTGGGCTCGCCCTACAGCTTTTGAGGAGGGAGGCCTGGCGCTGGGCGAGGCTCCTTATAGATATCGGTTTTAACAAATTTGAGATGACGATCGATGGAGCCGCCGCCCTCCTCGAGGGTGTGGGGAGGCCCAAGAGAAGGGCAGAGATGGAGGCCTTGCGGATCGCTATGACGCCCGGCTATCAGCTTACATACGCCCTCGGCAAATACGAGTTTTTGAGGCTGAGAGAAAAATATATGGAGAGTCTGGGGGCGAAGAGATTTCACCGGACCGTTCTCTTCGGCGGCGAGATACCCTTTCTATACGTCGAGGGAAGGCTGAAGGCGGAGATGGACAGGGTCCCTGATCAAGGATAGCGAGGACTATGAAAGATTTTCTTGGATATCACTCCGAGTGGAACCTGGGGAGCCCCGGCGGCTGGGAGTACCAGAGGATGTGCCAGGAGCTGGGTAAGCTCTCGTGGAAGAGGATGAACGAGGCGGTCAAGATCGACGTCTCGGTGGACTTCGATCACGCCATGTTCAAGCCGGTCTTCGGCTTTTCCGAGATGCTGCTGAATGCCCACTGGAGGAACTTCGGCACGGCCGACGCCTTTGTCGTCCTCGTGGCTGAGGAGGAGACGATCGGAAACGTCCTCGAAAACGATAATCTCGTCAGGTATCTCAACACCCTTCCGGGTGTGACGTCGGAGATGGCCGCCCCCCACGAGCTCGAGGAGGCGGGGGAAAAGGTTACGCTCAACGGCCGGGAGGCGACCGTGATATTCATGGACTTCAACAACGACGTCCTGTTGGGGATAGAGAAGAAACACGATCTCACGGCGTTGAGGGCCGCGATCTCTCGGGGAATCCTCGTAAATCCGAGGGGGATGGAGCCGGTGGGGGCCAAGGGGGTCTTCGAGGATATGACCACCGTGCTCTCTAAAATGCTGACGGAGACCACCGTGTCGCGAACCCCCTGGACGAGGAGGTTTTACGACCGGGCCGCCTCGGGGCCGAAGGGGGAGGAGATAGGCGACCTCATCGGGTGGACGGCGGAAAATCCTGACCGGGTGATATTGAAGCCGGAGCACGGCTTTTCCGGAAAGGGGATATTCGTGGGGCCGCTGATTATAAAGAGAGGGGGGGGGGATAAGCTGTGGGAGGAGAGCGTAAATACGGCGCTAAAAAAGGGAGGGTACATAGTCCAGGATTTCATCGATCCCGATCTCTGGTCGGAGGAGCTCCCCGACCTCGACGTCGAGAAAGGGGAGCTTTCCCTGAAGATATACCAGACCGACTTCCGCTGCTTTATCACGGACGGGGGGCTGGTGGGCTTCTGTGCCCGGTTCGGCGGTATCCCCACGAATGTCGGCTCCGGCGGGGGTGTGCAGGCGATGGCCCTCCTGAAGGATGGTACGGACGTGGTGGGTGCCGCCCGTGAGATAAACAACAAGGTCGTCTCGATTGGATACGACAGGGTAAAGGAGATAGCGGAGGAGGTGGGAGAGGCGGCGGTCTCGATGGGGCTTACCTATCTGTTGGGGCCGATCAAGACGGCCCTCAGGCCGAGGATATTGAGCGAACCGCAGATAAAGGCGCTCTCCCTCTATGCGAAAAACCTGTGGGACGACTCCGTTCTCATGGAGCGGGAGTGGAGGGAGGGGGTGCTGAAGGACCTCATACACCTTGACGACGGGGCCAGGGAGCTCTCGCTTGCGGGATACTGGGGGGGGAGCCCCGCCCTTATCGCCTCCGACGGGCTCTTTTCGTTCGGCGCTCACATTGAGTGACAAGGGGTAAAGCGAATAGGTTTTACAGATATTCAGGAGTAAAGGTTGACGGGGAGAGAGACGAAAAAAGAGTGGTGGAAGACGATATTCGACGAGCTTTACCTCGTGACCGACGCGAGGAGCGTGATGTCGGACGAGCTGACGGCCAGGGAGACCGATTTCATCCTGGAGTTTACGGGGGCCGAGGAGGGCTGGGACATCCTCGATCTCTGCGGCGGTCAGGGTAGACACGCCCGGGAGCTCAACCGGAGGGGATTCAATAACACAATCGTTTTCGACTACTCCGATTACCTTTTGAGCTACGGTAAGGGTGACTGCTGCGATGCGGTTTCCTTCTTGAGGGGGGACGCAAGACATATAGGGATCAGGGACGGCTCCTTCGATCTGGTTATTGTTATGGGAAACTCCTTCGGGTACTTCCCGGAGGACGATGAGAACCTGAAGATACTGGTGGAGGCGTCAAGGGTCTTGAGGAGGGGGGGGACTATCCTGCTCGATATTGTCGACAGGGATTATATCGTGGCGAACTTCCGTACCCGCTCCGTTCACGTGGCGGATTTTTCGCATAGCCCCGGCAAAAAGAGCGCCGTGACCGTAACCAGAAGCAGGAAAATTGATGAGGGAATTGTCTTTTCCCGGGAGCTGGTAACGGCGAAGGACGGGGGTGTGTTAAGGGACAGCAGGTATCAGGAAAAGCTTTACGGCAAGGAGGAGATATCGGATCTCCTTGGGGCTGTCGGTTTTGGGGAACTGTCGGTTGAAATGGGCAAGGCTTTCCATGAGAGGGAAGGGGATTTCGGCTTCATGGAGAGCAGGATGATAGTGACAGGCAAAAAGGTTTAAGAGCCCACTCGGATCGGGCGACCTTTAATCGGTAGAGAGCGAGACATGTAGGGATCGACTCAGCGGATTTGGAGCTATGTCAAAAAGACCTAAATGGTGGCTGGATTTCATTGCCTTTATATGGCCCCTCACGTGGCTCTCCGGCCGCGTTTACAGGTGGCCCGTACTGGGCACCCTCCTGAAGTATGTCTCGCTTCCCCTCTTCTCGAAAAAGAGGCAGAACCTGACATATATTCCGATCAACGAGGGGATCTCCGGAGCGGAGAGCACGTATCTCCCCCGGGAGATCGTCGCGGAGCTGATCAGAAGGTCGAAGAGTAGGGCGATAATTCATCACTGTACCTGCAGGCTCGACCGCACCTGTAAGGAGCACCCCATCGATCTGGGCTGCCTCCTGTTGGGGGAGGGGACCCTGGAGATCGACCCGAACATCGCAAAGAAGGTCTCGGTTGAAGGGGCGCTCTCACATCTTGACAAGGCGTTAAAGGATCGACTCATACCCCTCGTGGGACGGGCACCCATCGATCACCTGCTGTACGGCATCAGCTTTAGGGGGAAGTTCCTGACCGTCTGCTTCTGCTGCAGCTGCTGCTGCACTATCCTGAGGTCGGGGAAATATCTCCCCAGGGAGATACACGAGTCCCTCGTTCCCCTCGAGGGGATGAAGATAATCACGGACCGGGAGAGCTGTATCCTCTGCGGCCTATGTGTCAAGGAGTGTTTCATGGGGGCGCTCTCGATTGTAGAGGGTGAGCTGATTCGCGATCCCGACCGCTGCAAGGCCTGCGGGATTTGCGTTACGGTCTGTCCCGAGGGCGCTGTCCGGGCCGAGGTCGAGGATGTTGAATCTGCGGTAAGGGGAATAGTGGAGAGGGTGAGGGGATTTGTCGATTCCGACTAATCGTTTATGCAAGGGGCGTCACGGGGTTTAAAGAGATTTTTTAAAGAAATAAAACTTTTGACATGTTTTACAAACTGTCATACTATTTCAAGTTGATCAGACTATAGGGTATCAGATGGAGAGATAAAGGTGTCAAGAAGACCGAGGTGGTGGCTAACAATCTTGGCCGCGATATGGCCAATTACTTGGATATCGGCTCGCATGACGACGTGGCCCGTGATAGGTAGGGTTGTTGCTTTTTTCTTTACCCCTCTTTTTACAAAGAAAAATCTTAATATAACTTACCTTCCCATAAACGAGGATATTTCTGGAGTTGGCAGCACCTTCATCCCAAGGGAAGTTTTGGTGGAGGTTATCCGCCGCTCTTCCCACAGGGTTATTATAGATAAGTGCACGTGTCGTGATGACAGAAAGTGTAAGAAACACCCCATCGACTACGGATGTACGCTTCTGGGGGGGGGAACAAAGGAGATAGATCCGAGGATTGCGAGGCACGTGAGCGTTGACGAGTCAATAGCCCACCTCGATAGAACTTTAGAGAACGGTCTTATCCCGATGATCGGGAGGGTCAAGATAGATAATTATATATGGGGAGTCAAGGACAGGGGCAAGCTCCTTACGGTCTGTCACTGCTGCCGCTGTTGCTGTACTATCTTAAACTCGGGGAAATACCTTCCGGAGGAGGCCGGACGATCTATTGTTCCTCTTCAGGGAATAGAATTTGTCACCGATCAGGAAAAATGCACCCTCTGCGGTCAATGTGTAGAGGAGTGCTTCATGGCGGCTATATCCATTGAAGATGGAAAGATCGTCAGGGATTATGATATCTGCAAGGCCTGCGGCAGGTGCATGACGGTTTGTCCCTCTGGATCGATAAGTGCGAAGGTGGAAGACGTGAACGGAGCGGTCGATGAGCTTATGGGCCGCGTTAAGGGACTCGTCGACTTTGAATAGGATGATTGATTTCTGAATCTGGGTTCTATCCTCATACCTTTGAGGAGACATAGAACCAAGAAGAAGGATGAATATGCTCAATATCTTTCGTTACGGGCCTAATAAGAGATTCGTGAGGTTTGCCGTAAAACTATCCTGGCCGCTGATAATTGCCGCGAAGAGGCTCAGTTCCTATCCGATATTTAAGTGGATTATCAATCCCTTCTTCGCTTATCCATATAACGAAGTCACTTCGATCCCCATAAATGTCGAGGCCAAGCTTCCGGAAACCGTGATTTTGCCAACCCGGATTGTCGAGGCTGTCTTGCGCGAATCCTCCGATATTTTTATACTCGATGAGTGTATTTGTCGGACAAAATGCTCGTGTGAAAATCATCCTGCGGATATAGGGTGTATAGCGCTGGGACCTGCCGCAAGGAGGATACACCCCAGCCACGGTAGATTTGTAAAGATAGATGAGGGTATTAAACATGTCAAAAGGGCCGCCGAAGCCGGGCTAATTGCGAACATAGCCCACGTTTGGATAGACCCTGTTGCTTTTCACGCACTACCCTTTAACCGCCTTATGTTTATATGTTTTTGTGATGACTGCTGCTGCCTTTACAGGACCCATATGACCAAGAGGGGTCCAAACCTCGACAGGGCGTATAAAAAGCTTCCGGGGATCACGGTAGTCTCCGATCCGGATCTTTGTACTGCGTGTGGTGAGTGTGTGGAGTCCTGTTTTGTAAATCAGATAAAAATTATAGATGAGGTGGCGGTACCGGGCGATGGATGTAAGGGGTGCGGCCGCTGTGTCGAAATATGTCCGGAAGGTGCGCTGACGTTAAAGATGGATAAAGCAGATATTCTGGTGGAGAGGATACTCGAGAGAATCAACGCCGTTGCGGACATTTCTGATTATAAAAATGCGAGAGTTTGAAGTTCCCTAGAGGGTGGTTGAATATTTTGAACTTACAATTTAGATAATGATAGATCCGGGTCTTACCCAATTCAATAATATTGCTTTGTTATTGAAAATTTTGTTATATATAAAATAGTAGATATTGTTTATAGCGGGAATAGAATCATGGCCAAAGAGATAATTACCATCCTTTTCATCGAAGACGATCTCGGATACTTCAAGATAATTGAAGAGATGATTGATCAAGCGGGAGGGGGCGACTTCACCCTGAAGCACGCGGATACCCTTACGAAGGGACTTGATGTCCTGTCCAAGGAGGCCTTTGACGTAATTCTGCTGGACATGACGCTTCCCGACAGCGAGGGACTGAATACGCTGCTGGAGGTAAAGGAGTCGGTGCCGGATATTCCTATCGTAGTCCTCACGTCTTTGGAGGACGAGAAAGTGGCCTTGAGCGCCGTTAGGGAAAGCGCTCAGGACTACCTTTACAAGGGTGAGGTAAAACCGACCCTCTTGATCAGGGCGCTCAGGTACGCCGTCGAGAGGAAACGGATGCTGGAGGATCTTAAACACGCCTACGACAGCCTGGATATTCTGGCTCTTCAGGCTCTCGTACGCGCCCCAGCCCAT
>CAZIWT010000039.1:0-26156 GCA_964542895.1 uncultured Thermodesulfobacteriota bacterium
GATAAAATCCCTTTTTCACCTCACCTTCGCTGTGGAAAATACAATACTTATTCCCTTTTCTATCGTCACTTCTTAAAGAAGGATGTTTACATTTACATTCCTTCCTTTTGTTCTCTTTATAGTCAAAATATCTTATTTCATAGTCACACATCTTTCACCTCCCCTAAAGATTCAACCCGATTGCCGCGCCCACCTTCGGCGGGCTCGCAATGACATGTTTTAGTAACCTCCGAATGAGCAACGAAAATTTACGGCATCGGCTTGCTCGCAATGACATCTATTAGCGCCTACCGGGTGCGCAAAGACTAACAGCCTATCTCCTTATCGTCACGGTCGTCTCGCCGTCGCCGCCGGCAATAATCGCGACGAACTGATCCTCCTTATTTCTGGTCATCTGGTAGCCCTCTGCGCCTTCCACATCGATGCCGTATCCCTTTGGGAACTGGAGGCGGGGGACGAAGATTACCGTGGGCGCTTTTATCTTCGTGTCCGCAAGATACTTTAGGGTGTACACGCCCTTTTTCCTGTCGAACCTCGACTCGATCGGCGTCCCCTGCGTGAATGGGGGGTAGGGGCGGACAAAGCCCTCCATCGCTCTGCCGCCGCTGTTGATGTCAGAGGGATTGTCCCTCTGGTCTTCACTGTATACGCTCAGATCCTCCTGGTTCCACCGGTCGCCTATCTTAAGGTCGTTGCTGTTGGTGGCGGTGTAGTTCCACTGGGTGGAGTTCAAAAAGAGGGCGTCCATTGCATTGTACATCAGGTCGAGCGCCATAACGTGGCTCCTCCATATCTTCGGGGAGCGGTTCCCCTTCGCCCACTTCTTGTAGGCCCTGGCACCGTTCAGGTCGTAGGGGATTCCGAACTCGCCGACGAGGGTCGGGCATTTTCCCTTGACCCTCCCAGACGCATCTTTAAGGACGCCGAGCTGCTCCTCATACATCCTCTGGATGCCCTTTCTGCCGAAGAGGAGTTTATTTCGCCTGCTGTCGAACTTGACCGGATAGAGAGACAGCTTGGTGGCCAGTGTAACGATGTCGTACCAGTGGGAGGCGTTGACCATCTGATCCGGGACGTCTCCCGCAAACTCCCGCTCATGGCTTTCCCTCTCCTCCGGCTTCTCCGCAAAGATCAGCCATTTCGGGTTTATCTCCCTCACAGTGTCGGTAACGCGGTGAAAAAACGGGAAGAGGTAGTCGTTGTCGAAGTCGACCTTCCTCCCTTTTACTACCTTAAAGAAGTCGTTTCTCAGAATCTCGTATCCCCCGCCCCCCTTAACCCTCCAGGCCCCGGCGGCCGCAAACGGGTCTTTCCTCCCCTCGAACCAGATGGAGACGCCGCTCCGGTTTGCGGTTACCATCTTCTCTACCACGATTCCCGCCCTCAAGATCGATATCTTCATCTTGGGGAGCTTAACGGGATTGCCGCCAGCGCAGTAGAGCGCCTCGATCGGCTTCCAGACCAGGCCCAGGGTCTGCTTTTCCTCCCCACCCTCCGCCTCGACCGAGTCGTTGAGATAATTCCCGATCCAGCCGTAGTGGGGTTCGTTCAGGGTATCAAAGCCGAGGACGTTCGGGAGCCCCTTGACCCTCTTTCCGATCTCCTTCAGGCAGTTAAGGTAATGGCCCTGCATGTAGTCCTGGACATTGACGCCGTCGATAATGAGATCCGGGGCGAAGTCCCTCCCACCGAAGAAGAGGGTCCACATGATCCCGTTGATCGGGTAGTCGTAGTTGGAGGCCCAGCACATCTGCGGGTAGTTTTTCTGCTGGCGGGGGCGGGGGTCGTCGTAGTCATAAAGGTTCTGCATGACCACCGCAGCGTCGGCCTGCGGTATCTTGGTGTAGTCGATCCCCACCTTCTCAAAAAGCCAGCAGGGCGCCCCGTCGCCGCCGGTCATCCGGCTCCAGACGTCCTGGTGAAAGTCGACGAAGACGTAAAGGCCGTGCTCCCCGGCGAGCCTGCACACCTCGGCGTAGTAGTCGAGGTACTCCTCGTCGTATTTCCCCGGGCCGGCGTACTCAACCGCCTCCCAGGTCGTCAGGAGGCGAAGGACGTTGAAACCCCACACCTTGAGACGTGACAGGTGCTCACGGGCGTCTTTCAGGGGAAAGGGCCTCCCGACAAAGGATACCTCTTTGTGGTCGGAAAAATCCGTGGGGACCTCCGTCCCGCCGTCGGGATAGGGCACCTTCGAGTCTCCCCCGAGGTTCACGCCTCTCAGGATAACCCTTCTGCCGCTCTCGTCCACAAACCACTCCCCGTCGATATTAAGCCGCGATAATTGCTTTTTCGGTGACATCTGTAATCCCCCCAAAAAGATTTTTTCCTCTTTTCCCTTCAAGAATATTTAAATAATAATAGCGAACTATCGAGGTAAATGCAAAACGTTTATATATCTCTTCCAAAAAGGGGTATCCCCCTGTGTTCGGCCTATATAAACGAAATAAACTCTCAATAAAAAAGGGGGCCTTAAAAAGACCCCCTTTCGCCCTTAACGCGAAGGCAAACTCATCTTCTACCGCTCAAAATTTTCCTAATTCTCGGTTGGGTTTAAAATTATTACTCCCCCCCGTTTTCAAAGGCTACGAGACGACGACGCCGGCGTTGATCGAGTCGTCGACCACGCCCTCCTTCATTACCTGCACACCGTTCATGAACACCGCCTCTATTCCGGAGGGCGCCCTGTCTGTATCGGTAATGGTGTTGTTGTCCTTTATCCCCTTCTCGTCGAAGACGAGGACGTCCGCCGCCAGACCCTTTGCCAATATTCCCCTGTCCTTGATGTTGAACCTCTCCCTTGCGGCGCCGGACATCTTGTATACCGCCTCCTCCAGGGAGATGACGTTGTTGTCCCTCGCTATCTGGAAGAACCTGGGGAAGCAGCCGTAGCAGCCGGGATTCTGCACACCCTCCAGGACCGGCGAGGCGTCGGTCATGAAGAGGGATGCCGGGTGCCTCATCAGCTCCTCCACTATCTTCAGGTTCGTGTACCTGTGGTTCAAGACCCGGGCGATGCCGTTGCTCTTTCTCGCGAAGTCTATGAAGTTTTCGAACTGGGACATGTTTCTCTCCTTCGCAATATCATAGAGGAACATCCCGTTGTACTTTTCCAGCTCCTCGCACTTAGCGTCCGTTATCTGGATCTGCTTATATCCGAAGCCCAGAAGGGATTCCATCAAAAAGATGTCTCTCTTCAGCCTTCTCATCAACTTCCTGTCCTCGTAGGCTTCGGGGACCTTCGCAAGGAACCACTCCGGGAAGAAGACGTTTATGATGGAGGTCCCGCAGTGATAGGAGTAGGTATCGAACTTTACGTCGAGGCCTTCCGATATCGCATCGTCGATCATCGTCAGCCCCTCGTCGACCGTCTTCCACGTCCTCTTCCCAACGAAAATCAGGTGGGAGAGCTCCATTCTCACGCCCGTCTCCCTGGCCACGTTGATCATGTCTTCGATTCCCAAGAGGTTATGGGGCGTGCCGAAGAGCTTCAGCGGGTACGTCCCGGAGAGGGAGGAATACGCTTTCATGTGGACGGTGAGGATCTTATCTTTTTTCTTGATCAGCCTTGCGATCTTACCGATCTCGTCCAATGTCGCGAATATCCCCGGCTCGTACTGGAGGCCGAAGGAGACGCCGTAGGCCCCCTGATCCATCGCCGTCTCGAGGTGGGTCAGCAACTCCGTCATCTCGTCATCGTTCAGGGGGCTCGCCTCGAATCCCCTCATCGACGCCCTCGTGGTGCCGTGGCCCGCCAGATTCACCAGGTTGTGGCTCATCCCGACTTTCTTGATGTAGGAAAAGTACTCCTCCATCGTGTCCCAGCCAATCTCATAGAGCCCCTGGGTGCCGAACCGGACCTTGTCCATAGTTGTAGAGTCCTTCCTGAAGCCGGCCACCCCGTACCCGCAGTTTCCGGCAACGAACGTGGTCACCCCCTGGGCGGTGAAGGGGGTCTTCATCTCGGGATGCCCCTCGATCGGCAGATACCAGTCCATGTGGGAGTGCATGTCGATTATCCCGGGAGAAATCACCTTCCCCGTGCAGTCGATAACCTTCCCGCTTGTCTTCACCGTATCAGTCGTTACGGCGGCTATCTTGTTACCCTTGATCAGGAGGTTCCCGGTAAAGCTCTTTTTCCCGGTGCCGTCAACAACCAGGCCTTTTTTCAACAGCACCTCGGTGCTCCCGGAGGGAAAGACCGTTGCCCGCGCTTCCCGCCTTTTCGGGCCGAACAGCGAGAGCGCCGAGGCGGATAGCGCCGCCTTTCCGACCAACTTCAGAAAGCCGCGCCTTCCGATAAGCCCCTTTAGAATGCCCGTAAGTATATCTTTCATATAACACCTCCAAATTAGTTTAAATCTTCTATCGTCAAATCTTTAAACCTGCATTACACGGGTTACTGACAGCCAGCAGAACCATTCTATATCCCGGCGTCTTATGTGTCAAGTCGCTTTCAGTAATTTGGCGATAACGATAGACGAGATCGGAGACAACGCGGAGCAGGCTCAATAAATACAATTATCGCATCAGGCCGAGTCTCCTGATCGACACGTCTGTGGGGACACCGCTCTCCCTCTCCCAGCCCCACTCGTCATAGTAGTCGCCGATCATCTCCTTTACCTCTTCCGCGGTCAGCGCCTCCCCCGTAAGGTAATCCCGAAAGGGGGGTGCCTCGAACCACTTCTCCGGCGGGGACTCGTAATCGGCGCCCATCCCCTCGTTGAGGTTGATGATTCTTAAGAGCGTCCAGGCCCTGTCCACCCCCTCCCTCAGCTTCGGGAGGCTCGTCTCGATCCCCGTAACGGCACCGTACAGGTCGGTGCAGAGGGACGCATTGTAGAACCTGTTGACCTGCCCCCTGGCGCAAATACCCAAGGACCCCAGCATGGCAAACCAGCCGTGGGAATACCTGAGGAGCCGCCCCACGTTGAGCCCCGTTTCCTCATCCGATTCATCGTATGAGGGAATTATCCTCGAAAAGGCCTCCTCCGGGACTCCCATGCGGGTCATATGTTTGGGAAAGACCGTAAGGGGTCTCTTGGCGAAGTAGGTGGGGGAGCCGCCGGAGCCGACGTGGGGCCCCCGTGGATCCAATACCTGGCCCAGCTCCATCGTCCCGAAGAACTCCCAGGGGAGGGCGGAGCCGGGCCCGGCGTAGGGGTGCATCCCCTTTATGAGGGCCGGCGCGAGCTCCCTTGCTTCTTCGCCCAACTCGTCGATAATCCCCCTAAAGCCGCGGGCCAGGAGGTCCCCCGGCCCCTCCCTAAGGGCGACCTTTTTCGCCCAGGCCTTCATCGACCTGAAAGAGTCCAGGGCTATCTCCGGCTGGGCCAAATCTCCTCCGATAATCCCCTTCTCGTTTAGAATTTGAGCGAACTTCATCACGCCGAAGAACTCGAACATGTCTATCCCGTACTCGTCCAGCGCCGAGACCAGCTTCACCGCCTCCCGGTGGTCGGCAAGGCCGTACATCTTCGGGGTAAAGAGGTTTATGGCGGAGCTGGAGTAGAAGACCTCTCCGGCAAACTCCCCGTCGGCGATCCTGACCATCTCCTTGCAGCCGACGGGGCACGAGATGCAGGCGATCCTGCGATCGAAGATTTCACGATAGGTCTCAACCGGAACGACCGGAAATGACTTAATAAGCCCCAAGTCCTGCCACTCCTTGAGATAAGGATAATCCTTTATCTTCCCGAATATCTCCTTCTTGAGCCTGTCGTACCTCTTTTTATCCGCGACCCTCACCCCCCGGCTCCCCCTGACCATTATCGCCTTGAGGTTCTTGGATCCCATGACGGCCCCCAGCCCGCCCCTCCCCAGCGTGGAGATGCGGTCCGAATAGGCAAGGGAGTAGGGGACGAGGTTTTCGCCCGCCTGTCCTATGGCGATAACGCCGAAGTCCCCCCCGAACTCGTCCCAGAGGGACCGGGTCGCCTCGGAGACGCCGGTTCCCCAGATTTTATCCGCCTTCAATATCTTTACGTCGTCGTCTTCTATCTTCAAAAAGACGGGGAATTTAGCCCTTCCCCCCACAACCACGTGGTCGTAGCCGGCGTTTTTGAGCCTCGGCCCGAAGGTGGATGCGCCGCCGCACCAGCCGACCGTCCCGCTCGACGGGAGCCTTGTCACCGCGTAGAACCTCGACGAGGCGGGGACGTTCGTCCCCACCAGGGGCCCAGCGCCAAAGACAATCCGGTTTTCGGGGAAGAGGGGATCGGTCCCAGGCGTTATCTCGTCTCCGGCGATCTTTATAGATAAGCCGAGGCCCCCGACGAACTCCTCCGCCGCCCGGTAATCGAGGGGGCCGGTCTTTACCTCCCCGCCGGTCAGATCAACGTAAAGGATTCTCCCCGCAAAGCCGCCGCCGGTCATGAGGCTTTCCCCCTTGCCCTCTTTTCGAGGGCGCCGAAGAGGCACTCGTCGGCGCAGACGCCGCACCCGGTGCACTCTTCGGTGAATGTGATCGAGCGATCGGAATCGGTGATAGAAATCAAAATCCTCGCCGCCGCCGGATTAAAGGCGCCGGTGTGAAGGTAGGAGCAGGCAAGCTGGCATCTGATGCAGCTGGTGCATCTATCGGGATTTGTATATATATCGAACTTCTTCAATCTTCCCCGCTTCAATATTTTCAAATCTATTACGAAAGATATTTAAGACTTATTTGTCAAAATATCCCTTTTGAGCCGAAAAGTCAAAGGATTTGATTTGACCCCCTGATGTTTTCGTAATACCATAGGTATTGATTTGTAAACACTTCAAAGGTGGAGGAAGATGGGAAATCATCTACACCACGTCCACATATTCGCATCGGACCTTGATAAGAGCATCCGGTTCTACGAGGATTTCTTCGGCGGGAGGGTTGTCCTCGACATGGAGCTCGCCGGGGCGAGAAATGTGTTTATGAGGGTGGGAAGGGGCAGGATCCACTTTTACGATCAGCCCCCGAAGGTCTCCGGCAGGGCGAGCATCCACCACTTCGGGATACAGACCGACGACATCGAGGGTACAGTGGAAAAGCTTCGCTCCGCCGGGGTTCCGCTGAGAAAGGGCGTCACGGACTTCGGGTTCTGGAGATATGTAATGGTACCCGCCCCGGACGACATCCTGGTTGAGCTCTTCGAGGTGGATAGGGACGCGGTCCCCGATGATCTGAGGGATTACTTCGAGTGAGGGTCCTTGTCCTGAAAAGACTCCGGAACTTCACTGAATAACATCTCTTATCAGGACGGCGGTTGATATATTCGAAGAAACCTTTGTGCGAGCCCTTTGTGGGCGCACGATATTACGCGATATTAATCTCGCCGGTGTCGAGAGGGAACCCCCACACAGTTTGAGAGTGTCCGCCTTTCATCTAAGGTGTTTCTGAAAGGGCTCGGGCGCCTCCGAGACGTCCGGGAGGTTTTCCGTGTAACCGGAGATGTCCACCGTGTTTAACGTGTGCCAGAAGAGGAAGCGCTTGTCCCTTTTTTCCCTCGCCCAGTCCAGCATCGCCGCCATCGTCTTTCCCGTGTAGGTCACGTCGAGGTCGATGTCCTCAAGCTCCTTTAAAAGCCTTATGGCCCCTTCACACTTAGGCGTGGGCTCGGCGTAACCCTCCCCCAGGTAGTCGTGGAGGATGTTGATATCCTCGGCCTTCACGTTTCCGATTTTGAGATATACCCCCAGTCTCTTTAAAAACTTCAGCGTCCTGTTTATCTCCCAGGCGACTATCTTCTCGTTTACGAAGGCCTTCTCGATGGTCCTGACCCCGATAACCTTCCCTATGCCCCCAAGGGCGATGGCGCCGAGGATCAATCCCGCGGCGGTGCCCCCGGTCCCCACCGTAATAAAGATGTAATCCGGCCTGGGGCAGACGCCCTTCTCTATCTGCAACTTCAGCTCCAGTGCCGCATCGAAGTAGGAGAGCACCGAGATGGGCGCCGAGCCGACCAGCGGGATCAGGTAAGGTCTCTTCCCCGTGACCTTCTTTTTCATATAAGTATAAAAGAGCTTTAAGATCAGCGATACGTCGCTTTCCCCCAGGAGCTGTTTAACGCCGAGGGAGGTGGAGATTAGGAAGTTTCTCTTTACGTAGGGATGGAAGGGCTGTATGTTGTGGATCGCGGTGACGTCGTTAAAGCCCTCCTTGGCGCCGAAGATCACCGAAGACAGAACCTGATTTGAGCCTATCGCCCCCCAGGTTACGAGCGATTTTCTTTTCCTTTCCAGGGCGTCAGGGATGATAAACTCCATCATCCGGCACTTGTTTCCGCCGTATATGGGAGACGCCCTGTCGTCCCGCTTAATATAGATCTCCGCGCCGATCTCTTTGCTGAGGGACTTCAGCTGTTTAACGTCGCTGGGATAGTCGCCGAACGATTTAAAAGATATCTTGCCTTTCAACTCCGGATATCTGGAAAAGATCCACGGTCTCTCGCTTCCAAACATATTCACCTCTGATTTCAACACCGGTTTCCGATCCATTTGACGCTGCCTCCCTCTCATGGGGGAGCACACTTTCGCCGAAAAGGCCCATCCCCCGGGCCACCGTTGAGCCGCCGGGGCCGGTTCCCACGACCATTACATCTTATTCCCCTTCCATTCCGCCCGTTATTTAACGAAAAAGATTTCGATACTCAACATATAAAGTCCGAAAAATCATATAAAATTTACATAAAAAACATATTATTTACACAATAGAGCGCTACCATCTTGATATGGTGGATACGAAAATGCATTTTTGAAAAATGGGGAAAACAAGCTGTAATATACAAATTGTTAATTTATCATTCAATTGCATTGTTTACAAGCATTTTTATTACCATACCTTCGTTTCCTCATATCCAATTATCTCAAAATTAAAAATCAATCGAATCCGGCAGTCGGCGCGGGCCGATCGGGCAATAGTTTTTATCCGTCTAAACCTCCGTTCAACGATAACCATAAGGAAATATTTGGCAAATTGAAGCCGGTAACGGGAGGTAAGTTCAGCTTTTCCGTTAATCATAATATTGCAAAAAAACCCCATGTGTGTTATTCTTGAAAATCGAAAAGTGGCCGAATGGAAAAAAGGCGCTATTACCAAAAAGGAGCTCCCATGTTACAGTCGGAACCTATCAAAATCCTATATGTTGAAGACGATAACGGCCTTGCAAATCTCGTTAAAGACAGCCTTAACAGGGAAGGTTACGATGTTGACATCGCTTTAAACGGAGAAGAGGGATTGAGCATGTATGAAGCCGGCTCTTATGACCTGATCGCCCTGGATTACGAAATGCCGGTTTTTAACGGCCTTGAGGTAATGAAAAAACTGTTGTCTAAAGGTGACCTGCCGCCGACAATGATGATAACGGGGGCCGGCGACGAGAACCTCGCGGTGGAGGCCATGAAGCTGGGAGTGGGGGATTACATCGTAAAGGATATAGAGGGCAATTATATCGATCTTATTTCAATAAAAATAGAGCGGATTTTAGAGAGCCACAGGCTCGCTTTTGAGAAGAAGCGGGCCGAAGAAGAGCTGTTGAGAATTTCCATATTGCTGTCGGAGGCACAGGAAGTGGCAAAATTAGGCAGCTGGGAATGGGATATCGTGAATGACAATACCACATGGTCCGCCGAGATGTACAAGATCTTGGGAGTAGATGCCGCCGAAAGTCCATCTATAAAAAAAATACAGGAATTGGTTCATCCCGACGACAAAAGGATATGCGAAAATCTGATGAAAACAGCCATTAATGGGAATAGACCTGATTATATCAAATGTAGAATTATCACGAGAGAGGGTATTCTAAAATTTATCCACTTAAAAGCGGAATCCCATTACGACAGCTCGGGTAAACTAATCCGAATGATAGGTATCCTGCAGGATATCACCGAGCAAAAAAAGATGGAGGAACATCTCATCGAGGCCCAGAAGATGAAGGCCGTGGGCACCCTCGCGACCGGCGTAGCCCACGATTTCAACAACATCACGGCCACAATTCTGGGATACGCTTCTTATCTCAAAAACAAGTTGAACGGCAGAGACAGCTTTTACGATGGGCTTTCAATTATCGAAAAATCCGCCATCAGGGCATCGGAGTTGACGGCACAGCTTCTCGCGTATTCCCGAAAGGGGAAGTTCGAGGTCGTCCCTATCAATATCAACAAAGTCGTAAAGGGCGTATACGATATAATTGTCCCCGAAACCCTCGATAAATCTGTAGAGATCGACTGGGAAGCCGGGGGTGATCTGAAGAATATCGAGGGTGATCTATCACATCTCACCCAGATGGTGATGAACCTCTCTTTTAACGCCTTGGAAGCCATGCCGGACGGAGGTACGCTTACATTTCAGACCTATTTAGAAGATGTTGAGGAGGAGATTGACAAGGGGATCTATAAGATCAGGACGGGGGAATATGTATGTTTGAAGATGAGGGATACCGGTATTGGAATGGATAAAGATACTCTGAACAGGGTTTTCGATCCCTACTTCACAACCAAGTGGGAAAAGTCGGGCGCCGGACTCGGACTCAGCTTCGTCTACGGAACAGTCAAGGGTCACGGAGGTTATATAAACATTGACAGTAAACCCAACAACGGGACGGAGGTTACGATATACTTTCCCGCCACATCGGAAGGAGAAAAGGACGAAAGTAGTGCCGAAGTAGAGGCTGTAGGGGGCACGGAGACAATCATGATCATCGACGATGAGAGGGCGGTTCTGCTGATCCTGAAGAACATTCTTACGGATGCGGGCTACACGGTTTATGACTACAATTCGGGTAAAGCGGGACTCAAGGCCTTCAAAGAGAAAGAGAATCCGATAGATCTTGTCATCCTCGACTTCATTATGCCCGAGATGGGGGGTGAAGAGGCATTGAAAAAACTGCTCGAGATAGATCCCGATACCAAGGTTATCCTATCCAGTGGATACTCCGTGATAAATCAATACCGTGACATAATCAACCTCGGGGCGGCAGGCCTTGTGAAAAAACCGTTCATCGCCAATCGACTGTTAAGGGAGATAAGGAAGGCTCTGGATTAGCTCAAAAAGGAAAACCGATATTCGGCACGGTCAAAAGACGCCGAAAAGCTTGGAGAAGGGCGGTTAAAAATGGGGGTTCCTCCTCCCCGAACGGCTTTCAAACACCTGTCGAAGTATTCTTTAATCAATCTGTTGCACTAACGAGTTGAACTCGCACTATTAAATATAAAGTCACATCATCTTTCCTTTTACTGGGGCGCTTTTGCGATTGCATTCGTTGTTTTAGGGCTTTACGTAATTCGAGCCTCCCACTGCCTAACTCCCCTTGCGGCACAAGAAGGGTACAAACCTCTCCTTATCAAGGCCGCTGAAGGGGGAATTTATGCCCCCGGCCCTAAATTCCACATATACCAATATGTCGGGCATGAGCACACCTTCCCCAACAAGTCCCATCTTTTGAGCCGTGAAGGAGACGCCCGGCCCCAACCTCATAAACTTGAACAGCATTCCATCCCCATGCCGTCGACAAAAAAAATGGCCCTCAAGTCTCCTTGAACGAAAGTCAAAAATCACAAACATTTTACAGAATAGTCATTTTAGATATACAATAACGTGCGATCTTTCAACAGACTCGATTTCCTCAAAAAAAGCAGCATTTCATCTTCCGGCGGCCGACATGGAGCCGAAATAAGAAACTAAAAAAGGAGGTTGATCTTATGTCGGAACAAGTAAAGATGGCCACAAATATGTCGATTAGGGCAATAATAGAGAGCCTGAATGATATATTGGGCGGAAACGGCGCAAAGGTAATTTTAAAGAAGGCGGGAGTAGACCATCCCTTTGATACTCCTCCCAATAACGACTGGGAGCCCTGTATTACCGTAAAAGAGTAGGCGAAGATGTTCACCGAGGTTACCAATGTTTTAGGTCTAACCGGTGCACTGGGAATCTGGAGGAGGATCGGCTATCTTGGATTCAAAAACAGTGTTGAAATCGCCCGGGTCCTCGACCCCATTTCCAACAACGGCCTGTCCCCGGACATGAAGTTCATAAAGGGGATGGAGATATACAGGGAAGGGACGGGAAAAGGCAGGGCCGCGGTGGATGAAAACGGGAAGCCGGCCTTTGACGTCTTTAAATGTGTTATCTGCGAAGGGTACAGGCTCGATCGGCCCATCTGCTCCTCCTACGAGGGGGTAATACAGTACCTAGCTAACTGGGCCTACGGCGAAAACGTCTACAACGTAAGGGAGAAGAAGTGCAAGGCGATGGGACATGACTCCTGTTTCTTCGTGCTGGAGAAAAAATAGGGATTTGATTTACGGTTCTTTCCTCCCAATTCCTGCCTTTTTTTCATCGGGGCATCCTCTTCCGATGCCCCCTTTTTTTATATTTTCTACCACTTGGCAATTTGAATCGAGACCGCATATATCAAATTACGGATTCGAATAACGGATTCTGTTGCCGTCCCGACAGAGGCTCAGCAAAGCCTCCCGATGCGCTCATTTAACTCACTGTAGTGGGAAAAATCTCGATAGTCGTGCAGTCCCGAGAGGGCGCCGGCGTGCTTGACGTGAATTCCCTGCTCCTCCAAGATCGACACTGGATTCAAGCCCCCAATGATTATTACGCCGCATCGGCCGTCGCTTACGGGGATCTCGAGAAGGGCCTGTCCCGGCCATCCGATTTTCATAAATCCGTCGAGCCCGGTTTTTTTCAGCTCATCGGACAATTGTACAACTTTATCCCGGCTGTCCGCCGGTACCTCCCGAAAGCTCGCCCCAATCCTTCCGCTTCCCGACTCCACCGCCCCTGTGAGGTCAGCCATGCCGCTTTTTATGAAGACCTCCAGGGGATCGAGGGTGGTGCCGTCGTAGTTTATCAGCTCCACGAACCTGATAGGCTCCCCCTCCTCCAATTCCAAAAGCCCTCCGAATCTCGAATTGGTTGGAATCCCGAAATCGAGCAAAACGCCGTTTAAGGTCACAGAACACACCGTTCCTATTCCAAAATAGTCCTCTTCGATCTCCAGTTCCCCCATTTTCTGCCCCGACTCGAAGACGGTCACAAGCTCTCCCATGCCCAATCCGGATGCGAATACGCTCTTAATCAGCGGGATGGCTTTCTCGATATTATCTTTTTCAATGAGGCTCGTGTTCATAACGACTGTCCCCGCCCTCTCGGCGAGCCTGAAGTCCATCTTGTATGTCATCTGGTCGATCTTGGCCGCCAGAAAGCCTATCTTCTCGAAAATCCGCGCCTGGGAAAGCTCAATGATGCCCTTATCGGTTATCCGCCTTCCCCTCTTGCCAAAGTTTTCCGTAAGCCCCATAGAATCCATCCCCAGAAGATAGAGCCTCACTGTCCTTTCGCTCACGTCAAATCCCTGGGCGTTAAGCTCCTGGGTTATTCTGGGGCTGCTGAGGGGATTTTCCGACTCGTGAAGTATTTTCAAGATCGACAATCTCTTTTTTTCCGTTTTTTCTCTCATGGCGGCAAATATATTCCCATTTTGACTTCATGTCAAGGAGATTATCGGCAATTTTGCCGATAATTATTCCCCTAACCGATCTTTTTACCAAAGCTCCCCCTTTCAATAAATATAATAGCACAAGGGCTTCAATAATTAAAGTCGATGTGAAGCTCCTAAAAAAATCACAATTATGTAAGTATATTGGGCATATTTACTCCTTTTCTTTTCAGATATTCGACGTTTCGGTTAAAAAGTCAAAAACGGCGCCATTTTTCACTTTTTCCTTGACAAGATAAAGCTCCAAAGAATATATTGGCAAAAGTTTGCCGAATAATGCTGTTTTTAGGCTGTATTTTGTATCGCGATTATCGGCGCTTTCTCTTTGCAGTTTTAGGGAAGTTTTCCGCTGGGAAACCCCATATTTTATAACAACGGCAATATTTTGCCGAAAATGAAAGGAGATTTGGTTAGATGAATCTAAAACGGCCTAATGCAAGTGATGCATTACAAACGGCAAACCGATCGAGGGATGTAGCGCCCCAGTCGGGGATATGCAGCAGGTGCGTTGACAACTGCGTGGGAAACTGCGACCTGTTCAACGCCACCTTCCGCGGCCGGGAGCTCCTATATCCCGGCCCGTTCGGCAGCGTCACCGCGGGAGCGGACAAGGACTACCCGATCGACTACTCCCACCTCAACATAATGGGGTACGCCTTCGGGGCGGAGGGAGTCCAGGGAGATCCGGAACACGCCATATTCCCGGCGGTGGACACGGAGACGGAGTTCGGGGTCGAAAACAAGGTGAAGATGAAGGTACCCATCTTCACGGGGGCCCTGGGAAGCACGGACATCGCCAGGAGGTACTGGGAGCACTTTGCGGTCGGGGCCGCAATCAGCGGAATCACCCTTGTATGCGGTGAGAACGTCTGCGGAATCGACCCGGAGCTGAAACTCGACAAAAACGGCAAGGTCGCCGACGCCCCCAATATGCGCGAGCGCGTGGAGCAGTACAGGCGATACCACCGCGGCTACGGCGACATTCTGGTGCAGCTGAACGTTGAGGACACCAAGTTCGGCGTTGCGGAATACGTTACCGAGAAGCTCGGCGTTGAGACCATCGAGCTGAAGTGGGGACAGGGGGCCAAGTGTATCGGCGGCGAGATAAAGGTCGACTCGATCAAGCGGGCAACCGAGCTTAAAAAACGGGGGTATATAGTAACTCCCGATCCTGAAGATCCGGCGATAGCGGCGGGATTCAAGGACGGCGCGATAAAGCAGTTCGAGCGTCACTCCCGTCTCGGATTTATAGATCAGGGTGCCTTTATGAAGGAGGTGGAGAGACTAAGGGGCCTGGGTGCAAAGCGCGTTACCTTAAAGACGGGGGCATACCCGATGCGCGAGCTCGCCATGGCCATCAAGTGGTCTTCGGACGCCAAGATCGACCTCTTGACCATCGACGGTGCGCCCGGCGGAACCGGCATGAGCCCCTGGGGAATGATGAACGAGTGGGGCGTACCCTCTATCTACCTTCACTCCATGGCGGTGGAGCTCTCCGACAGGATTGCCAAAAACGGAGGCTGGGTTCCGAACCTCGCCTTCGCCGGCGGATTTTCCACCGAAGATCATGTTTTCAAGTGTATCGCCCTGGGAGCGCCGTACGTAAAGGCGGTCTGCATGGGCCGGGCGCTGATGATCCCGGGAATAGTGGGGAAAAACACCGAACTCTGGCTGCAAAATCATAAGACGGATGACATGCCTATTCCAAAGAACGTCGTGAAGTACGGCTCGACCAAGGAGGAGATCTTCGTCTGCTACGAAGAGGTGAAAGATAAATACGGAAAAGATGTGGACAAGATGCCGCTGGGAGCAATCGGTATTTACAGCGTGTCGGAAAAGATACGGATAGGACTGCAGCAGCTGATGGCCGGATCCAGAAAGTGGAAGCTCAATTTTATCAGGCGGGATGACCTGATATCGCTTACTCCGGAATGCGCCAATGTAACCGGCATTCCCTACGTGATGGACGCTTATCGAGAAGATGCTTTCAAAATCATTGACGGCAAATAGTCAAGGAAAAGGCGCCCACGCCGAAATCGATCGGGAAATCGTCTGCTGAAACCATGTTCAAAGTTTAACGGCATTGATGATCTGATAGGTGATAAAAAAATCTGTTTTGATTAAAAAAAGGAGACTGGAGCTTTCGGTAATGCCGGCACAGCATATAAACCAAAAAAAATCTCCAATCCCCTTATGGTTGAGAATTTACATCAATTATAACGGGATGTAAAGGGAAAATTTACTCAAAATCCGCACTCTCCCTCCTTTATTTTAGGCTTAAGATATTCTCGAAATCATACTATATTGTAATACGAGATAACAAAAGTTTCTTTGCCCATTCAGCAGTTAAATCAAAGTATAATATGTGGCTGCTTCATTTGAAAAAGTGAAGGGGATTTTCGATGAGGAATTTTAATTGATGAAAAGTATTAGAAATGGGTGTATACTTTAACGTACGCCTGTGATATGAAAAAAAGCGAATTCTCAAAGGAGTTCTCAATGCTGTGCAAGACAAAAAAGGACGTATTGAAGATCGTCAAGGAGCGAAACGTAAGCTTTATCCAGTTCTGGTTCACCGATATTCTTGGAATCTTAAAAAGCTTTGCCATTACGCCCGGGGAGCTGGACGAGGCTCTGTCGGAGGGAATGGGATTTGACGGCTCCTCCATCGAGGGATTCGCCAGGATCGAGGAGAGCGATATGATCGCCAAGCCGGATCCCACGACTTTCCAGTTTCTCCCCTGGCGGGGCACGGAGAAGCCGGTGGCCAGGATGTTCTGCGATATACTGGAGCCGGACGGCTCACACTACGCGGGGGATCCGAGATATGCCCTGAAAAAGATTTTACAGAAGGCCAAGGATCTGGACTACACCCTTTATGTGGGGCCGGAGCCTGAATACTTTTATTTCGCGAACAAAAATGAAGCCAAGGTATTGGACGAGGGAGGATACTTCGACGCCACCCCTCTGGACCTGGCTGGTCCCTTCAGGAGGGAGACGATCTTCGCCCTGCAGGATATCGGCATAGATATCGAGTACAGCCACCACGAAGTCGCCCACAGCCAGCACGAGATAGACCTCAAGTACGACGAGGGCTTAAGGATGGCGGACAAGTTTATGACGTTGAGGGTCACGGTAAAGGAGATAGCGAGAAAGAACGATATTTACGCGACCTTTATGCCCAAGCCTATATTCGGAATCAACGGGAGCGGGATGCACACACACCAGTCCCTCTTCAAGGGGGATAAGAACGCCTTTTACGATCCAAAGGATGAGCTTAACCTCTCAAAGGAGGCGAAGGGATACATTGCCGGGATATTGAAGCACGCAAGGGAGATAACAGCAATATGCAACCAGTGGGTCAACTCATACAAGAGGCTGGTTCCCGGCTACGAGGCCCCGGTCTACGTCAGCTGGGCCAGGAGAAACAGGTCAACCATGATAAGGGTCCCCATGTACAAGCCGGGCAAGGAGAAGGCGACCAGGATGGAGTTCAGGTCCCCGGACCCGGCCTGCAATCCCTATCTCGCCTTTACAGTCATGCTGGCGGCGGGGCTCAAGGGGATCCAGGAGGGATATGACCTTCCCGCTCCCATGGAAGAGGATGTCTACGAATTCAGCCCCGAAAAGAGGCGCGAGAAGAACATCACGGAGCTCCCGGGGAACCTCTTCGAGGCGATCGGCGAGCTTGAAAAGAGCGAACTGGTTAAAGAAGCCCTCGGCGATCATATCTTCAACAAGTTTATCGAAAACAAGAATATAGAGTGGGACAGGTACAGGACTCACGTCAGCAGGTACGAGATCGACAACTACCTGCCCATCCTTTAGGCAAGTCCTGAAGAGTTACAAAGGCCTGGATGCGACACAGGCCCTATATCGATGTTTCGTTATTTAGATTACATTCAGAAAAGGGCGTTGACTTAATACGATACGCCCTTATGCGTTTTTTTGAAAAAGATTTATTGAATTCTGTAAGGGTGTTGTGATATAAAGCCTAAACAGCTTAAACATGAAATTTCTTGTTACGGAGGAAGGGTTTGCTGTACAAAGCCCCATATGACACTTTCACCGAATTTGTAATAGAGAGGGACGAAGACAAGTGCATCTCGTGCAGAGTCTGCGAGCGGCAGTGCTCCTACGGGGCGCACATCTACGACCCCGAGACCGACAAGATGACCGAGGACAACTCACTGTGCGTGGCGTGCCACAGGTGCGAGGCGCTCTGCCCCACCGGCGCCATTACCATAAAGGAGAATCCGGGGGACTTCAAGACGAATGCCAGCTGGACACCCTACTACATCAAGAACGTCTACAAGCAGGCGTCCACCGGCGGCGTCCTCCTGACCGGCATGGGAAACGACAAGCCCTACCCGATCTACTGGGACAAGATCCTCCTCGATGCAAGCCAGGTGACCAATCCCTCCATCGACCCCTTGAGAGAGCCGATGGAGCTCACTACCTATCTGGGGAGAAAACCGGACTATCTACACGTCGTAAAAGAGGGGGGGAAGCTGCGCCTTCAGGACAAGCTGGAACCCCAGATAAAGCTCGAGTACCCGATTGTCTTTTCCGCTATGAGCTACGGCGCCCTGAACTACAACGCCCACCTGGCGATGGCAATGGCGGCAAAGGAGACCGGCATAATCTACAACACCGGAGAGGGGGGCCTTCACAAAAACCTCTACGAGTACGGCCCGTGGACCATAGTTCAGGTGGCCTCGGGGCGTTTCGGCGTCCACGCGGAGTACCTGAACGCCGGCTCCGGAATAGAGATAAAGATAGGCCAGGGGGCAAAGCCGGGCATCGGGGGGCACCTCCCCGGCGAGAAGGTGGGGGAGCAAATAAGCCTGACCAGGATGATACCGACCGGCACCGACGCCCTATCCCCCGCACCCCACCACGACATATACTCGATCGAGGACTTGAGGCAGTTAATATACGCGTTGAAGGAGGCCTCCGACTATACCAAGCCGGTCTCGGTAAAGATCGCCGCCGTTCACAACTCGGCCGCCATAGCGTCCGGGATGGTAAGGGCCGGGGCGGACATCGTCGCAATCGACGGCCTTCGGGGCGGAACGGGCGCCGCCCCCACCATGATCAGGGACAACGTTGGGATACCGATGGAGCTGGCGCTTGCCGCCGTAGACACAAGGCTGAGGGAGGAGGGGATAAGAAACCAGGCGTCGATCCTCGCCGCCGGCGGCATCAGGTGCAGCGCCGACGTCGTAAAGGCGATTGCGCTTGGGGCGGACGCCGTATATATCGGGACGGCGGCCCTGATCGCCATGGGGTGCGGCATGTGCCAGCGTTGCTACACCGGAAAGTGCCCATGGGGAATAACCACCAACGACCCCTATCTCGCAAAGAGGCTGAACCCGGAGATCGCAAAGGAGAGGCTTGTAAACCTCGTCAGGGCCTGGGGCCACGAGATCCAGGAGATGCTGGGCGGGATGGGAATCAACGCCATCGAGAGCCTGAGGGGAAACCGCGAGAGGCTGCGGGGAGTGGACCTATCCCAGTTAGAGCTCGACATCCTCGGCATAAAACACGCGGGGACTTAGACGATTGTCCGTTATCTCCTCATTTCGATGGAAATGATGAAATGGATAGCTAAAAAAAGGAGACGATAAATCTTAAATGGCATTTGCAGTGAACAGCGGTTTTTAGTCTTTCTCGAATTGAGAGAGATTTTTCCGTTGTCCAAAATCAGGGCGAGTGGTTTGTTTAAAATATTAAGTCAAGATAAATTTTAATTATGCCGACGGGCGAAGGTTTTTTAAGGGATATAACAATTTTTGTGCCGTTCTTCGGCACCGTCATTAAATGACATATAAATAAATCGCAATAAATCGACAGGTGGGACACCCAAACGAAGGAGTCCCCGACATTGAAAGCAACGGCATGAGAGGTACACCGTTTTGAAGATAAGATATGTGGTGGCAAACGAAGACGTCTGCATAGGATGCAGGCTCTGCGAGATAGCCTGCGTGGTGGAGCACTCCAAGACCAAGGACATCGTAAAGGCGTACAAGTTCGAGGAGAAGAGGCCGCTGCCCCGCTCCCACGTCGAGGAGAATGGCCCCGTCTCCCTCTCCATCACCTGCCGGCACTGCGACGACCCCAGGTGCGTCGCCGCATGCATCACCGGCGCCATGAGGAAGGGGGAGGACGGAAGGGTGACGGTCGATATCGAGAAGTGCGTCGGCTGCTGGTCGTGCGTCATGGCCTGCCCCTACGGATCCGTTGGGATGGACAGAGACGACAGGAAATCGGTCAAGTGCGACCTCTGCGGCGACAGGGAGATACCCGCCTGCGTCGAGGCGTGTCCCAACAGGGCGCTCATAGTTGTGGAGGAGGAGGCGGGATGAGCAAGACATTAAAATATGTAATCATCGGCGGCGGCGTGGCCGGGCTGGGCGCAATTGAGGGAATCCGGGAAGTCGATAAAGAAGGAAAGATCACGCTCGTAACGATGGAGGCCTACCCCCCCTACTCCAGGCCGGGGATCAGCTACTGGCTCTACGGAAAGCTTAACGACGAGACCATGCCCCTAAGGGACGACTCCTTCTACGGCGGCCTCGGGGTTACGGTAATGACCGACTGCGAGGTGACATCCATCGATACCAAGGGCGGGGCGATAAAGACAAAGGGTGGCAAGGATATCCCTTTCGACCGCCTCCTGATCGCCACGGGCGGCTCGCCCATACTCCCCCCCATCGAGGGGGCGGACGGCCTCGACACTGTCTTCTCCTTTACCACGTATAAGGACGCAAGGGAGATCGGCGAAAAGAGGGACAAGATTAAAAAAGCCGTCGTTGTGGGAGGGGGGCTCATCGGTCTCAAGGCCGCCGAGGCCTTAAACAACATCGGGGTCAAGGTCACCGTATTGGAGCTCATGGACAGGATCTTGTCTCTCGCCTTCGACAAAACGGCGGGGGACCTCGTCGCAAAGAGCCTTGGAAAAGCCGGAATAGAGATAATCACCGAGGACACGGCCCAAAAGATCGTTTCCGACGGCGATAAGATTAAAGAGATCGTCTTGAAGTCCGGGAAATCGATCGAGGCGGACGCCCTGATTCTCGCCATCGGCGTCAGGCCCAGCGTCGATCTCGCCAAGGGAGCGGGGATAGATGTGGGGAGGGGGATCCTTGTCGATGAAAAGTTGATGACCAATGTCAAGGATATATACGCCGCCGGGGACGCCTCGGAGGCATATGACATAATTTATCGGGAGAGGCGCGTCACCCCGATCCTCCCCAACGCCCACCATCAGGGGAAGCAGGCGGGAAGAAACATGGCCGGTGCCGACGAGGTCTACGAGGGGGGGCTTTCGATGAACGCCATCGGCTTTTACGGCCTCGACACGATAAGCATCGGCCTTGTGGACCCGCCGGAGGATGGAGGATACGACGTCCTGGTTCGCCTCGACGAGGCGAAGGATATATACCGAAAGCTGGTCACGAAGGAGGGAAAGCTCTTCGGCGCCGTCCTCGTGGGAGAGGTGGAGCGGGCGGGGATATTCGCGAGTTTAATCAGGGACGGCGTTAGCATAGCCGGCCTGGAGGAGAAGATGCTCTCCGGGGAGTTCGGCTACGTCCACATGGAGAGGGATTTGAGGGAGCAAAGACTTGAGAGGAGATAGATGAATCTGAACAGAAATCACGACTACACAAAAGACATTTCCGGCTGCGGGCTGTCGGGGGTTATCAATCGGAAGGGTGAGAGGATCTCAGGCTCCGTGGTCACCAGGTCGATCGCAAACCAGCACGACAGGGGAAACGGCCTCGGCGGGGGATTTGCCGCCTACGGCATCTACCCGGAGTACAAGGAACTCTACGCCCTCCACATCATGTACGATCACCAGAGGTCGAAGACAGAGACGGAAGAGTTCCTAAAAGAGAGTCTGGTCGTGTCCCACCAGGAGGAGATTCGGACCCGGGTAACCGAGAAGATCCAATCCCCTCCGATTCTTATGAGATACTTCGCCCACCCCGACGTCACCGACGAGGAGAAGGGCGACATCGACGCCGGGAACGTAACCGAGGACGACCTTATGGTGAAGAGGGTCATGCACATCAACGAAACCATCGACGGGGCCTTCGTCTTTTCCAGCGGCAAGAACATGGGGGCGTTCAAGGGTGTGGGATTCCCCGAGGACATAAGCGAGTTTTTCATGCTGGAGGATTACAAGGGCCACATCTGGACCGCTCACAACCGCTTCCCCACGAACTCCCCCGGCTGGTGGGGGGGCGCCCATCCCTTCACGATACTCGACTGGTCGATCGTCCACAACGGCGAGATATCCTCCTACGGCATAAACAAGAGATACCTGGAGATGTTCGGCTACAAGTGCACCCTCTTAACAGACACCGAGGTGGTGGCCTATCTGTTGGATCTCCTGATAAGGAAGCACGGGCTCTCCTACGAAGTGGCGTGCCTCGCCCTCGCCTCCCCCTTCTGGCAGGAGCTGGAGCTCATCGACGAAGAAGAGGCGGAGGCGTTAAGAGCCATCAGGATGATCTACGGCCCCGCCCTCCTGAACGGCCCGTTTGCCATCCTCTTCGCTAACAACGAGGGCCTGGTCGGCCTGAACGACCGGGTCAAGCTTAGGCCCCTCGTTGCGGCGGAAAAGGGGGACTTTACCTACATGGCGTCCGAGGAGAGCGCCATCCGGGAGATATGCCCCGATCCGGACAGGGTCTGGGCCCCCATCGCGGGGGAGCCGGTCATCGCCCTTCTGGACGAGGTGAGAGAAAAGAATGATGCCGCGGAAAGGAACATCGAAAGGGACACGGCACAGATAAATTAGGGAGTGCTTAACTACTTTCCCTCAAGGGAGCCTTTGTTTTATGAACGACATTTCTTCAAGGATGGAGAGGAAAAACGGCCTCGTCAGGATAGATTCCAAGGGTATCTACTACAAGGACCTCAACAAGCTGATCAGGGAAGAGATAAAGGGGGGAAGCAACCTATTCGAGCTTACAAACATCAACGGCCAGCGTTACCTGGCCGACGGTATAATTGCGGAAGCCAAGATAGACGTTCACGGGACTCCAGGCCAGGACCTGGGGGCCTTCATGAACGGCCCCATCATAAACATCCACAACAACGCCCAGGACGGGGTGGGAAACACCATGAGCGGCGGCAAGATCGCCATCAACGGCATGGCGGGGGACGTCTGCGGATACGGCATGAGGGGGGGGAAGATCCACATAAAGGAGGACTGCGGCTACCGGGTGGGGATTCATATGAAGGAGTATCTGGACGAGGTCCCGGTCATCATCGTGGGCGGGAAGGCTGGGGACTTCTTCGGTGAATATATGGCCGGGGGAAGGTTGATCCTCTTGGGTATGTTCTCGAAACACCCGGAGCGCCCCATAACTGGGCTCTTCATGGGAACCGGGATGCACGGGGGGGCGATCTTCGTCCGGGGCGAGGTGGAAAAGCACCGCCTCGGGAAGGAACTGGGCGTCTCCGACCCCACGGACCAGGAGATGGACGAGCTATACTATTATTTAAAGGGATTCGCCAAGGATTTCGGCCTGGACCACAAGGAGATAATGGCAAAACCCTTCAAGAAATACTTCCCGAAATCGCTGAGACCCTACGGAAACATGTACGCCTACTGATGGGGTGTCGTAGTTTTTATCCTCTTTATTCTTTCCCGGCATTCGATTCATCGATTCAAGATACCGTTTTGAAAATCACTATTTTTAAAGACTTCGAGCCGATGAGGCGGATAAAAAAGGAGGGATAGTAACCTACTTCCCCACCCTCACATCGGCCCGGCGGCTCGAAAAAAACGCAAAGGCACACCTTTTCAACAATTTGCTAATACATGTCTAAATTTTCTTAAATCCCCAAAGAGAATTGTCCCAAACAATCATCGGGGAAGGCGGTAACGGGAAGGAAAAAACCGAAATGAATTAAAACAAAACCGACAAATACTCCAAACGGACTTCTTTTTATCTATCCTACTTATTTTTGGCGGTTAAATTATCACCGTTGTCCCTTCCGGAGATGTCTCTGGCGATTCCCACTATTGCCATCATATTTCCCTCTTCGCTGAAGATCGGGGCAATGCGCTGTTCGATCAATATCTTCTCCCCGTCTTTCTTTACCCAATAAATTGTAAAGAGCTTGTTGTATTGGTCCGGTTTTTTGATATTTTTCTCCATCAGGTCTCTCTCATTCGGATCCACAATCTTGATGAGCATCTCCGAATCTGAATAAAACTCATCCTGATTGTAACCGGTAACATCGATGACCGAGGGGCTCACGTATTCAAATCCCCTTATGGGAGAAAGCTGATACCGATAGATGAAGTCCTTGGCGCTCTCCGCCAACATCCTGAACATCTCCTTGGACTCCAACAACGACTCTTCGGCGATCTTCTCCGCGGTTATGTCGTGTCTCACCTCGACTATTCCCTCCACCTCCCCCTCGTCATCAAGGACCGGACTGCAGTTGACCGACCAGACTCTGCCGTCGGAGGATATGATCTCGACCTTCTTGCCCCTCCTGTAATTTAGTATCTCGGAGACCGGGCAATTTTCACAAGTTTCCCTGCTAAAGTTTAATATGTCGTGACATTTGTTTCCGACAAAATCCTTCGTGGGCATCCCCGTCAATTCGCCGGCGGCCTCGTTGGCCCAAATAACCTTGTAATCTTTGTTCAGATAAATGACCTGATCCAAAATGCTGTTTAGTATAGCCTCCTTCTCTTTCTCCAGTCTCTTTACGTTATCCTCGGCATTCATCTTCCCGGCAACGAGCCTGTACCTGTCAAGGACGTTTTCTATAACCACCGACAGCAGTTCGATGTAGTGGCCCTGGATGTCCTTAACTATGTACTCGTTTACGCCCAGCTTCATCGCCTTTACGGCCACATTTTCATCGCCCTCACCGGTTATCATAATCATCGGAATTAGCTCGTTCTTTAAGCTTAAAATGCGAATTACCTCCAGGCCGCTTTTCCCGGGCATATTCTGATCAATAAGCACAAGAGCGTAGGGGTTCTCCTCGAACATGGCCAATCCCACATCTCCATCTTCCGCGATATCGACTTCGTACCCACTCCTCTTGAGCCTTTCCCTGATGAGATTCGCAAGGCCGGTGTCATCTTCCATATAAAGGATTTTGGTCAGTTTATCTTCCGACATATTGCTCTCCCTGTATCTGAAATCTAATTGAACAGAGCGCAAGCTTACTTTTTATCTTTATCGTTCTTCGAATATTTCGGAAATTTTTTCTCCATACATTCCGGACAGATACCGTGAGTAAAATCGACTTCCGTGTGATTCCTTATATAGACTTCTATCTTTTCCCAATATCCCTTGTCATCCCTGATTCTTTTACAGTGGGAACAGATAGGGAGCAATCCCTTCAATGTCTTGACCTTTTCCAGTGCCTCCTTGAGCTCTTCGATGAGCTTCTCTTTCTCCTCTTCGATTCTCTTCTTCTCCTCTATGAGCCGCTGCTGTTTTAAAACGCGATCTATCACCGAGGGAAAGAGATCGATGTATCGCCCATCCATATCCTTTACAACGTAATCGCTGACTCCGGATTTCATCGCATCCACTGCCAGATTCTCGTTTCCCACTCCCGTAACCATTATTGTGGGTGGAAGCTCTCCCTCAGACGAAATCATATCAACTACTTCCAAACCGTTGTAAATAGGCATCTGATAATCTAAGACAAGAACATCGTATGATCCTTTTCTGTACATAACGATGCCCTCTTTCCCGTCCCGTGCTATATCGACGACAAAACCCTTGATAGCGAGCTTCTTTTGAATCAGATAGGCGAGCGCTTCATTATCCTCGAAGTACAAGATTTTAATCGGCCTTTCGTAATCTGAATATTCTCCCTTATTGCTATTCTCACTCATGTTTAAATCTCTCTTTATTTAAAGCCTGAGGCTGTTTCAATCGCACTTCACACCCATTTTTCGGTGTATACCTGCACAGGGCGGAAGCATATTTTTGTCTCGATCTGCGGTATTAATCTTAAGCCCCGTCTGAACGTTATTATCGGCGGCCCTATCCTCCGGTCTATTGTTTATCAAAATTTATAACTGATTTAATATCCCCCAAAGCTTTCTTATCCTCCCCCCTTAACAAATCTCCAAACAGAAGGTGTTATTTGGGATAAGATCCGATGGGATTTCAGAATTCAATTACCCTCTTTCACCTACTCTCCGGGCGCCTTGAAACAGTGAGCTTAAAAGTAGACCCTTCGCCGACTTTAGATTCGCACCAAATTCTGCCGTTGTGGCGCTCTACCAGCGTCCTGACGTATGCAAGTCCCATCCCCTCTCCCGGGATGTCCTGTTTCCCCGCCCTCTGAAAAACGTTAAATATCCTCTCCATATCTCTCTTTTCGATACCAACTCCGTTGTCCTTTATATAAAATGTCGTTTCTTTCTCCCCCTCAATCGATCCTATCTCAATCTCTCCCCTCCTCTCGGGGGACAGGTAGTCAACAGCGTTCGTCAGGAGATTTTCGATAATGATATGCATCGAGGTTTTATCCGCCTCAATTTTGTGCAGCTCTCCGATTTCTACATTTATCCCCTTCTCCTCGATTTTATGGGCCAGGTTCTTGAGAGAAGATTCCACTATTTTATCCATCTCCAAGGTGGAAAAAATCAATTCCCTTCTCCCCAAACGGGAG
>CAZIWT010000040.1:0-25445 GCA_964542895.1 uncultured Thermodesulfobacteriota bacterium
CCATATTTTGCCGCCGTGACGCTCGACGAGGGTCTTTACGAATGCAAGGCCCATCCCCTCGCCCGGCTTGTCATCAGGTCCAGACTTATAGAAGACCTGAAAAATCCTTCCTATCTCCCTCTCATTAATCCCCCGGCCGTTATCCTTAACGTAGAAGGTGGTCTCATCATCCCCCCTCTTCCCGCTGATCTCTATCCTACCGGGCCTCTTGGGATCGAGAAACTTGGTGGCGTTATCCAAAAGATTACCAAATATCTGCTCTATGGAGATTTGGTCGGCTGTTACATCCGGAAGCTTTTTCATCTCGACCTTTATATTACCCTCTTCTATCTGATGGGCGATGCTCTTGAGTGTAATATCAATAATTTTCCCCATATCCACCTTTTCAAAGATGAGCTCTCTCCTCCCCAATCGAGACAGCTTTAAGATCGCTTTTATAAGGTTATCTATCCGGGTTACGGAGGAGCCGATGAATCCCATGCACTGGGGTATATTATTGTTTAATATCGTTTCAATTTCCTCTCTCTTTTGAGGGGAAAGCTCTGGAAGCACCGAGTCCAGGATTGAATTTATCTTTTCTATTGCGAGCTTCAGCTCCTTGGAGAATCCTTTCAGATTTATAAGAGGGGACTTGAGATCGTGAGAGACTATATATGTAAAGCTCTTTATCTCTTCGTTGGCCCTCTTCAGCTCTTCGGTGTAGTGTCTCAGCGCCTCTTCCATCCGCTTACGCTCTGTGACAACCCTGCTGATGCCGAGATACTCCACCACCTTACCGCCTTCTAAAATCGGGCTTACCAAGTACTCTATTGTTTCCACTTCGCCCATCTTGTTGTATACATCAAGCTCTTTGTAGCCTATCTCTTCGCCCGCCATCAGCCTCGACAGATACTCCCCTGCCTTTTTCAGCGAATCGGGTGTGACGAAATTAAAGAAATTTATGCCGATAAGCTCATCCGTCTTATATCCTCTCAAATCTCCCTTTCTATTTAAGAATTTGTAATTCCCGGATTCGTCCAACACGTAAATAGTGTCGCGAACATTCTCCACAATAAACCTGTATCTCTTCTCAGACTCTTGGAGCGCCTCCTCCGCCTTCTTACTATCGGTAATATCTACAATGACTCCTTCTGCATATCCCTTTTCCTTAAACAGCTTTGCAGATATCAATATATGCTTTACAGATCCATCTTTCTGGGTAATGCTATCTTCATAATCTTTTACTTCACCACTCTCTTCGAGCATGGCAAAATACTTTTTCCTGTTTTCAAGTGAGAATAAGTCATACTTCTTGTAATTTCTTATCAACTCATCAACCGATTTCTCCCCGACAATTTCTGCACTTTTCTGATTGGCGCCGAGCAAAGTGCCGTCTTTAACATCTACTCTCCATATCCCAACAAGGGCGGTCTCAAAAATATTCCTGTAGAGCTCCTCGCTCTCTTTGAGGGCCTTCTCTATGCGCTTCCTTTCCATGATATCGAGCATTGTCCCCGTTATTCTGAGGGGGTTGCCCTCACCATCGCGTTCAACGACCCTTCCCCGGATTTGAATCCATCTCCACTCTCCGAATTTATCCCTCACCCGGTATTCATCCTCAAAAAAAGGTGTTCTCCCCACCAAGTTATCCAAAAGCTTCTGGGTGAAGTTTGCTAAATCTTTTGGATGAATCAGCTCGTACCAAGTATTATGAAATACTTCGAACTCCTCCTCGTTGTACCCGAGAGTAGGGCCCCATCTGTAGTCGAAATAACTTTCTCCCGTCCGAAAGTCCGCACCCCAAATACATAGATTTGTGGCGCTCACGGCGAGATCTAACCTCTGTTGACTCAGCTTGAGCTCCTCCTCGGTCCGCTTCCGCTCTGTAATATCAAACAACGTCCCGGTCATCCTGAGGGGATTCTTGTTATCATCACTCTCGACAACGCTGCCCCGCGCATAGACCCATCTCCATTCCCCGGATTTAGTTCTTACACGATACTCATCCTCAAAAAAGGGCGTTTTCCCTTCCAGGCTGTCCAACATTTTTTGAGTAAACTTTGCATAATCGTCTGGGTGAACCAACTCGTTCCACGAATTCTGAAATCCACCAAATTCATCTTCAGTATACCCGAGAGTTGTGCCCCATTCCAAATTGGAATAAACCTCTTTCGTCTTGAAATCTAAATCCCAAATACAGAGACTTGTGGCGGTAACGGCGAGGCCAAACCTCTGTTGACTCAGTTTAAGCTCCTCCTCGGTCCGCTTCCGCTCCGTGATGTCGAGCATTGTCCCCGTTATCTTGAGGGGATTGTTCTCACTATCACGCTCGACAACGCTGCCCCGCGCGTAAATCCACCTCCATTCCCCGAATTTATCTTTTACTCTATATTCACACTCAAAAAAAGGAATCCTCTCCTCTATGTTTTCAAGAATACTTTTTTCTATTATTTCAATATCTTCGGGATGAACCAACTTGATCCACGAATTTAAATACGTTTTGAACTCCTCCTCACTGTATCCGAGATTCGCGCCCCATTTATAATCTGAATAAATCTCCCCCGTCTGAAAGTCCGCACCCCATATCCCGAGATTCGTGGCGCTGATGGCAAGCTCTAACCTGTGTTGATTTATTTTAAGCTCTTCCTCGGCGAGTCTTCGGGCCAGGCGTTCATTGTATTTCCTTACAACCTCCGGAATTATCAAGGGAAGGAGCTTTAAATAACCTTGGTTCGGGTCTTTTATGATGTAATCGTCTACACCAAGCTTTAAAGCCTCCACGGCGATCTCCTCGGAACCGCTTCCCGTCAATATTACAAGGGGGATGGAAACTCCCTCACCAATCAGATCCTTAACCAGATCGATCCCGGACATCCCCGGCAGGTTAACGTCAATAACCGCTATATTAAAAAAATACTTGTCGCAGTTAAGTATCTCATATGCTTCTTCGGCCTTTTCACACTCCGTGATTTCAGACAGGATATCGCTCTTCTCAAAGGCCCTGCGAAACGCCAACCTGTCATGTTTGTTATCCTCGACAAGCAGGATGTGAATTGAAGCCGTTTTTTCAATATCAGCCAATATCTCCTCCATGAAGCTCGACTAAATCTCCAAAAAGGCCGTTAAGCTCGATCCCTCGCTTAAGCCCCCGATCCTTATCCCTCTGACAGCATGGGCATCGAAGCCGGGGGCGCGGCTTTTGAGCCCTCTTTTCCATACCATGGTTTCGATTACATACAGTTGAAGCAAGTTCTTACCCTTGGCCTTCCGAATCGTACTTATGACCCTAAGGCCATCTATCATCCCTTCAAGCTAGAGCATATCCGGTTGGAGTCATAAGATCGGTTTCTTGTAATTTTGGGCCTACGGAGTAGGTTGAGGTGCCCTCTGCCGTCGGCGACGATTTCAATTGGTATTAGCATCCCTTCCGAACCTCTTTCATCCTCAATCGTTAGGAAAAGGGGGGGCGTCTTCCTTCCGCCCCTTATCCCTCGTTTTGTGATTTGGGCAGGCTTATTATAAACGTGCTGCCGACATCCGGCTCCGATTCCACCCGTACCTTACCGTTTAGCTTATTCACCGCCTTTTTCACAATGGCAAGCCCGATCCCCGTACCCTCGTACTCCTTCTTGGTGTGGAGGCGCATAAAGACGCTGAATATTTTGTCGAAAAAGCGTGGATTAACGCCGATCCCGTTATCTTTTACGTACAACTCGTAAAAATCCCCGGAGTCGGGACGCCAGCCCAACTCGATTCTTTTCATCTTCGATGTATTGAACTTCACCGCATTATCGATGAGGTTCTGGAAAATCTGCTTCAGGATGGTGGGGTCCGCTTCCACTTCCGGCCAGTCATCCCCCATTATCAGCTCAACGTCTTTAGGCAGATTGAGCGAGCTTATCAATTCCCCGAGGATCTCCCCGATATTGATCGGCATCAAAAGGATATTTTTCCTCTCCATCCGCGAGTATTCCAAAAGATCATCCACCAGCTCCTCACCGTGACGGACCGCCTGGTTGAGGGCCTCGATGTAGACCTTCTGGTCGCCCTCGAGGACTTCCTTGAAATCCTCCTGTAAGAAATCGGAGTAGTTATGAATGGCCCGAAGCGGGGCTTTTAGATCGTGGGATACTATATGGGCGTACTGGGTGAGCTCCTCATTGGCCAGCTCCAGATCCCTCGTCTTTTCTTCCAGCTCCTTATGTGCCCGATTCAAGGCATCCTCGAACCGTTTTCGTTCCGTGATATCGCGTGCTACTATGGTAACACCACAAAACTCGTCCACCATGTCCCTGCGAACCGAAACCATTGCATTATACCACAACTCCTCATCGCCCACGACCATCGAATAGTCAAATTGCGTAACCTTCCCCGAGGCAAGGACATCTTCTATGGCGTCCTTCAAGAGCCCTGCGACTTTTTTGGGCAAGACATCCTTGAAGGATTTCCCGATGAATAGATCGTTTTCCGCCAATTTGGATGAACCGTAAGGTTTATGGCGCTCGATAAAAATCCCGTCCTTATCCAGCAGAAAAACCATGTCGTTCATCGAATCAATGGTGGTTCTCAATCTCTCTTCGCTCTCTCGAAGCGCCTCTTCAACTCTCTTTCTGTCCGTAATATCTATAATTGAAGCGATAATGCCTATTTGCTTTCCGGAGCTGTCCATAACCGCGTTTGTCGAGACTTGGGCGTTGAATGTCGAGCCGTCCTTTTTCCTTGCGACCATTTCCCCCTTCCATCTCCCCTTTTCTACCAATGCTCTCTCCACCTCTTTGAACTCCCTCTCATGTTCCCAGAACTCGGCAACCCCCCTTCCTATAATCTCCTTTTCATCGTCATATCCCCACATCTTTACGGTCACGGGATTTACATAGGTGACTTTCGAGTTAAGCTTCGGTTCCGAAAGGACTATGGAGCTGATAGCGGAGTGAATGGCCGAATCCCTGATCCGAATCGCCTCTTCCGCCTCTTTTCGACTCGTGATATCCATCTGAGTTCCGACAGCCCTGACGGGCTTGCCGTCCCTCTTTATGCTCATCCCCCTGTCCAAAACCCAGATCCATCTGCCGGACTTATGACGAACCCGGTGCTCGGTTTCGTAGAAAGGGGTTCGTCCTTCAAAGTGATCCATCCACGCCTTGACGACCTTTTCCTTGTCGTCGGGATGCACGATATTCTCCAACGAGAGATCTGCGGAATCTATCTCGTCAATCGTGTAACCGTGCATCTCCGCCCAGCACCTGTCCCGAACGACCTCCCCTGTGAGAAAATTCCAGTCCCACATACCGAGGTCCGCTCCCCTAATCGCCAGCTCCAGCCGGTGTTCGCTCTCCCTTGTCTTCTCCTCGTCTATCTTCCTGTCGGTGACATCCCGGACGGTATGAACAATCTGGACTATCTCCCCCCGCCTATTCTTGATAGGGAAGGTACGAACATCAAACCAGCGATTGTCGAGGTGCTCCTCCTGTATCTCCGCGTATTCGGCATTGCGGGACCGCAGAGCCTTTACGTAGGGACACTCCTTTATAGGGCCGCCGGACCCATGAAACAGCTTATAACAGAAACCGCCTATGACCTCCTCTCCATCAAAAAACTCAAACATCGCCTTATTGGCCCTGACTATCCTGTAATCTCCGTCTATTATGGCAACGATATCCCCGATGGCATCGAAGGTCGTCTGCCATTTCTCACTCTCTTTTTCCAGTTCCTTTTCAATCCTAAGTTGATCGGTAAAATCGCGCCATATGCTTATTATTAAACCCTCCTCTCCCTTGACGACCCTCTCTATCAGAGAGACATTTACATCGAAATATCTCACCGAATCTTTATCCGTTTTTGAAAACTCTACGTTGCGGCATCTCCCCACATCCCTGACGACTTTCTCCAATTCCCTCCATCGAGAAGACGCATCGCCGTCCAAATCCTTAAGCCAGTCGAAAATGGACGTGTCCGCCATTCCCTCGGGGGTAACACCAAAGATAGAGGAAAATTCCCTGTTGACCATGATAATCTTCTGCGACAAACCCGTGATCGCAATCCCGTCAACGGACGTTTCAAGGAGCGTCTCGCAAAATTCTATCGCCTGCCGATCGACCTCCAACTCCCTTTTGAATGTACCGTTTTTCATATGAAACTCCAGGATTCTCTATTAATTCCTCTAATTATCTGAAATATGTTTCGATTGAGACCCTATCGGCATAAATAGACGCTTGAAAAAGAGGATAAAAAAGACCTATAATGATACATATATATTTTTATATTTATTATCCTGGGAGAATCGCTTTCTTACATATTGTCGCGGCAGACTTTGAAAAATCGGGTTTCCTTCTGTAATATTATAGCACAGATTTTTTTGCGATGAACTATAATTACCAGCGGCCCTTTTCCAAACGTGCTACGAATTCGGCCATAAGATAAATTGGACCTGATTTTTTTTAATTGCGGTAATGAAGGTCAGACCGTTTTTCGGCGATTTGTAGGCTCCGCGTCCACCTACTACTACGCCCTGGCCACCGGAAGGGATATCACGAAGCTTCCAAAGAAGGGGGTTTAAAAGCTTATTCAGATAGGCAGAGAGATAAAGGGGATCTGACGCCCGGAGTGTTGAGAGGAGGCTGTTTCATTGAGTCTGAAACCGTTGTGTGGAAGGCTTGCTGTAGAGATATTGTAGGATGATTTTATAAGTCGATGCCGTGAGATATAATAGGGGGGCAGGTAATTCGTACGCAGCATGTTAGGCCTATCAATATGAGTCAAGATAACCTGAAAGGCGGCATTAGAAGGTTTTCCAATGCATCCTCACCAAAAAACTATCCCTTAAGATTACTATAGAATTCAAACCCCCTATAGCTATAACGCTATTAACGAGATTCGTGATCCCGCCATCAAAGAACCTGTTTAATCAATCAGTGTCCCCGCCGCAGCACATCCCCGGCGTGCAATCCCCCCGGGGAACTTCCGATCCGCAGCATCGAACGGGCGAGTCGCCCTTTTTGTTCGCCGTGTTCACGGCAAAGCTTGATGTGGACATCAATTTCTGAAATCCCTCCCCGCTGCAGTTTTTGCAGACCATAGGGTCGTCCTTGGACCCCATCCCTGTCATAAACTCACTTACCTCGCCGCAGTTGATGCACTTGTACTCATGTATGGGCATAAGTATCCCCTCCTGTCTACCCGTGATTGGAGAGCTCTTTTTTCACTGTTTCCCAGATCTTTACGATCTCTTCTTTTATATCGGACGGCCCCGCCTCCGTCAACGTCTTTGCCTCCTTGATCGAGTCTATCACCTCTTCGCGATACGGGATTTTCCCCACGACCTTTGCGTTCAATTTCTTCGACTCCTCCTCAATCGATCTGGTTATCTCTCTGTTTATGTCAAACTTGTTTACGATCACCATGGGGGAGAGATTGAACCGCGTCGCCAGCTCCAATACCCTCCTGAGGTCGTGTATGCCGCTGACGGTGGGCTCCGTAACCACAATGAGGAGAGCGACGCCGGTAATGGAAGCTATCACCGGACACCCTATCCCCGGCGGACCGTCGATTATGATTATGTCAAAATCCTGGTCCTCGGCGATCGCCAGCGCCTCTTTGCGAACCTCGCTCACCAGCTTTCCCGAGTTATCCTCGGCGATCCCCAGCTTCGCGTGTACCATCGGCCCGGTGCGCGTTTTAGATACGTAGAGATCCCCGGACTTGTTATTTCTCATCTCAACGGCATCCACGGGACATACGTAGAAACACGCCGCACACCCCTCGCAAAATTCTTCGATCACCTCTGGCGGATCACCGGCTATTGCGCCCGATCTGCAAACGTCAACACACTCCATGCACCGGATACACTTCTCCGGGTCGATCTTCGCAAGCTCCCCGCCGATAAACTCCGTGGTCTTTTCGACCTTCGGCTCGAGGATAAGGTGAAGGTTTGCCGCATCCACGTCGCAATCGCAGATGATCTTCCTATCGATCAGGGTAGCCAGGGCCGCCGTGATGACGGTCTTTCCCGTTCCCCCCTTACCGCTGACTATCGCTATCTCTTTTGCCTTTTTTTCCACTTTTTTCTATCCACTGGGAAAATCCGCCTTCAATAAAATACTTCTCCCTGAACTCCTCTTCGTCCTTGACCAGCCCCTCCTTTATGGCGAAATCCCTCATAATGAACTCGGAGAGGGCCTTTCTAACCGCCGTAATGGACAAGAGAGAACAGTGTCTCTTTCCGTCCGGGAGCCCCCCCAGCGCCTTTACCACGTCATCGTCCGTAAGGGAGAGGGCATACATGAAATCGCCGCCCTTTATGAGCTCGGTGGCCGCGCTCGATGTGGCTATGGCTCCGGGGCAGCCGAAGACCCTGAACTTGACGTCGGTGACTATCTCCCTCTTCCCGTCCAGCTTGAGAAATATCTCCAGAAAGTCACCGCAGGACGAGTCCCCGACCTTGGCGTAGGCTTCGGCGTCCTCGATAACACCCACGTTTCTCGGATTCAGGAAGTGGTCAAGGGCGACATCGGAATAGATGTCGCCCCTGTCCTTTCTCTTCTCCCTGTTGTAGATCTCCTTGAAATCTCTCAATTAAACATTCCCGTTAAACTTTTATACCTACTTCTTTTCATAGGGCCACAGGAGGATTCCGCCGTCCATAAACTTGACGTCCTTGTAGCCGAAGCCCTCAAGGGTCTTCTGGGCCTCATAACCCCTGAGACTGATCTTGCAGAAGGAGATGATCTCTTTGTTCTTCGGGACCTTATTGATATCGGAGCGCAGCTTTCCGAGGGGGATATGTATGGTGTTGTCCCAGGGCATCTTCCCCTGCTCCTCGAGCTCAAAGGGCATACGCACGTCAAGGAGCACAAAGTCGTCCCCCTTGTCCATTTTAGCCTTGACCTCCATGGGAGTCAAGCTCTTCGCCAGGCCGTCTATTTTGTTCCTGACGATGTTCGCCGCCGTTGTGATGTTATCCATAGCCGGCGCGAAGGGCGGAGCGTAAGAGAGGTCGAGATTCGCCACATCGTCCACGGTGGCACCGAAGGCCATCGCCGTGGTTACCACGTCGATCCTCTTGCTTACTTCCCCCGGGCCGATTATCTGGGCGCCCAGAAGCTTTCTCGTCTTTCTGTTCGCGATAAGCTTTATGCCTATAGGCTTTGCAGTGGGGTAGAAGTGCGCCTTGTCGGGCGATATGGCAAGGGTGGTTACGCAGTCTATACCGGCGTCTTTGCAGTCTTTCTCGCTCAATCCCGTCCTTCCGGCGTTGTATTCGAAGGCCTTCATAATCGCCGCCCCGGAAATCCCCTTGAAGGTGTCCTTGCCTCCCATCAGATTCGTCCCGATAACACGGCCGTGTCTGTTGGCCGTCGAGCCCAGGGGGACGTAAACCGTTCTGCCCCCGACGATCTCCTTCTGAACGACACAGTCTCCCCCGGCATAGATATTCTTGTCGGAGGTCTCCATCTTATCGTTTACTATAATACCGCCCTTTTCGTGAACCTTGAGCCCGGCGTCGACCGCCAGCTTGTCGTTCGGCCTCGTTCCCACCGCCACGATTACCAGATCCGCGGGGATATCCCCGGCATCGGTAACCACGGCATTGACATCCCCCGCCGCATTACCCTTGATCTCCTTCACGGTTGTGCCGGTCATGAGCTTCACGCCGTTGGCGACCAGGTGTTTTTCCAGAAAGGCGCTCATCTCGAACTCGAAGAGCTGGGGTAAAATCCTGTCCAGCATTTCCACGATGGTGACGTTTAGACCCCTCGTAACCAGGGCCTCGGTAACCTCGAGCCCTATAAGTCCGCCGCCCACTATGACCGCATTCTTATTGCCCTTCTTGCTCATAACAAGGTCGATGGCGCGGGCGTCCTCCACACAGCACAATGTGAAGACTTTGTTCAGGTCCCTTCCCGGTATCGGTGGGACAAACGGCACGCCGCCGGTGGCCAGCACCAGCTTGTCGTAGGGAAGGTCCGACTTCTCCCCCGACTTTACGTTTACCACAGACACGACCTTTTTCTTACGGTCTACAGACTCCGCCAGGGTATTGTTCATCACGTTGATGTCCTTGGCGTTCTTAAAAAAGACCGTATCCCTCACAACCCCCACCGCTGTCTCCATGAGCTCCTTGGAGTCCTTCACGTCCCCGGAGAGAAAATATGGAAGGCCGCATCCCGCATATGACAGGAGCTCCCCTTTCTCCACAATAGTTATCTCCGCCTCAGGATCCATTCTCCTTGCCCGCGAGGCCGACTTAGGCCCACAGGCGACACCGCCTACTACGACAATTTTTCTACCCATTTAATAATCCTCCATGTTTGGTGATTCTATCTAAAATACCCATGAAAATATTCTTCATCTCCCCATCTTCTTCGACCAAAATTCCTCCTCTGGATATTATTTCAGCAATAGACCTTTTAAGGGGTATCTCCGCCAAAACCTCGATATTCTTATCCTCCACATATCGGTGGAGCTCCCCTCCCTTTTCATCGTCCTGATACCGATTTATTACGATCCCGAAGGGAAGGCCGAGGGCCTCCACCATACCCACGGCAAGCTTTAGGTCGTTGAGCCCGAAGGGCGTCGGCTCGGTTACAAGAACGACATAATCGGTATCCCTCACCGCCTCGATAACCGGACACGAGGTTCCCGGCGACGCGTCGATAAATACGATTTTATCATCGTCAACGATGCTGTCTACCTTCTCCCTGACCATCTTAATCAGCGGAGGAGACATAACCTCCCCGACGTTCAAAACTCCGGCAATGTAGTCTATCTGACCGGAGTCGACAGAACCCGCCTTACCCTCGTCAATCACCCCGATCTCCCTCTCCGTTTCAACGATCGCGTCCTCCTCACACACTATACTGCAGGTGCCGCAGCCGTGGCAGAGCTCCTCGAAGACTATGACGTTTTTCTTCGTGACGAGCAACGCATTGAAACGACACGACTCCGCACACTTGCCGCAGAGGGTACACTTATCCGGGTCCACCTTGGGAATCAAGGTGTAAGCCTTGGTGCTCTCTTTTATCTCCGGCTTGAGGAAGAGGTGCCCGTCCGGCTCTTCCACGTCACAGTCGGCGTAAAAGACTCTCCTCTTTTCCTTACCGGAAATCTCTCCCGCCAATGTGGCGAGACTTACAGCTACTGTCGTTTTACCGGTGCCGCCCTTTCCACTCGCTATGCTGATAACCATACTAATATCATCTTTCGCTTAAAGCCTCATCTTAAATTATATCTGTCTTAGACCGGCATGGGCGGCCGCCGACGCCGATTCAAGAAGTCTCGCCTTCCCCGAACCAATGGCCTCCACCGCATCCTTGACGGTCGGCACATCTGCGGTGTAGAGCTTGACACCACCGGATGAGAGGGCGTCAAAGGCGTTTGGGCCGTAATTCCCGCTTATGACCGCCTCGACTCCCTCGTTTATCACGGTCTGTGCCGCCTTTATCCCCGCACCTCCACCGCTCGACATCGCATCGTTTGCCACCGCCTTGAAACTCTGAAGATCATTATCGTCGACGATAATAAAGTACTGACACCTGCCGAACCTTAGGTCAAGCTCCGATTCAAGATTATCGCCTTTTGAAGTTATGGCAATCTTCACTTACAATCCTCCTATCTCTCCTATATTTGCTTTCCGAACCCTACTCCTTCATCATACTGCTTCCGCAATTAGGGCATTCCTGCTGATAACACGGTACACCCCGTTGATGGGGCGCCTTTGTTCCGCACTTGGGGCAAACACAACTCCCACTCGGCCCCGATCCAGGCCTGTTACCTCCACCCATACCCCTTCCACTTCCACTGCCCGCTCCTCCACCCATACCTCCCCCCCTGCCTCCGCCGCCCTGTCCCCTTCCGCGTGCATTCATTTCTATACCCTCCAAAAAATATTTATCGCCATTAGCTGCATTCACCGCCGTGGTCATGGGCGCAGGGAACTGTTCCCTCGATCTTTCCGTCAAGGTAGGCCTTGAGGATATCTCCGACCTTCCCCGCAAAACCAGTTACCACCTCTATACCTATGCTGTTAAAAAGATCAATGGCCCTGGGCCCCATACCCCCGGCGATCATTACATCGGCCCCAAGCGAATGGATGTATCTGGGCATTATGCCCGGCTGGTGATTGTTGAAGTGGGGATTTTCAACCACCTCCACATCGTCCGCCGTTACATCCTTTACATCGTTGATATTTGCAACAACATAATACGGGCATCTTCCGAAATGGGCCGAGAGCCTCCCCTCAAGCCCCAAATTATCTTCAGAAGCCATCACTATTTTCTTCATATGTTTTTATCTCCCGTTACTTTCGAGTTTTTTGCTTTTCCTCGCTCCTTTCCGATATCGAGCTCCTTAAGGATAGACTCCATGATCCCGGAAAAAGCGGAATATGTTTGTGAATCCTTCAAATATCTGACAAAGGGTTTTCCCGAATCGCCGCCCTCCATGACAGCGGTGTCGATCGGTATCCTCCCGAGGAACGGAACGCCCATCTCTTTCGCCGCCCTTTCACCGCCCCCCACCTTAAAGAGGTTTATCTCCTTGTTGCAGTGGGGACAGGTAAAGCCGCTCATGTTTTCGATGATTCCCAGGACGGGCACGTCGATCCTCTTGGAGAAGTTGACCGATTTGCGGCTGTCCAGAAGGGCCACATCCTGGGGGGTGGTGACAACCACCGAGCCGTCCGATGAGCCGATCAGCTGTGCCACAGACAGTGGCTCGTCGCCCGTTCCCGGGGGTAGGTCCACTATCAGAAAATCGAGGTCTCCCCAGTCTACTTCCCCTAAAAACTGTTTTATAACCCCGTGCTTCATCGCCCCCCGCCATATCACTGGTGTATCCCGATCCTCCAATAGATATCCCACGGAGATAACCGAAAGGCCCTCCATGGCCCGAATGGGTACAATCCCCTCTTTGGACCCGAGGAGCCTCCCGTCTTCCAGTCCCAACATCTTCGGGATATTCGGCCCGTGAATGTCCGCATCCAAAAGGCCGACTTTAAAACCCTCCATCGCGAGAAAAACCGCGAGGTTCGAGGCCACGGTGGACTTCCCCACACCACCCTTTCCGCTCATCACCATGATCTTTCGCCCGATGCGGTTAAGCCTCTTTTTTAAGAGATCCTCCGCGTGCCTCTCTTTTTCCGATTCGGTGCACCTGTCACCCGCTTCACATGTACTGCAGACCGAATCCTTATCGCACTCGTTTTTACTCATATATTTACTCAGTTCTATCCTTACTCGGTTCTATCCGTAGTTCGCCCGCTCCCAACGACAAAAATACCGATCCCACAACCCGCCGTCCCCTATAGAAATAGAAAATGGAGCGAGGGGGGGATGAACGTGCTCCCCCCTCAGAACAAATTTACTTTTTCTCCTCCGCGGCAAGCTCCGAGAGCCGCTTCTCCATCGCCTCCATCTCCGTCTTAATACCCTTGAGCTGGGCTTCGATGAAGGTCTTCTCCTGTTTCGGATCCGCCGGATACATCGGGCCGTATCCCGTTTCGTATCCGTATCCATATGCCGGCGGCGCGTACCAGCGCGCTCCGCCTCCCCTTCCCCAGGCCATACCGCGGCCCATCCCTCGACCCCAGCCACCGCCAAAGCCCATACCTCTCCCCCTGCCGAAGCCGCCCGCTCCGGGACTGGCATAACCGGGCGCATCGTATCCGGAACAAAAGCCCATCCCCCTTCCGGTCATCGACCCCATTCCCTGGGGACCGGTTCTATCTCCCCTTGGCATGACAAACACCTCCTTTATTTGCAGTTCTTACCAATCTCTTCGTTATCCACGTACCAATTAATCCCCCATCCCTTTATCAATCCCCCCCCATTTATCAATGATCCATCCCTCTATCAATCCCCCCCACCTATTTACCAATTCCCGCCCACCCTTTTATCAGCTTCTTCCTTATCTTATCATCGATCCCTCATTCACCGCTCGAACTTGCCTCCCCGAAATCTCCTCCTCAAGGGACCTCCGCCGATCGTATCCGTTGAAATGGCCATACTGCCCAGGGTACCTTTTAGATAGGCCCTGACCGCATCCTTCGCATTTCCCGCTATCCACGAGACGAGATCAATGCCGCTCTCCAGCAGCAGGCTGCTGCATTTTGCATCGATTCCGCAGCATATCACGACGCTTATTCCCTCGTCCTTGAACCAGTGGGCGATATTCAGTGGATGCACCCCGACGATTCTGACCTCTTCTTCATTCACAACCTTTCCGTCCTCGACGGTGGCGAAGAGCATTTTTTCCGCCGTATCGAGCCTGGGCGCCACCCTCCACTCGAATATGGGAACCGCAATCTTGTAGCATTTTTCATCCACCATGCTTATATATGTTGCAAATTTAATGCCACAAGCCCGCCGTGGCCCCGATTATATAAAACTCAATGATTTCGGAACATTAAACATAAACAAGGCAAAGGTTAAAAATCAGGGACGGGAAATGGTTTCGCAAATGAAACTTCCGAGCCCGTTTATAATTACATAAATGTAACTCGTCTGGTCGGGCCGCAATCTAATAAAAAACACCTCTCGATTATCCCTCCGCGTGAAACGTCTATCCTTCATCACACATTAAAATATCTATCCGTCGTACGGAACCAGCCGAACGCGAATTAACCGTACGTTATATCTCTATAAATACTGCGCACCGCTTAAACCCCTGCAGAACGCGCGCCCTCTCTAAATGAGACCGTATTCCTTCATCTTCCTCCACAGGGTGACCTTGGTCATATTCAAGGCCCTGGCGGTCTTGACACGGCTCCCGTCGTGACGAGAGAGGTACTCCGTGATCACCTGCCTCTCCTTGTCCTTGAGGCTCTCTTTCAACGATGAAGAGCCGCCCTCAACGGAGACCGCCTTTCCCGTCAGCTCGCCGGGGAGGTTATCCAGAGTGATAACGCCGTCCCTGCAGAGAATTATGGCGTGTTCGATTATGTTCTCGAGCTCCCTCAAGTTTCCCGGAAAATCGTACCTCATAAAGAAATCGAGGACGTCATCTGTGATCTCACTGATATCCTTTCCCATCCTGATGGACAGCTTGTCGACGAAGTGCTCCACGAGGAATGGGATATCCTCCCTCCGCTCCCTCAGCTCCGGCAGGGCTATCCTGACTATGTTCAGCCTGTAGTAGAGATCCTCCCTGAAGTTTCCGGACTGCACCTCCTCGGCCAGATTCCTGTTCGTGGACGCTATAATCCTCACATCCGCCTTGACGCTCTTTACGGAGCCGAGGGGCTCATATTCCCTCTCCTGAAGGACCCGAAGGAGCTTCACCTGAAGGGGCTTCGGCAGGTCACCGATCTCGTCGAGGAGCAGCGTCCCGCCTTTTGCCAACGCGAAGCGCCCCGGCTTGTCCTTGACCGCATTGGTGAACGCTCCCTTCACGTATCCGAAGAGCTCCGATTCCAGAAGGGTCTCCGGAAGGGCGGACGAGTTGACGGCGACAAACGGTCCCGAATTCCTGTGGGAGAGGTTATGGATCGCCCTGGCGAAGAGCTCCTTTCCCGTTCCGCTTTTTCCCTCTATCAACACGGTACTGTCGCTCTCCGCTATATCGGGAAGGATATCGAATATCTCCAGGATCTTCTTGTTCTTGCTTATGATGTCCTCGAACGTGTACCGGGCCTTCACTTCCTTCCTCAGCTCCTCGATGTAAGAGAGATCGCGAAATGTCTCCACCCCCCCTATTACCTCGTCGTTCTTGTCGCGTAATACGGCCGTGCTGATCGACACCGGGATCTTCTGTCCCACGCTGTTTATGATATCTATCTTCTGATTGATGATCTCGATTCCGGTCGAGATAGACCTCCTCAGGGCGCAGTTCTGGGTACAGATGCTGGCGTGAAAAATATCGCTGCAGCTCCTGCCGATCGCCTCCTTTCGGGAGATGCCGGTTATCCTCTCGGCGGCGGTGTTGAAGGACGTGATCTTCCAATCCCTGTCGACGGTGAAGACACCGTCGGCAATGCTCCCGAGGATCGTATCGACAAGCCTACCCCTGTTACCGTTGTCCGCTACCATTATGGTTTCATTATAACAAAACAGTTTCATTTATGCAACCATTTTTTGTTGTATCCCCAAAGTTTCCTACAAAAAAAGTGACCCTTCGGCGATTTCTCAAATAAAAAATGAGGATGGATACTCGATCATCTTAAAAAGTTATTTGATCTGTGATTGGCTTTGCGGGGAGAGTTCAGATCTCGAAGGTCGTTACCCCCTCTTTTTGATGATCTTCTTGCCGAACGCGGAGAGGATGAACTCCACGGCGACCTGGGCGGTGGAGTTGTCCGCGTCCCGCTCCGGATTGATCCCCACCACCCCCAGGGCAACCATGAGGCCGGACTGGGCAACGAGCTCCATGGCGAGGTGGGTCTCCCGATATGTAATCCCCCCCCTTATGGGGGTGTCAACGCCGGACGCCACCTGGGAGTCGACGACGTCCATTCCCAGGCTGACGTAGATCCCCCCCGTCCCGCCGCCGGCGGCCCTAAGTCCCTGATAGATCGTCTCCTTCATGCCGAGGTTGTCTATATCCTCCATCGTAAATATCTTGACTCCCGACCCGGAGATGAGATCGGCCTCCTCCTGGTCGATGTCGCGAAGCCCGATTATGGCGACGTTTTCTGGAGAGAGCTTGGGCGATATCCCCCCCATCTTGAAGAGACGCTCGTCTCCCCCCTCCCCGTGAAAGCCGAGGGCGTGGGCCAGAACCGAGCGGGTGATCCTATCCCCCGTTTCGTCTCCGCCGCCCACCTTCCCGTCATCTCCCGCCGGGATCTTGAAGTCGCCGTGGGCGTCGAACCAGAGGAGGCCGAAGGGGCCTATGGAGCGGATAAGCCCCAGAAATGCGCCCAGATTCGCCGTGTCGTCCCCGCCGAGGATCAGGGGGATTAGTTTTCTTGCCGCCGCCTCTTCCACGAAAGCGGCCGTCTCCTCCGAGATCCTCACTATCTCGCTTACGTTTTCGTCGTAGTCGCTTCCCGTTATATCCACATCAAGCCGGATGTCGCCCCTGTCATCCACATTAAGACCCAGCGATTTCAGCCTATCAACGAGCCCCGCCTCCCTGACCACCCTGGGGGCGTGTCTCACGCCGGGGGAGAGGGAGCCCACCCAGCTCGGGACGCCGATGACGGCAACCCCCTTCGCATCGCCCCCCTCCTCCTTCGGCACGATCTGCTTCTCCACGTAGGAGGAGGTCATCGCGGCAAGGAGCGAGGCGTAGTTCATCAGAAATCCCATTTTCATTCCGAGCTCTACCTCACTTTTGGCTTCGGTAACGTCGACGATGAGGTGGTCGCTGGAGGCCCCGATGATCTTGAGCCTTTCGTCCACAGGGAAAAGACCCTCCACCTCCACGTCCTCCCGCCCCACGTTCAAAATCGCCCTTGTCATCTCCCGCTTTGCTCCTTTGATGGAAGAGCCGGTGGTGTCAAAATTATCAAAAGGGGGCTTATGCCCGAAGGCGTCCTGGCTAATCTTCCCTATCGGCACCGCCGGCTTCTCCTTGAGCTCGATCACCTCCGCCTTCAGCTGAAAGGCGTCCTGGGTCGTCCCGGGCCAGGGTCTCCTCTCGATCGTCTCCCTCCCCAACAGTATCGCCTCCCCTATCCTCATGTTGTTGACCCTCTTCGGCATCCCCCCCTCGCTGATGAGGGTTAAAGCGCTGGAGTTTCCCCCCGATATATATTTCAGCTCTAATCCGAACCTCTTCTCTATCTCGTCGGCGTAATCGACCAGAATCCCCATGTTTTCCCTTGTGGGGATCACGCCGCCGTAGCAGCTGAGGTTCGTGCCGAGGCCGACTACCCTGACCCCCTTTAGAAGCACCACCTCCTTCACCGCCGGTATCAGGTCGTCCGGCCAGATCCCCTCTCTCAGGTCGCCCAGGTCGACCATCAGGATTATGTCGTGGACTATACCCCTCCTGACCCCCGCCTCGGAGAGCGCCCGGATCACCGAGAGCTCCGAGTTGAGGCTGATATCCACCGAGACCACAACCTCGTCCGCCTCTGAAAGGGAGGGGATGCGAAGGAGCATGATCGGGGCGTTTATCCCGTTGACCTTTAGGCGGCGGACGTTTTCCATCCTCGACTCCCCGATCCCCACGACCCCCCCCTTTATCATCGCCCTTGCCACCTGGGGCATCCCGCAGGTAACCTTGGTGACGCCGAAGACCTCTATGCCGAACCTCCCGCAGAGATCGGTGATCGCCCGGGCGTTTTCCTCGATCTTCTTAAGGTCCACCGTTACCGAGGGATTCGTCATTTTTTAATCCCCCCCTTTTGATCAATATTTGGATAAAGACCAAGGCTCATCTTCAAGGAGGAGAGGGCGCACTCCGGGTACTCTTTTGCCATCACCCCCGCCGCCGCCATGATGTAGTGCTTGTCGATAAAGACCTCGGCGTCCTCCGGCGGTAGGAGCTTTTTGTCCCTTACGTCCCTCCTTATCGATTTAAGGATATCCCGGCCGCTATCGAGACGGCAGAGCGCCCCCCCCGTCCCGATGATGTTTTTTATCGCAGTCAGATCTCTCCCCTCCACGAGCTCGCTCCTCCCGAAAGTTCCGTAGGCGACCTTTATCTCTCCCGCGTGGCGCCAGATGGCCAGGTCCACCGCCCACTTGCAGAGAAGGGAGGTCCTCTTCACCCCCTCATCATCCGAGGGAATGGGAGCTATCCTACCCATCTCTCCTTCCGACATCTTGGCCGCCTCGCCCTCCCAATCCCCCGTGCTCATCGACGACTGCTCAAGGATATTCTGGGCATTGTGGAATACCCCCAGGTCCCCCTCCACGGTCCTTTTGGCCAGCGGCTCCGGGGCGGTCATCATCCCGGCCAGCTTCGGGGAGCCGGGGGTCACCGAGTGGACGTCGGTGGTGGCGCCCCCCACGTCGATCACCACCAGGTCTCCCATCAGATCAAAGAGGAGCTCCGATGCGGCCATCACCGCCCCCGGGGTCGGCATCACTTCCCCATGAACCATCTCCTTTACCCTCTCCATCCCCGGCGCGTTGATAATGTGATCCGAAAAGGCCCGCTGGATGATATCCTTTACCGGCTTGAGGTTCAGCTCGTCGATCCTCGGGTAGACGTTGTCGCAGGTAAAGAGCCTGAGTCGGCTGTTATCAAAGATCCTCTCCACCTCTCCCTTGGCACTCACGTTCCCGGCGTAGATGACCGGGATATTCAGCCCTATCGCCGAGAGGATTTTGGCGTTATTGACGATCACGTCCCGCTCGCCGTAGTCGACGCCGCCGGCAAGAAGGATCAACTTGGGCGATACCCTCTTTATCTCGGCGATGTCATCCTCCCTTATCTCCCCCACCGTCGTGTAGACTACGACCGCCCCCGCCCCCAGGGACGCCTCGCTGGCGGCCTTTAGCGTCATGTCGCGGGTCAGCCCGTGGACGGTCATCTTGAGGCCCCCGGCGGCGGAAGAAGCCGCCATGAGCCTTACCCCCTTCGTATCGACCCTGAGCCGGGATGTGAGGTCGTCCACCGCCTTCGTGAGGCCGACCGTCACGTCCCCCTCCTCGACCGTCGTGAGGGAGACCCCCTGCCCCAAAAAGGGGGCGGGAGAATTTCCCCCCTCCCCCTTCAGATCAAACGCCGAGAGCTTTGTTATCGTGCTCCCGATCTCCGCCACTAATAGATCGGCCCTCTTCATCCTTAAAACCGTCAGACCTCCCCCCTGAGTCGCTTGACTATCAGGCTCGCCACGTCGTGGCCCTTCGTCCCCCTGCCGAAGCCGGCGTCCATCCCGGACTCTTTCGCCGTATCGTCGGTCACCTGCGTCCCCCCGGCGATTAGCACCAGGTCACTCCTCAAACCCCGCTCAACGGCCAAGTCGGCGAGCCTCCTCATGTTTACCCTGTGTATGTCGTTGTGGGTAATGATGGTGGAGATAAGGATTATCTTCGAGCCTGTCTCGACGGCGGCGTCGACCAGCTTCGCGACCGGAACGGACGTCCCGAGATAGTGGCAGACAAAGCCGTACTTCTCGATCCCGCCGTGCTTTATGTCGATTATCTCCCGCATCCCCACCGAGTGCTCGTCCTCCCCCACGGTGGCGGCCACGACCGAGACGCCTCTCTTCCTGATGTACTCCCTTATCTCGTCTTCTGCCACCGGCACCTCTTTCTTCGGGATTACGAGATCCGCTCGATTCACGGCGAAGTCCAACCTTCCCTTGACCTCGAAGAGGGTGCCCTCGGCCGGGTGCATGACCCTCCTGTGAATCACCTCCGGGTCTTTAAGCCCCATTTTTTCCGCCATGATAAGCGCCGCCGCCTCACCCACGTCCGGCGGATCAGGGACCATCACCGTCACGCAGACGACGCCGTCGCCCGCCCACTCCACCTCCGGGCGGATGAGGCCGGCCTCCTTTTCCTTTAGAGGCGTCTCGAGGCGTCTCGTAACGTTGTCCTCCTCGTCCAGCTCGTCTATGTAGACGATCTTCCCGGGTTCGCAGAGGGTGCAGCCGTCGATCAAATCGCACGGTTTTTTGATACCATCGGGGAGGTGGTTCTCGCCGAAGTGGCAGCAGACCGGGGCCATGTAGTCGGCCTCCCTCCTTAATATGCTTCCCGCCGCCACGCCGCCGTCGGCCGCCCTCTTTATCCCGTCGCCGACCCTCTCCGGGAAGTTGCCGGAGTCCACGAAGTGCCCCTCTTCAACCGCCGCGAAGTATCCCTCCATATCCACGATCTCCTCTAAGAACAGCACCGCCCGCTCCTTTATCTCCCGAACTTTTTTGTCGAGAGGGGAGTCTTCCTTAAGCTCGATCATCTCGGTAAATCCGTCCACGCCCATCAGCGTCTGGCGCGCCGTGTTGACCCCCAGGACGTTGTTGTAGTGCCAGGGGACGTTCCTACCCTCGTCCGGCGTGATGGTGCTCTGGATATCGGCAGAGGTGAGCCGGGAGATCAATGTATCGAGGACGTGGGTGATGGTGGCCTCGGAAGTGTCCGACTCCATGTAGCGGGTGTTCTGCTGCGCCCGGAACTTGAAGCCGTTAAAGAAGTCCCGAAGGGCCACGGCGTAGGGCAGGTCGATATAGAGCTTGGGGGCCGGGGGCGCCGTTGGGGGGACGGTGGAGAGCGCGATATTCTCCCTCTCCATCCCCACCGCAAGGGAAAAGGCCGAGTTTATCCCGTGCTGGACCAGAAGCTCCGGCATCACCTTCCACGCCTCCCTGGCGGTGGCGTTGGCGTTGTGGGCGCCGTCGATCTGGAGGATCTTGGCATCCGCCATCAGCGCCTTCGCGCACGCCGCGTCCACGAACGAGCGGTGCATGTTGATGTTCCTGTACAGGACGTTGTACTGGGGGTCCTGGTGGGCGCCGTTCACACCCTCCTCGTTGAAGAGGACTGCCATCTCCGGCCCGGCGACCCCGCTGACGTAGGAGTGGAAATTGATCGGCCTTCCCACCTCCTCCTCGATAAGGTCGAGCGCCTTCCTCGAAGCCCTGATCTGCTTTCTGCTGATCGGCACCCCACCAACCCCCTCCGGGGTTCCCTCGATGAGGCCGTCGAAGTGGGACTGGCCGGTCGTCCTTATCACCATGATGTGATCCGCCCCGTGCCACGCGGCCATCCGCATCCTCCTGATGTCGTCCTCGAAGCGGCCGGAGGCTATCTCGGTCGTGATCACGAAGTCGCACTGGGGATCGATGTTCCCGAAGTAGTGGGCGGATGGGAGGGGGACGGAGTTTTTCAGTGCCTCTGAGGTGTCTTTGTACACGAACGGGCCTATCTCCTGATTCGGGACAGCCTTGCGCCACGTCCACCCCTTCCTCTTGGGCCGGTAGTCGGAAAGACCCTCGATGATCTTTGCCACGTCAATCTTCTTTTCAAGATTGAGCTTATCGGATCGCTTCATCGGTCGCCTCATGGGTCAATATCCTCCCAGTATTTCCCCTCTATCAGCCCAAGCCCCGCGCTCCTGACGTCGATCTTGTTCTTTACGGCGACCCGGTAGACGATTCCCCCGGCGCCGCGGCCCAGAAGTCCCCGCTCCGAGATGTTGGTCACGAGCGCCTTCGCCTCGATGCTCGAAAAGCCCATCCGAAGCAACACCGACCGCTCGATGGAGGGGGAGGTGTGGGTCCTCGCTTCCTCAACAATCGGCTCGACGATCTTGTTCAAGAGCTCCCAGAAGCGGTCTTTGAGCTCAACGTCGGTCAGGTTTTTTACCCTCTCCCGCCTCTTTTCGTAATCGTCGCCTCTCTCCATTCCTCCCATCTCCCTTGATTATTAATATGCTCTATTTCAGGCCGACCGCCTCTTTTACATAGTCCGGGGTCGTCTTCGTGTCCTCGGCCAGAAACCTGATCTCGTCGTCGGTGATTTTCTCCCTGTCTTCGATATTCTCGAGGGCGTTTTTGTAGTACGATCTTCTGAGCCTGTCGAGGTCGACGTCGACAGCCGTAATCTGCGAAGGGTCTTCCGGAATTACGATCCTCACGCCCGGTACGTTCTCCTTCGGGTCGCCCCTTTTCACCTCTATCCCCATCTTCTTCGCCAGGTTCAGCTGGGCTATCGGGTGTTTTCCCGCCCCGGTGTACTCCGTCTCCTGGACGACGACGATTTCGTCTTCTGCCATCTCCCACGCTATAGCGAAGGCCGCCGCCAGCGAAGTATTCCCCGCCGGGCCCCGCTCCATCCCCTCAAGCTCCGCCAGCGCCTGGGTGATGTAGAAGACCTCCCCCTGGGTCACGGTCACGAACCTGTCCATATATCTTAAGGGCCGGGCGGCGTTTTTAGGCACGTCCGCCCTGTCGGGCCAGGTGGCAAAGGGTATCCCGAAGCCGGTGTGCCCCGTGGTGAACGACTTCCGGTTGAAGTCGGTATCGGAGGCCATGTGAAGCCCCGAGAGGTCCACGCTTGCGGCAACCAGCTTGGTGCCGGATGCCCCCGCCTTGATAAGCCCCCTGCCGGTGCCGGTGACGTTTCCCCCGCCGGCGTGGGTGGCGACGACGACGTCAGGAAAGTGCCCCTCCCTCTCTTTGATTTCCGTTGCCACTTCAAAGCCCAGCGTCTCTATCCCTAAAACGGAAAAGGGGGTGTAGAGGGAGGCGTTGAAGTAGCCGGTCTCCATGAGGATAAGGAGGAAGACGTAGAAGAGCTCCGGGCCTACCGAGAGCCTTATCACCTCGGCCCCGTAGGCCTCGCACGCCCTTGTCTTCTCCGCTATTTCAGGCTGGGCGATCCCCCTGCCGTCGAAGGCCTCCTGGACGATGATTGCGGGAAGGCCCCACTTCGCCGCCTGGGAGGCGACCGCCGCCCCGTAGTTGCCGCTGGTGGCGGCGCTGGCACCCGGGTACCCCTTCTCTTTCGCCTCGTAGACCGATACCGAGGCCCTGCGGTCTTTGAAGGAGCCGGAGGGGTTTTGCGCCTCGTCCTTCACGAATATCCGGGCGCCCTTGCCGCGAGGGGAGACGGCCCGAACGAGGGCGGTGATGTTTTTCAGTTCGACCAGGGGGGTGTTTCCCACCGCCGTCTCCGACTGTATCTCGAAAACCCTTTTCAGGTCGTAGCCGGTCTTCGTCATCATCCCCTCGTAGTCGAAGGAGACGGGGCCGGTCTTGAATGCGTCGTAGTCGATACCCACCGAGCTCTTCATCACCTCCCCCTTCTTCGCCATCACGGCGTCGTAGCCCATATCAATAGTGCTCATCTTCCCCTCCTTCCCTTGTCGCCCCTTTCGTCTATAATCCGTTTGACCTCTTTTCCGATCGGTATTAGCTCCGGGATAGGTTCGCCGAAGCCGTGGTCGTAGGGAGGATTTACGGCCGTGAGTTTCCCTGTGACCGTCCTCCCCACCGCGGTCGTTATCTCGACCTCGTCTCCCACCTTTGCGTCTTTTTTCAGGTATCCCTTGACTCTCATCTCCAGGGGGACCTTCTTCGTATCCTCCGGCACCTGGGGGGCGCGCTCCCCCGCTTCAAGGACGATCCTGTGGACCTCCACCCAGCTTCCACCCTTAACAATCTCATCCATCAATCCCTCCCCTTAATCATCTCCCTCACGTCCCCCATGATTGCTGCGGGAACGGGCATATCCGCCATCGTCATCAGCCCCGGAGGGGCGTTTACGGCCTTTGGGATCATGTTGACAGAAAGGGCCACGGTCCCCACACCCCCCGGAATCTCCGGGGAGCCGGAAAACGAGACATCGGGCACACCCTTTATATCGATATAGTCGCCCGTGACCACGCCCTCCAGATGGGGGTGAATCTGCTGGGGGTGGTCGAGGGTGATCACCGCCTTTCCCCCCATGTACCCTATCCCCGTGTGGTGGCAGCCGCATGTCATCCCCGGCTCCACGGCAACAAACTGCGTCTCCCTCTTGACGTTGCTTATGATCGGCTCCCTCGTCTGCTTGATCTTATCTATCTTCCATCCCAACGCTTTTCCGATCATACCGATCGACTCCGGAAAGCCGAAGTGCCCCACCACAGAGCCGTCCTCGATCCCCCGCTGAAACTCTTCCGGGGTTATTCCCACACCCTGGGTTCTCAAAACGGAGGGGCCGTAGGGGGAGAGGTCGTTCACTCTCTTTGCCGTGATGGAGTGAACTTCTGTGCAGACGCCGGTCAGCGCAATGACGAGAAGGTCCAGCACGAATCCGGGATTGATCCCCGTCCCCAGGACAGTGACCCCGGAGGCTTTGGCGAGCCTGTCGATTTTCTCTGCCAGCTCAGGTGAGCCGTATTCGGGGAAGCTCATCTCTTCTGCGATGGAGACCACGTTGATCCCGTATTTTAAGGCCGTCTCTATCTCGCCGAAGGCGTCCACTACAGTGGACGTCGTGCACTGGACGACCGCATCGGGGGAAGTGCTCTTGAAAAGCTCCTCGGCATCGGAGAAGACCTTAATCCCCAGCGGCTTATCCCGGCCCAGTATCTCCCCCACGTCCTTTCCGTTCCGATCCGCCCTCTTAGAGATCACCCCCACAAGCTCCATCCCCTTTTTTTTGAGGATCAGCTCTATAGCGCCGCTCCCCATCTGTCCCGTGCCCCACACGGCAACTTTGACTCTACCTGTCACTTTTCAACCTCCTCCCTTGGTTTTATACGCCCCTTTGATCTGTACAATCCCCCTTCGGTTCATCGATGATGGGTATTGGTATCATGCCATTAATGTCAATATTAGCGCCATAATTTTGTAAAGTCAAAAGGATAATAAGAGGGGAATTTTCCTTATCCAAGGACCATTAGCACGGATACCAGCCTCATGAATGATTGATCGACTATATTCAAGATTGAAAATGTAATATTGACTAACTCTCCCACTTCGGAGTGGGAATATAGTGGTACTAATGGTTATATGGTTTTCGGCTTAAAAAGAAGTTGGGTCACGAAAAACTCCGGGAGCGGCTGATCCTGACCACCGATCCGTCGAGCGGAAATCTGCGACGGATCGCCCAAGAGGAGGGCCTGACCGCCCTGGACGTGCCGCC
>CAZIWT010000041.1:0-25254 GCA_964542895.1 uncultured Thermodesulfobacteriota bacterium
ATTCGGCAATAAACTTCGGAACACACCCTCTTTTTTTTATATTACACAAACAACAAAGGGAAAGACTAATTTAATTCCTCTTTGCCGCCACGGCCTCCCTGATCAGACCCGCAATCTCCTCCCTGGAAGACCCCGCCCCCGGGGGGAATACCCCGTCAAAGCCTATCTTCTTCAAGCCCGGCTCGTCCTCCGGGGGGAATATCCCGCCGATGACGAAAACGGTGTTGTCAAAGATTCCCTTCTTCTTCGCCGCATCGATGAGATCCTGTCCCAGGACCATCTCACCTCCGCAGTATGTGCTGATACCGATAACGTCCACGTCCTCGTCGGAGGCGGTATCCACAATAACATCCGGCAGGGCGTTTCCGAGGAGTATTACCTCCATCCCCGCATCCCGAAGCATCCCCGCCACCGTGAAGAGGCCCCGCGTGTGGCTCTCCAGGCTGAACTGCGCCATCAATACCTTAATCGTCTTATCTGCCATTATCAAAACCTCCGTTTAACCCCGATGGATCGCCCCCACAAAACCTTCCCCTCTCCTCAACTCGACTGCCGCCCATCCATCGGGCGAAATACAATATCAATTTTATAAACAGCCTTATATTTTTCGAGACAAACTTCGTTCACCTGTAAGCTCGACCTCTCGCTCCTATGTAAATATAGGCGGTCTCCAGGTTCCGAACGCCTCGGTGAAGGCCCTTCTCATCTCCCCCTCGGTGGCGTCGGCTCTGGCCGCCTCGACCGTCCTGTAGGTAATGTTCTCCCCCTTCTTGCAGGCATCCACGAGAGCTTTGAGCGCGCTCTCCACCTTGTCGTTGTCCCTCTTCTCCCTCAACTTCTCAAGCTTGGCCTTCATCTGCTCGTAGAGCTTTGTGTTGAACTGGCTCGCCTCGATGGGCGGAAGCTCTACGTTCGAGGCCTTGTAGGTATTCTTGCCTACGACCTTTATCTCGCCGGTCTCGATCATCTTCTGCTCCCTCTGGATGAAGTTGGCGACCTTGCTGTGGAGCCAGCCGCTGTCCACCGCCTCAACCAGCCCCCCCATCTTCTCGATCTCTTCCAGCTCGTTTAAGATTTGCCTCTCCACCTCGTTGGTCAGCGACTCCACGTAAAATGATCCGGCCAGCGGATCGACCACCTGGGTCACCTGAGACTCCGCCTCGATTATCTGCTGGGTCCTGACCGAAGGCATGAGCGTCCTCTCCGACGGGACGGAGTAGGCTTCGTCGTAGGTGTCAACGTGCAAAGACTGGGTCCCGCCGAGGACCGCGGAGAGGCCGTGATAGGCGGCCCTTATTATGTTGTTCAACGGCTCCTCCCGCATAAGGGAGATACCTGATGTCTGGATGTGGCACTTCAGCCACATGGAGCGGGGGTCCTGGGCGTCGAAGCGGTACTTCATGATCTTGTACCAGAGCCTCCTTATAGCCCTAAGCCTCGCGACCTCCTCGAAGAAGTCGTTGGCGAAAGACCAGAAGAACGCTATCCTCTTGCCGGCCCAGTCCGCGTCGTGGCCCCGCCTCATCATCTCGTTTATTATCTCGATGCCGTTGGCCACCGCCACCGCCATGGCGGTTACGCCGGAGGTGCCCTCCTCCCTCAGGTTGTATCCGTTCAGCGTGATGTAGCTCCACTTGGGGACCTCTTTTCTGATGAACTCGATGTTGTCGCACTGAACCCTGAACGTGTCCTTCGGGGGGATATACTCGGAGGCGCCCCTGACGACGTTTTCCATTATGAAATCGTTCTGGACGCTGCCGATAAGCTTGTCCCACGGAATCCCCCTCCGCTCCGCCATAGCGAGGTACATCGGAAAGAGGATGGCGGTGTTTCTCGGATAATGGGTGATAACGGCGACACTTATCTTGTCCAGGGGAAGGTCCTTGAAGATGGCCGTCATGTCGTCCACACAGTCTATCGGGACGCCCACGACGCCCACCTGCCCCCTCGACTCCGGCTCGTCCGAGTCGAACATCTGCACGGTGGAGAGGTCGAGGGCGAGCCCAAGACCCGTGGCTCCCTGATCCACCAGGAACTTGAAGCGCTTGTTCATCTCCTCGGGTGATCCAGCCCCGGGAAGTGGCCTCATCGTAAACGACCTGCCCCGGTACATGTTCGGATGGATCCCCCGTGTATAGGGCTCCTCTCCCGAGTTCCCCAGGTCTTCGAGATAGTCGAAATCCTCGACGTCGAGGGGAGTGTAGATCATCTTCTTGTTGATCTCAGAGCCGATGATCGTGTGGGGGGTAACCTCCCAGTTCTCCCGATCGTTCTCGCGAACCTTCTCGCCCTTCCACCGATCGAAGCTCTCCTTGATCCCGGCCAAAGCCTCCTTGTTGTAAAGAGGAGTCCGCTTCCTCCCCTTAATCTTGGACTCCAAAATCTCCTTTGTTGTCTTGTCTGCACCCATTTTAAATTCTCCTATGATTCTCCTATGATAAATATCTCCTTGTTAACTCACTAATTCCAACCGTCCCGTCCTATTAGGGACGATTATTTATTTACAATATAGATGAATCCGCTGTTTCATTACCGCCCCGACCGTGAATCATAAAAACTGCTGTCACCTTTCACCCGAATCCGCTCACAAACAAAATCCCGACCAAGCATTCCTCATCCCGATCCTTTCTTGGCCCTCTTGGATATCTCCGCGGCCATGACCGCCGCCCCGAGCGCCGTTACCGTCTGGGGATTTTCCGATAACCTGACCTCTACTCCCAGCTCATCCCTGATGCTCTTCACGAGCCCGATGTCAAGCCCCCCCCCGCCGCTTACGGCACACTCCTCTTTCAGACCTATCCTCTCGATGAGAGACACGATTTTTTCGGCCATCGCCCTGTGGACTCCGGCCAAGATATCTTCCTTTGAGAAGCCCTCGGAGACCCGGGAGATCGCCTCCGTTTCCCAGAAGACCACGCATCCGGTCGTAAAGCGGACCGGGTTTTTCGCCTTAAGGGATAGCTCGCCGATATCATCCACATCGATCCTCAGGACGTTCCCAATTACGTTAAGGAACTGGCCGCTTCCGGCGGCGCATTTTTCGCTCACCACGAAGTCCCCCACCTGGCCGAGCTCGTTTACGTGGATTATCCGGCTCGACTGACCCTGAACGTCGATTATCGTCCTAACGTTAGGGAAGAGGGAGTTTATCCCCCTGGCCGCGCACCTGATGTCGTCAGCCATTTCGTCGGAGAACGAGACGCTCTCCCTCCCCTGGCCCGTCGCCACCGTAAACTCCACATCGTCGAAGCTTATCCCCGCCTTTTCCAGCAGCCGTACCCTCAAGCTTTCGGCCACCTCTCCGTACTTGTAGCCGGAGGGGAGGGTCTCCTCGGCCGCGGGCGCCCCGTCCTTGGTTATCGCCCCCTTCGCCGCCTCCGAGCCGATGTCTATGCCCATAAACCACGCCATTGTTAATCTATCCGCATCAGCCGTAAAGAACCGGCTTTTCGATGACCCTCTCCTTTACCTTGAGGGGCTTGTTCTCCTCTATCGCCTTTAACGCCCTCTCCCTGCCGAGGACCGCTGCCCCCATCGCTCCCGTTATCAGAGGCTCCGGCGGAACGAGGACGTCGTATCCCACGTGCTCGCTCACCGCCTTTACCACCCCGGGATTTTTGGCCACCCCACCGGTGAGGACGACGTCCGGCTCGATCTTGAGGGTTCTCGCCATTCTGACCACCTTTCCAGCTATCGAGTCGTGAAGGCCGGCTATGATGTCGGGAAGGGCAACACCCTCCGAGAGATACGACACGACCTCCTGCTTTGCAAAGATGGTGCATATGCTGCTTATCGTTATTTTTTTCGTCGAATCCATCGATATCGCTCCCAGATCCTCAACCTTGACTCCCAGGGTCCCGGCCAGAACTTCTAAGAACCTGCCGGTTCCGGCGGCGCACTTGTCGTTCATGACGAAGTCGAGGAGCCTCCCGTCCTCGATCTTCATCCCCTTCGCGTCCTGGCCGCCGATATCGATGGCGAAGCGGACGCTCGCAAAGTCCACCGCCACCCCCCGCGCGTGGCACGTAAGCTCCGTGATCTGCCTGTCGGCAAAGGGGACGTTTATCCTCCCATAGCCGGTGGCCACGAGGTAGGTTATCTCCTCAAAGGAGATGCCAGCCTCACCAAGGGCGTCCTCCATGACGTTTCCCGCAAGGTGGCGGTGCTCCGCTCCTGTTGGGCCGATGATCTTAGCCTCGATCGCCCCAGCGTCGTCGATTATCACCACCTTGGTCATGGTGGAGCCTATGTCGATCCCCGTGAAGTGGATGGTTAAGTCCCCCTTTTACTCCCCAAATTAAATCAATGGACGATGAATCCAGTTTATCTTTCAAAGAACCGCCCCACTTCTTCCAGCGAGGGTCGTTCTCACCCGCCCCCAAAAGACTAAAACCGGACTTACCGACCGACAGGCCGACCGGCTCAGTCGAGCGTCTCGATGAAGGCCTCGATCCGTGTTCTCAACGGCGCCAGCGCCGCCTCCGTGTAGTCCGGCTCTATGTAGATGCTCTTGATCCCGACGTGCTCGAAGTAGTCCTTCAGCCCCGGAATCTCGTAGCCGTGGATGTCGCAGTATCTGAGGGAGTGAAGGATCACCCCGTCCACGCTCCAGTCGTCGACGAACTCCTTTATGTAGCTGAACCTGCTATCGAGGTCCTCCATGTAGTCCTTTTTGAGCTCCCCGTACTTCGCCTCCCTGAACGTCCTGGGGCACTTGAGGTCAACGAGGTAGTGGTCGGCGAGTCCGACCAGGGGATCCTTTGTAACCTCTACGTCCGGGAAGAAGGGCCTCGTCCCTACGCAGGTGTCGTCCATAACCACGTCCGCCCCCACGTCCTCGATCAGCTCGAAGAGGGCGGTGTCGTCGATTATACTCCCCCAGAGGAGGAGCCTCTTCTTGTCGTTCCCGCCCTTTGCATCCCGCGACTTAACCTCGGAGATCACCTCTCTCAACAGCTCGTTTCCCTCCTCCACGGGAAGGCTCATAACGGCGATGAGGGCCTCCACCGTCTCCACTCCGCTGATGAGGGGCGGGTCAGGCTTCTTCAGGTCGAAGAGCTCCCTCACGAGGCCCCTCTGCTCGTTGTGCGCCTTTACCGCGCCCGTGATCGTCTCGTCGGTGATCTTCTTTCCGGTGTACTTTTCGAGGGACATCCTGAAGTCGTTAAGGATGTCTCTCAAATGCTCCCTCGCTGCGTCGTGGACGGTGTGGGGGGTGTCAATGAAAAATGTGTATTTCGTGTCTATGTATGTTTTCCAGATGTGGGCGAGCTTTTCGGCCACCTCGCAGGCGTGGGCCATAACGACACCGTCGAGGAAATCGTATCTTCCCTTTAGCCCTATGTCCATAACGCTCCTGAGGTAAGGACAGACGACCGTGGGGAGGCAGGCCTCCACCTTGGTTTTCGGCTCCCTCAGGTCGCCGAAGAGGCGGTACGGCACCATGCCGGCGGCCGTTATTATCTCGATCACCGGATAGATGCAGAGGTATCCGACTATTTCTTTACCCTCAGCCTTGAGCTCCTTTGCCCTTTTGGCCCTGTCGCCGTATATCTCGTGCGCCCTCGCTGTTCCCTTTTGTGCCCCTGTAGCCATTACTTAACCCTCTATGATATTAATTTAGAACATTAACTTAAAACGAAACGACAGCCTAAAAGTAGCTTGCTCACAACATCACCACTCCAGCCCCTCCTTCTTTCTCATCTCCCTGTTGTGCTCCATCGTCTCCTCGAAGGCCTCCGCCTTTCTCATCGCATCTTCCGGGTCGAAAAGCTTGAGGTCAACGATGTCCCCCTCCACCACGAGGGACGGCACCTTGTATTTTTTCATTAATCTATCCTGAACGAGGTAGAGGTGGTTCGTGGCGGTCCTGCAGGTTATAAGGGGGTGCAGAAAGGCGCCGTCGCACTGGTACTCCCTGGCGTACTCGAGGTAGGGATAGGCAAAGTAGCCCCACCACTCCTCGTTTTTGAGGGCGTTTTTGTAGTAGCCGGTGAGCCACTGGTAGGTAAACCTCGCCATCCTCTCAATGGGATCGTTTATGCCGGCGAGATCAAGGGGCTTGGGCGGATGGTAGGCCCAGCTCTCTATGACGAAGTTCCAGCCCCGCTCCGCCAGACGGTCGAAGATTTTGAGGCTGTGCCACGGGGGCAGCTCCGCAAAGACGAGCCTGTACTTCTCGTTCTCCACCGCCCCCACATTCTCCTCGACCCGCTTTTTCGTCTCGTCGTAGAGGTCCTGATAGAGTTTTATCAAGACCTTCAGGTCGCCGGCGGGATAGAGGCACCCGGTCATGCAGGTCCAGAAGTCCCTGGAGTGCATGGGGCAGGGCTTGGTCTTTCTCAGCTCGTTCGTCTCGTACCAGATACGGTTCATCTCGAGGATATCGCTCACGATCTCCTCTAATCTATCCCAGTCCATCTTCTTCTTCAGGAGAGACTCGACGAACTTGACGAACTCCCTGAGCTCCTTGACCATGAACTGGATGTTCCTCTCGTGGACACCCTCCTCCAGTCCTTCCTCCACGCCGGGCTGGGGGATCTCCAGCGTCCAGACAGGGGCGTCGAGGTAGCGCCCCAGGGCCTGGAACCACTTGTACCTCGTATCGCAGAGGGTCCCCGCGGCCATGAGGAGCACCGGCTTGGGCATCCCGCCCATGGGTGCCTCCGGGGGTATCTCCCCCAGGTCTTTCATCCTGGCGGCGTAGCCTATGCAGTTTCTGGCGTACCCGCACATGTGGGACGGAAAGCCCTCCGAGTCTGAGCGCTCAAGATACGACTGTGCGGTGCCCATCGCCGCGCATACGGCGCCGTAGTTCTCCGGATAGACGGCCTCTATTCCCATGGCCATGATGATGGAATCCCCCTCCCACCAGTTGACCATCGACCAGGCGGTCGGCTTTCCGGCCTGCATCGCCGCAACAGTCAGCTTGTACACCTCGTCTATCCTCGACCTGAGCGGATACATCGCCTTCGGTCTGCTTATCGCCCTCTTTTTTTCTTCCTTGGCCATAGTCTTACCGTTATCCGTTAGATTGTTATAATATCTTTCTCTTTTTTTTCAGCTTTAAACTTCAAGCCTTAAGCCCTTGGCCCCCCGCCTTTGGTTAAGGGATTCCCATCGACAGCCCCTATCAAAGCCTTCCAGTTAAAAAATCCGAAACAGAAAAGCCGCTCACCCGTTAAGTGAATCGAGTCAATATCAATATCCCAATATCCCAATATCCGCCGAATCGCCGAGGGCCTTTGCCGTCAACCGGCAAGCACTCTATATTTAACCTGCTCCGTCAACAGGGAATCTGTGACGGCCGTAAGGCGCGGATATCCGATATACAGTTGAGATGTAGGAGATTTCTATCCACTCCTTACGACCATCCCCGAACGCTTCCTTGCCCATACTATTCTAATCCAAGCCCAAATTCCCTGATTCAACTTACGTTCATACACACCTTGAAGGCCGACTATCCCCTCACACGAAACTATCTTCAATTAACTGTCGATCGGCCCCCGAAAAAACGAGAGGCCGGGCAACCCGAAGCCCCTTAGGCCTCGAAGTTGAACAGCGGCCTCGCCATATCGCCGGCGGAGTACTTGTCTCCGGGGAAGACCTTGACGCCCATGACGACCCTCTTTCCGATGAGGCCCATATCCACCTTGCTTGGGGCTATGTCTATCAGGTTTCCCATGAGCCAGGGGCCCTCGTCGAGCTCCACCATCACGATTATGTATGGGGCCTCGCACTCCCTGCCTTCGGCCGCAACGTAGTTTGTTGTAAAAGTCTTTATCGCGCCCTTTCCCGAAAGCTCTATGATATCGAGGTTTGTACCGGTGCACTCGGAGCAGACCATCTTCGGCGGGACGGTAATCGCGCCGCAGTCGCCGCACTTGAGGCCCATGAGCTTGTTTTTCTTTAACGCCTTATTGAAATCGTTGAAACTCAGTTTGTATTCCATTTTTACCAACCCCTCTCCAGAATAAGGTTAACGAGTGTGCCGCCATCACCGCCCAGCGTGTCGGTCATGCCGACCTTGGCGCCCTCGACCAGCCTCTCCGGCTCCACCTCTCCGCGGAGCTGGTTCACTACCTCGTACACCTGCCCGCCGCCGGTCGCGCCTATCGGGTGGCCCTTGGCCTTAAGTCCCCCGGAGGGATTTATCGCTACCTTGCCGCCGATATCCGCCTCTCCCTTCATCCACGCATTGCCTGAGGTCCCGAACTCGAAGAAGCCGAGGCTCTCCGCCGCGATGAGGCTGGCGATGGAGAAGCAGTCGTGGAGCTCGCAGACGTCGATGTCGTCCGGGGTCTTTCCCGCCATCTTGTAGGCCTGCTTGGAGGAGACCTCCCTCGAGTATATCCTGGGGAGGTGCTTATTCTGGCTGGAGAGGGGCCCCGCGGAGGATTGCCCTATACCGGTGATGAATACCGGCTTGTCGGTGAGCTTCTTTGCGGTTTCCTCGGACGCCAGTATTACGGCCGACCCCCCGTCGGAGAAGGGACAGCAGTCGTGGAGCTGGATCGGCGTCGAGACCATGAATGACTTGAGAACGTCCTCTATGGACACTTCCTTTCTCATCTGAGCCTTGGGGTTGTGTATACCGTGCTTGTAGGACTGGACGGACACCTGGGCCATCTGCTCCTTGAGCTTTTTCAGATCTATCTTGTAGTGGCTGGCGTAGAGATGGGCCAGCATGGCGAATACCCCCGGAAATGTTATTCCGCTGGGGAACTCGTAGCGGCTGTCGCTGAACATGGCGAAAGTCCTCGTAGCCAGCGGTGTGCCCATCGTTGCGGCCCTTTCCACGCCGCCCGCTAAAACCATGTCGTAGAAGCCGGAGGCCACCCACATGAAGGCGTCCCTCACCGCCATCGAGGCGGAGGCGCAGGCACCCTCGTACCTGTTTGCGGGGACGTTGAAACAGCCGATGTTTTCCGCGGCAAAGGCCTGAACCATCCCCTGGCCTTCGGAGAAGTCCCCGAGGACGTTCCCGACAAAGAGCGCTTCAATATCCTTCGACTTGATATTAGACTTGGCCATCGCCTCCAGCGCCGCCTCGGCGAAGAGCTCCACCTCGGTCTTTTCCTGTGCGGCCGTAAAATTGGTCTGGGCCACACCTATAACTGCTACCTTTTTCACTACCTTCCCTCCTTTATTTTAATATTAAAAATCATAATTTTAAAATCATCTTTCGCCGCCCCGGCGGCCGCCCCTACATCCAACGGCACACCGGATCGGTAGTAACCAACAAACAGGCGGAAATAAAACGACTAAAACGTGAAGAGATCGATCCCGCCGCTGACGACAAGCTCCGCCCCGGTTATATAGCTCGACTCCTCAGACGCCAGGAAGGCGACCGCATTGCTCAGCTCCTCCGGGTCTCCCGCCCTTCTCATGGGAACCCTCTTTTTTATCCTCTCCCTGAAGGGCTCGGCCACGTCGTAGAAGCTCCCTCCTTCGAAGACTCCCAGGATGATCACGTTGCAGGTTATATTGTTCCTTGCGCCCTCGAGGGCCACGGTCTTCGTCAGCCCGATAAGCCCCGCCTTGGTCGCGGCGTAGCTGCACTGGCCGAAGCCGCCGAGGGTTCCGGTCACCGACGAGATATTTACTATCCTTCCCCAGTTCTTCTCCACCATATCCGGCATCATCGCCTTGATGCAGTTGAAGGCCCCGGTCAGGTTTATGCTCAAGTCCCTATCCCAGTCCTCCCTGTTCATATCGACTATCTTTACGGCCCTTACTATACCGAAGGCCGCGTTGTTCACGAGAATGTCCACAGGGCCGAGCTCCTTTTTGACAGCCTCGGCGGCGGACTTCACTTCCGCCTCGTCAGAGATGTCCACCTTGACCGGCATCGCCTTGACACCCAGAGCCCTTATCTCTTCCGCCACCGCCTCGACCTTTTCCATGTTCCTGTTTCCGGTCAGGGCCACATCGGCGCCGCTCTTGGCAAGCACCAGCCCGTGGACCCGCCCGAGACCCCCGGAGCCTCCCGTTACGAACGCTACTTTTCCTTTCAAGGACATTTTTAGATTACCTCCTCTTTTTTGCTATATATTATTCCAAGATATTTATCAAAATATCAGACCCGCCCCACTTCCCCTACCCTCGTATGTCCAGAACTTCAGCTATAATCCTCTCCGTCGTATATCCGGCAGATATCGCCGATATTTTTGAATATCTCCTCCGCCGCGCTGTAGGGATCGATCTCCCCGGATGCGGCCATCTTCTGGACGAGGTCGTAATAATCACCGCCGGAACGGACGACCCCCTCCACAGCCTCGTCCACCATTCGGCTCACGATCTTGACCACCTCCGCCTTTGACCTCTTGATGCGCCTTTCCTCCAACCCCCCCGACTCTTCGAGGTACTTGTAGTGCTCCTCGATGACCTCCAGGAGATCCTCTATCCCCTCGTCCATCGTTGCCACGGTCTGAACTATCCTCTCCTTCCACCCCTTGTCTCCCTTGTCTCCCAGCTGCAGCATGAATTCGAGCTCCGAAACCGCCCTGGATGTCTCCGGGCGATCCGCCTTGTTAACCACGTAGATATCGCCGAACTCGAGGATGCCCGCCTTGATGCTCTGGACGGCGTCACCGCCGCCCGGCATGGTGACGATAATTAGGGTCTGGACGAAGTTCTCGATGTCGATCTCGTCCTGGCCCACGCCGATCGACTCCACGATGATGACATCCATCTTGAAGGCGTCCAGGATGTTGATCACGTCGTTGGTCGCGATGGCAAGCCCCCCCGACGACCCCCTCGTCCCCATGCTCCTGATGAAGACCCCCTTGTCGCCTGTGAGTTCCAGCATCCTGACCCTGTCGCCTAAGAGGGCGCCGCCGGTCAGGGGGCTTGTGGGATCGACGGCGATTATCCCCACGGTCTTTCCCCGCCTCCTGTAGGCCATCCCCAGCTTTGCGATAAGGCTGCTCTTGCCCACACCGGCAATACCTGTAATCCCGATGATATGGGAGCCGCCCCCGTGCTTGTATAGCCTCTTTATTGCGTCCCGCGCCCCGGGGTCGTTGTTCTCCACAAGGGTAATCAGCCGGGAGAGAGCCTGCTTTTCACCGTTCAACAGCCTATCTACGAGGTCGGCCTCCCTCGCCTTATCCGATGATGAATCTCCCTTCTGTTTCGCCTTCTCTGTAATATCTATTTTCCTCTTCTCCTAAATCATCCAGCCTGGAACCACTGTCATTTAACGTCTATCTCGATTACTTTTTAAATAGCAAAATTGCGTATTAGAATTACATTATTTTACAGTCACGTCAAGAAAATTTTTCTAATTTTCTGTTTTTCTTACAAAATATCCTGCAATACGAACGAACGTTCGGTCATAACGGCTTGCACACTAATAAACAAACAAAATTCCGCTTCTCAAAAATCAGAGGAACGCAGTTAAAACAAATTCGACTTCAAGTTAAAAGATTGGCACTAAATCGATATACAAAACTACCCAACCGACACCGATCAAGCCCCAAAAAAGAGCGTATCTTTTTTACTCAAGGCCTTCAGCCCTCAGTACATTCCCTCTATTATGTCCCTGTACATCTCGTTTATCTGCTTGCGCTTTACCTTCATGGTGGGAGTCAGCTCGCCGTCCTCCTGATCGAGCCTCTTGTCGAGGATGGTGAACTTCTTTATCGTCTCGACCCTGGCAAGCTCTCCGTTTACGTTTTCCACCTCCCTGTCGATGAGTTTAACAATCTCGGGGTTCCTCGAGAGGCTGGCGTAGGTGGTAAAGGGTATCCTGCTGTCCTGGGCGTATTTCGTGACGTTTTCCTCGTCGATCAAGATCAGCGCCGTGAGGTACTTTCTCTTCTCGCCTATTATCACCGCATCGTTTATATACGGCGACATCTTGAGCTTGTTCTCGATGAACTGGGGGGCGATGTTCTTCCCCCCGGACGTGATCAGGATATCCTTCTTCCTGTCGGTTATCGTCAGGAAGCCCCCGTCGTCCATCACGCCCACGTCGCCGGTGTGAAGCCAGCCTTCGATCAGGGTATCTGCGGTAGCTTGCGGATTCTTGAAGTATCCCTTGAACACGTTTCCGCCCTTGACCAGGATCTCGCCGTCCTCTGCGATCTTTACCTCAACGCCGGGGAGCGGCTGTCCCACCGTCCCGAGCTTGATGTTGTCCCCCTGGTGGATGGTTGCGGGGCCGGAGTCCTCCGTCTGGCCGTAGACCTCCCTCATCGGGACGCCTATGGCGTGGTAGAACTCCAAAACGGCGGGCGATATCGGGGCGGCGCCGGAGATAATGAAACGGGCGCGCTCCAGCCCCAGGCGCTCCTTGAGCTTTCTCATGACGACGTAGTGATACAGCTTGTAGAGGAGCTTTAGCTTTAAAGGCACCCCCTCGGGGCTGAACTTCGCCACCACGTATCTCATCCCCGCATCTATGGCCCGGTTGAAGATTATCCTCTTAAACCACGTGGCCTCCTGCATCTTGAGGATGATCGTCGAGTGGTACTTCTCCCAGATTCTCGGGACGCCGAAGACGACCGTGGGGGATACCTCCCTCATGTTGTCGGATACCGTATCCAGATTTTCAATGAAGTTGGACGTGTAGCCGAAGTAGATCCCGTTGAATACGGTCATCACCCTCTCTGCGATGTGGGACAGCGGAAGGTAGGACAGTATCTCGTCGTCGCTGTAGATGGGATTGGTCTTTCCCAGCGAATCGGTCGTCCAGATGATGTTGCTGTGGGTGAGCATCGCGCCCTTCGGCGGGCCGGTGGTTCCGGATGTGTACACGATAAGGGCGGTGTCGTCCGCATCGATGGCCTTGAGCCTCTCGCCTACGGCGTCAGGACTTTTCTTCGCGTACTCCCTTCCCATTTCGAGGAACTCGTCAAAGCTCATAACCATCGGATCCGAAAACCTCTTGAGTCCCTCCATGTCGATGATGATTATTTTTTCGAGGCCGGAAAGCCGATCCCTCACTTCCAATGCTTTGTCCAGCTGCTCCTCGTCCTCAACGAAGTAGAAGCGGGATTCGGAGTGGTCGAGGATGTAGTGGACCTCGGCGGCGGCGTTGGTGGTGTAGATCGCCGTGGTGATTCCCCCCGTCGTCTGAATCCCCATGTCGATGAAGAGAAACTCGGGACGGTTCTCGGATATCAGGGCAACCCTCTCCCCCTTTTTCACCCCTAAGGACAAAAGCCCGTTTGCGACCTCCCTTGCCCTCCCTGCGTATTCCTCCCACGAAATGTCGTGCCAGATGCCGAACTCCTTCTTTCGCATGGCCACCCTCTTTTTTTCCCTCTTGGCCCTGCTGTAAAGGTATTCCGGAACGGTGTTGAAGTCGCCCAATTTATCTCTGATCTCGGTCTCTTCCAATTGATCCGCCTCCTGAAAAGGATTTTCCTATTTCAAATTGTTCATTAAGATTTAAAACAGAAATGGTCCGCTGTCTCTAATTCGTACTGAAATACTTATATATTATAACACAAAAAATATTGTCGGGAAAATATCGTAGGGAAAACAAGGACGCCCCCCCACGCTGTATGAAAATCGACCGCAAAAAAAATGAATGTGGAATATGAGAAATCCCTCCTATCACCCCCTCCCCTAATTAAAATCAAAAAGCCGACAAACAGTAAACGTCCTTCTCCCCCCATCGGCCATCGACCGAGCCCGGCCTATCTCCACCTCTTCTTCCTCTTGTAACGCTTGAAGCCCTTCACCGAGTCCTCCTTGACCGCCCCGAGGTAGAACTCCTTGACGTCCTCGTTCTCCATCAGGCTCTCGCAGCTGTCGGAGAGGACTATCCTTCCGGTCTCCAGGACGTAGCCGTAGTCCGCGATGTGAAGGGCCATGTTCGCGTTCTGTTCAACGAGGAGGATGGTAACCCCCTCCCTGTTTATCTCCCTTATTATCTCGAATATCTCCCTGACCAGTATGGGGGCGAGCCCGAGGGACGGCTCATCCAACATTAAAAGCTTCGGGCGGGACATGAGCCCCCTGGCGATGGCCAGCATCTGCTGCTCCCCGCCGGAGAGGGTGCCTGCAAGCTGCTTCGACCTCTCCCCCAGAACGGGAAAGTACTTCAACATCCGCTCGTAGTCGGCGTCGATGCCCTCCCTATCCCTTCTCCTGTAGGACCCCATCCTCAGGTTCTCTTTGACCGTAAGCTCCGGGAAGACCTCCCTCCCCTCCGGGACGTACGATATCCCGAGGGAGACGAGGTTTTCCGCTTTTTTCCGCTCTATGCTTCTGCCGTCAAACACGATGGTGCCCTTCTCCGGCTGATCTTCGAGGAGGCCGGCGATAGTCTTCAGGATAGTCGTCTTTCCCGCGCCGTTCGCCCCGAGGATAGTGACGATGCTCCCCCTCTCGACTGTGAGCGAGATGCCCTTCAAGGCGGTTATCTTGCCGTAGAGCGTCTCGATATTTGAAACCTTAAGAAAGCCCGCCCCCTCTCCGAGATTCCCCTTGGCTCTCCCGCCTCCTCCCCCCTTATCTCCCCGAACGCTATCGGCCTTACTCATTTGCGGCCTCCTCCTCCCCCAGATATGCCCTTATCACCTCGGGGTGCTTCTGTATCTCCTCCGGCTTTCCCTGGGCGATCTTCCTTCCGAAGTTCAGCGCCATGATCTCGTCTGAGATGTTCATGATCAGGTTCATGTCGTGCTCGACGAGAATTACGGTGATCCCGAAATCGTCCCGGATGTCCTTGATCCAGATCATCAGGTCTTCCCTCTCCTCGAGATTCATCCCCGCCGACGGTTCGTCGAGAAGCATGATGACGGGATCCGTGGCAAGGGCCCTTCCCAGCTCCACGAGCTTCCTCGTCCCGTAGGGGAGATTTATGACAAACTGGTTTCTCGCCGACTGGAGGTCTAAAAAGTCGATGATCTCCTCCGCGACCTCCCGGTGCTCTATCTCCTCTCTCGCCATAAACTTGGTAAATGAGAACATCGATCTCAGCACGCCCCCCTTCATGTGAATGTGCCTCCCCAATAGGATGTTGTCGAGGGCGGTCATGTGGGAGAAGAGCTCGATGTTCTGGAAGGTGCGGGCTATGCCCAGCTTGGCGACCTTGTAGGGTTTCTTTTTGGTTATATTAACGTCGTTAAAAAATATCTTACCGCCGTCCGGCCTGTAGTTTCCGCTGATGCAGTTGAATATCGTCGTCTTTCCGGCCCCGTTCGGGCCGATTATGGAAAATATCTGACCCTTCTCGAGCTCAAAGGATACGTCCGACAGGGCGGAAATCCCCCCGAAGGCGATTGACAGATTGGATACGGTCATGATGGACATCGATAAAGTCTCACGATCATATAAAAACGGTAAATCTAAAAATGGGGGCGGGGGAGATCCCCCGCCCCTCAAAAGCAAAATCTCTATTCTGCAGGATAGATCCAGCCGGTTATATCCTCCAATGTGCCGGTCTCGGCGTTCGCCTTCATAAGGAAGAAGGAGGTCTGTCCCCGGTGATCCCTCTTGGAATAGGTCACGTCGTGAATGAACATCCCTGAAACGTGCTTGAAGGAGTTCATCGACTTGATGAGGGACTTCCTGGTCAGGGGTCCTTTCACCCCCTTGAGCCCCTCTACAAGGTACTCCGCGAAGTAGAAGCCGGCCATGGTGAATGTCCCCACCGCCTTGTCCACGTCGCTATCCGCGTACTCCTCCAGCGCCTTCCTGTACCATAAGGCTCCCTCGGAATCTCCCTGGGGATTCGGCGCGAAGTTCGCCAGGATGGCACCGTCCCAGGCCTTGCCGAGAAGCTTGATCATTACGGGGTCGGAGATGGCGCTGGTACCGAGCCACTGGGGCAGAAATCCCAGCTGTGCGCAGGTTCCTACGAAGAGGGCGGAGTGCCTCGCCGTTCCGTAGATCACAACCGCATCCGGATTGGCCTGCTTCATCTTGAGGGCGTGGGCGGAAAAATCGGTGTCGGAGACTTCGTAGGCGACCTTCTCCACCAACTCTATGCCGTTATCCATGGCGGCCTTCTCCGCCCCGGCAAGCCCGTCTCCGCCGAACTCGTCGTTCTGGTAGAAGACGCCGAGCGTTTTTATCCCGAGCTCTTTCGCGGCGTAGTTTACAAGGGCCTGGGCTCCCAGGTAGTACTGGGGATAACCCACAAAGACATTATCCAATGCCGGCTCGGAGATGGAGCGGTTGCCGCCGATAACTCCGATCCAGGGCACGTCACTCTGGTCGAGGTAGTCCTTCACCGCCTGAACGTTGGCGGCCCCGAGGACACCCACGATCGCGAAGACCTTCTCCTCTTCGACGAGCCTCTTCACGTTGGTGAGGGCGTTGGGGGGCATGTAGCCGTCATCCAGGATGACTATCTTAAGATTTCTCCCGTTTATCCCTCCCTCGGCGTTGATCGCCTCGAAGTAGGTCTCCATGGCCCGCTGGACGGCGCCCCAGGCATTGGCGGGACCGGTAAGCGGCCCCGTGGTACCGATCAGTATCTCCGTATCGGTGACGCCGGGTACCTCCTCAGGCGCCTTGGGCTCACATCCAATCACACAAAAGAGCCCGAAGATTAGAACAAAAACTGCAAGTAGTCTAAACGCTTTCATAATATACACCTCCAATAAAAAATGGTGCTAATACGTCAAAAAACCAACCTTCATATATCACCTCCTTTTACATCATACTGAAACCCTTGAAACCCTATTCTATTTCTACACCTTCTTTACGTAATGCCTCGCCAGAAGCCCCGACGGCCTGATGCACAAAACGATAACGATCACCAGAAACGCGAAGGGGGTCTTGAGGTCCATAGAGACGTAAAACCCGAACAGGTTCTCGGTAATCCCAAGTATCCAGCCGCCTATTATGGCGCCCGGAAGGCTTGTCAATCCCCCCATCGTCGCGGCGGCGAAGGCCTTCAAAAACGGAAACAACATGGTGTTCGTATTCAGGTAGAACTTCGCGGCGGTAAGGATCCCCGCTATAGCCCCGAGGACGGAGCTGATTCCCCAGGTTAGGGCGAAGATCCTCTTGGTCTTGATCCCCATGAGCCTGGCCGCGGATTCGATCTGGGAGGTAGCCCGCATGGCGGTCCCCACCTTCGAAAACCTGAAGAACAAGAAGAGAAAAACTATGAGGAGCGCCGTTATCGCGAGGATCATCAGGTCGAGCTGGCCTACCTCGATACCCCAAAACGCGACCTTCTTGAAGTTCTCCGGCCCCATCGGGTTGGGCAGGGCGTGATCCTGGGTGCCGAAAAAGCTGCTCGCCACCCCGTCGAGCATCAGCCATATCCCTATGGTAATGACGATAAGGCCGAGCTGTGTCGGCTCCTGGGCCGGCCCCATCGTGAAGAACTCTATAAGGAAAAAGAGAAAGAAAAAGAGAAATATGTAGAACACCGCCATTTTTGACAGCATCTTGAATATTACATAGAAGACGGGAAGGTATTCGGAGAGAAGCGCAAGAAGTCCATCGAACAGCGCCGTTTGCGACAAGAGAAGCGACATGACGCAGCCCGTAAATGTAACCACCAGAAAGAAAAGGACCTTCCATCTTGTTATAGGCCTCAACGTGAAGAACTCTATTGCGGCGCCCAAAAAAAACGCCAGGATAAATATTATTATCAGGATAAGGATAAAGACGAGGGTCAGGGGAAGCCCGCTCTCCCCTCCGGAGGAAGAGCTTACGGCCGCAATAATCCGGGGCATATGTTTTTCCATCAAGGTGTAGCAGCAGAAGGTGATAAACATCCCCATGTTTCCGTGGGCGAAGTTCAAGACCTCCGAGGTCTTGTATATAAGGACTACCCCCAGGGCGATCATCCCGTAGAGGCTCCCCACCGCCAGGCCCTGAAGAGTCAAATATGTAATATCCCCGTTCATATCGCCCTATCCATATCGATTCCCCAATTGACAATTTATATTAAAACGGCCACATCATCCAGTATACCTTCAGTCTTATCCAGATTCCCCTGATCCCCAGCGGCTCGAGCATGATTATGACGACCATAATGGCGCCAATAACGATAATGTTCAGATCCCCGTGCCCCGATAGGAGCTGGGGAAGTATCGTAAAGAGGGAGGCCCCGGCGATAGATCCCAGAATAGAGCCGAGCCCGCCGACGACGATTATGGCGAGCATCGTGATGGAGGAGATCAGGCTGTACTGTACCGGGGCTATAAACTGAATCATATGCGCCTGCATCGCCCCCGCCATCCCGGCATAAAAGGCGGAGATCGCAAAGGCGAGCGTCTTGTAGTAGGTGAGGTTCACCCCCACGGTCTCGGCGGCTATCTCGCTGTCCCTTATCGCTATGAAGGCCCTCCCTATCCTCGACTTCATCAGGTTTACGGCAAGAAGGACCAGAATTACGGTGATAAAGAGTATAATGTAGTAGACCTGTTTATCCGGCGTCAGCCTTATCGCCCCCAGGTAGATATCGGTGTCCATTATGTCGAATATCGCGAAGGTGGGTGTCTTAAGGCCCATCCTTCCGCCGGTCAATCCCTTCAAAAATTCCAGGGCCGGCCCGAAATCGAGCGGGGCGACAAACTCACCTCCATCCCCGCCCAAACCGAAGACTATCCTTGCGGGAAGATTGATGAAGAAATTCACGAACCGGATAAAGAGGCCGAGCACGGTGTCCCAGACTCCGAGCACCTGCTCGACGGCGATCCCGAAGCCGAGCGTGGCGATTGCCAGATAAGGCCCCTCCATCCTCAAGGCGGGAAGCCCGAGGATAAAGCCGAAGAGGGCGGCAACCAGGCCCGCCGTGGGTATCGCCAACAGCATCGGAAATCCGGCCTTCATAACCAACAGGACCGAGGTATAGGCGCCAATGGCGAGAAAGCCTGCATGACCCAGCGACACCTGCCCCGTATATCCCACAAGTATATTTAAGCCTATGGCTATTATTATGTTGATAAAAAGGGTGCTGGCGATGTGCGTGTTGAAGCTGGTTGCGAACAGGGGAAAAAGAAAGAGAGAGATCAGCAGGATTAGTGTCCAGAGGCCGATGAAATCGCTCTTTATGAGCTTTATGTCCTCGTAGTAATTTCGCTTTAAATCCATACAATCCCTATTCGATACTCGTCGGACCCTCAGACTTGACTCGATATCTGAACGGGAAAGTATACAACACGAGCTTCAAGAAGAGAAAAGTCAAATCGAGGTTGTCTCTGTATACCAAAAACTGCGGATAAATTCAAGTCTTTTTTACTTAAATAATCCTATTTATTTTCCCACCATCGATCAATACGAGCGTTATAAAATAGTTTTGACCGAAGAGATTTAATATAATATTATGGTGAAATGAATCCTCAAGGGAGCATAGAAAAGTCGACGCTCACCGGAATAGGGTTTCTGACCTTCGGAGCGATAGTGCTCGAGGTCTCCTTCACAAGGCTCTTTTCGGTCTCCCAGGGCTACCACTTCGCCTTTCTGGTCGTAAGTATCGCCCTTCTCGGGGTCGGGGCGGGGGGAAGCTTCCTCATGGCCTTCGGGGACAGGATAAAAAGGCCGAATACGGTTCTGCCTTCGGCATCGTTCCTCTTTTCCGCGACCGCCCTCGTCTCGTACATCGTTGTCAACAACATCCCCTTCGACCTCGATCGAATCGCCGTGGATCCGAGACAGCCTCTCTTTCTGTTTTCCGCCTATTTCGCGCTGTCGGTCCCCTTCTTTTTTTCGGGGCTCGCGGTCGCGTTCATCATCTCAAGGGCGCCCCGATCCTCCGGGCGGATATTGTTCGCCGATCTTACCGGCGCGGGGCTAGGCGGTGTCTCGGCCCTTCTTTTCTTGAGCATAAGCGGCGGGAAGACCGGGATCATAGCCGCCTCCCTCTTCGGCGGGGTCGCCGCCGTCTTCCTTTCGAGGGGAAGGATCGCGTTTATCCTATGGTCGGCGGCAACGCTGATCCTCCTCGTGTTTACGCCCCCCTTCATGGACGTCAGGATCTCCCCCTACAAGGAGCTTTCCCAGGCCCTGAGATACCCGAACTCCTGTGCTACGACCTTCTACAACGCTGTGTCGAGGATAGACCTCGTCAAAAGCGGCGCCGTCAGGACCGCCCCGGGGATCTCCCTTAAATACACCGAGACCCTCCCGGAGCAGCTGGGGCTCACCGTCGACGGGGAGGGCCTTGTCGCCGTAACGGCCGGCAGCGGAGCGGAAGACGACTGGAAATTCGTCGAGTACCTCCCCTCTTCCCTCCCCTATTATCTGATCGAGAAACAAAAGCCGAAGGTCCTCCTCCTCTATCACGGGGGCGGGATGGAGATCGCCGGGGCGCTGCGGCTCGGGGCGGGTGACGTTAAGGTTGATATTACGGCCGTGGAGAGAAACTCCCTCATCATCGAGCTTATAGGGGAAAAACTCGACCGGTTTACCGGGGGTCTCTTGAAAGACGAGAGGGTCACGATAAAGAGGGGCGCGCCGAGGGAGCTCCTCTCCGGCTGCCATGAGAGCTACGACCTGATTGTAATAACCGGCCCCACGACGCTCGGCGCCATGAGCAGCGGAACGGGGGGAATAGGGGAGAACTACGACCTCACGATCGAGGCGATACGCCTCTACCTCTCCCGCCTGAGTCCGGGCGGCTGCATAACCGCCACAAAATATCTGATTCCGCCCCCCAGAGAAGAGCTGAAGCTCTTCGCCACTTTGGCCGCGGCTTTGAGATCGGCCGGTCTCTCCCCCTCCCGCTCAACACTGGCGATACGAAGCTGGGGCACCATAACCTACGTCGTCAAGAAAGGCGATATCTCAAAAGACGAGGTTGAGACAACAAAGCGGTTTTGCGAGGAGCGCTCCTTCGACACGGTCTACTTTCCGGGTATTACCGAATCGGATATAAACAGGAGAAACGTCTTCTCTGAGCCGATCTACGAGCGATACATCGGAATGATTTTAGAAGAAACTGAAAAAACCACCCCCCCAAAAGCGGACGCCCCCTTCGACTACACCGGAACAGAAAGAGGGTTTTTTTCGGACTACCTTTTCGACGTCAGGCCCGCCACCGACAATAGGCCGTTCTACTACAAGTTCTTCAAGGGGGACAGGGTTAAAGAGACTTATCTCGCCGTGGACAAAAAATGGCCGATACTTCTGAAGGGGGGATATCTGGTATGGGTGGTGGCCCTGCAGGGAATGATATTGAGCCTTATCCTTATCGTCTTTCCCGTCCTTTTTATGAGGAGGGGGATAAAGGGGGGCGACCTCTCCTCCCTCTACCCGTTTCTCGCCATCGGCCTCGCGTTCATCTTCCTGGAGATCGGGCTGATCAAGAGGTTCATCCTCTTTCTCGGCGAGCCGACCTATGCCGTCAGCGCCGCCGTCTCCTCTATTCTCGTCTCAGCGGGGATCGGAAGCTACACCTCCGGGAGGATAAAGGGGATCGGGGTAAGAATCCTCCTCATCTCGGCCGTGGTCGCCCTCTCGGCCTTGATATTGATCTACAGGCTGTTTCTCGCCGGCATCCTCGACGGCCTGATGGCGCTTCCGACCGTCGTCAAGTACATAGCTGCGGCCCTCATAACGGCACCGCTGGGCTTTGCCATGGGCTTTCCGTTCCCCACGCTGATAAGAAAGGCGGAAGCGGACGGGAGGGGGGAGCTGATCCCCTGGGCGTGGTGCGTAAACGGAACGGCGTCGGTCGTGGGCGCCCCGTTATCCGTAATCTGCGCCCTGTCTATGGGCTTTTCCGGCGTGATGGTAGCGGCGGCTTTGCTCTACTTCACGATTATCCCTACCCTTATCAAATCAAGCAGATCGGGGGCTCACCTCTGATTTACCGCCTCTGCGCCTCGCCGGTCATCGGGACGAAGCGCACGGACATCAGGTGCTGAACCCTGTAATCATCCCCGTCCCTGATCACGAGCGTCAGGGTCTGGAAATATGTGGTGCTCCCCACCGGGATGACTAACCTGCCGCCGTCCTTGAGCTGCTTCAAGAGGGGAGAGGGAATGTGGTTTGCGGCACACGTTACGATAATCGCGTCAAAGGGCGCCTCGTACTCCCAGCCGTAGTAGCCGTCCCCGGCCCTCACCGTAACGTTGCTGTATCCGAGTCTTGTGAGCCTCTTTTTCGCCTTGTCCGCCAGAAGCCGCTTTATCTCGATGGTGTAGACCTCCGCCGCGATAAGCGAGAGGATCGCCGCCTGATAGCCGGAACCGGTCCCTATCTCCAGGACCTTCGAGTCCGGCTTGAGCTTCAGAATCTCCGTCATGAATCCGACAACGTACGGCTGGGAGATTGTCTGCCCCTGCTCGATGGGGAGGGCGCGGTCTCTGTAAGCCTTATCGACGAACTCTTTTGGGACGAACTTGTGCCTCGGGACGGCCATCATGGCGGAGAGTACCTTTTTATCCTTGATCCCCCGGGCCTTTATCTGCCTGTTGACCATGTACTTCCGCTGGCCGTAATATTCGTCTTTTTTCTCCTTTCCTGCCAAAAAAATCGGGATAAAAATGATGCAGATAAGGAGAAAAACGGTGAAGCTTTTTGAACTTATCATATTCATCTCAATACCCCTGTTTATATACCGTTTATATATAACGCCAGCATATATCCACGAGTAGGAGAATTCAAGCGTCCCGCGTGCGATGAAATACCATTGATGAAAAAGGTATCGATCCCATAAAGAAGGGCGGGTCGCCTACCCCGTCATATCGACTTTCAACAGGTTTCCTTCGAGATTGACGCCGTAGATCCTGAGGGACTTTTCCGCGGGACCTTTGATCCTGTTCCCCTTGAGATCGAAGGCGCTCGATCCGAGACTGGAGCATACGAACTGTTTCTTTTCGTGGTTATATTCCAGCTCCACGCCGCGGTGGGTGCAGTGAATCGAGGCCGCAACGTACTCGGTCTCCCCTACCCTCGCGATAATCAGGGCGTCACCGAGCTTCGAGTCGATTATCTTTGCCGACCCCCCAACGGCGTTGAGATCGGTAGCTTTGTCGAGATTGACCACGACCACCGGCCCCTCCTCGATGGAGTAGGCGTCGGCATGTATCTGGGGTGTCTTGCCCACACCCGTAAAGGTGGAGCAGCCGGTAAGCCCGCAGAGGCAAACCGTAGCCCCGGCCGAGACCGCGCCGCAGACAACAAAATCCCTTCTCGTTATTCCCATATCATCAATCTTTTCGTCAACCTTCTCATCGACCATCTCAATCCTCCACTATTTGAAAACTTTTAAAGCGATTTACACCGACTAATATACACAACGACCGAACGAAAAATAATGACCGATGCACAACCCCCCACATCCGAACACCGGAAGGCGTTATTGACCGAAGACGAAGAACGTCCTCCCTATCTGGACGTTGTCCCCCTGGGAGAGGGCAACACTGGTGATAAATCTCCCGTTGACCGCCGTCCCGTTCTTGGAGCCGAGGTCTTCTATGACATATTTTCCGTTGTCCACCTTGATCACCGCGTGTCTTCTCGATGCCTTGGCGTCGTAGTTCAGCGCTATATCGTTTTCCGGGCTCCTGCCGATGCGGACGGGATCGGCCCCGAGACGGATAACCATCCCCTTCGCCTCGCTGCTCGTGACGGTAAGGTATCCCCCCCCGACGATCTTCTCGGCCCCCCTTCCCGCCTCGGGCCTACGGGGGGGCGGGGCCTCCCGCCTTATGGTGGCCAGCATAAGCTCCCTTGCCATCTCCGTGGCGCTCGAGAAACGTTCCCCGGGATTTTTCCGCATCGCCTTCAATATCACCGCCTCGAGATATTCGGGAATCTTCCTGTTTACAGAGCTTGGGGCCGGCGGGTTTTCGTGGATATGCTTGTTCAAAACGGTCAGGTGATCCCCATCGAAGGGAGGCCTTCCTGTGGTCATCTCAAAGAGGATTACGCCCATGGAGTAAAGGTCGGAGCGGTGATCGACCCTGTCTCCCCTCGCCTGCTGAGGCGACATGTAGTAGGGCGTACCTATTATCGTTCCCAGGGAGGTAATGGTCCTCTTCGTTGTTATCCTCGCTATCCCGAAGTCCATGACCTTGACGATCCCGTTATCCATAAGCATAAGGTTTGCGGGCTTTAGGTCACGATGCACTATGTTCAGACCGTGGGCGTAGTCGAGGGCGGAGAGGGTCTGTGCCGCAACGTCGAGGGTTAATTTAAGGTCGAGGGAGCCCCTCTCTTTCTCGATATCAGCTCGTTGAGCGAAGAGCCCTCCAAGAGCTCCATGACCAGGTGGGGGACTTTTCCCTCCATGGTCATTCCGTATATCCGCATGATGTTCTTGTGGTTGAGCTTTATCCCGAGCTCCCCCTCCCTCTTTATCCGCTCGAGATTTTCGGGCTCCGCTATGATATCCCGATGGGGAATCTTTACCGCCGCAAAGCCGCCCCCGGGGACAAGCCTCGCCCGATACACGGTGGAGTACCCCCCCACCCCTATCTCCTCGATTATCTCATAGGAGTTGAATGTCACCTTTTCCGGGGCTGTGGAGACCTGGTCTGTGGCCGGGCGCCTATTAATGTTCGAGTAGTCCCGCTCGGGATCGTCTACAAACTGGAGGGTTACACCACCCATCCTTATCTCGTCGCCGGGACTCAAGAGGGCCGTATCTATTTTTTTCCCGGAAACAAACGTCCCGTTGGACGAGCCGAGGTCGTAGATAAAAAAACCCTCTTTTTCCGCCACGATCTTCGCGTGATTTCTGCTGACCTCAAGGTCGTTTAAGAGGATGTCGTTTTGCGGGCCGCGCCCGATTGCAATTTCGGGGCTGTCTATGGCGAAGAGATCGCCCTGGGCCGAGCCGGACAGGAGCTTTAAGAAAAAACCGGAGTCGGAGGCCGGCCTTTTCGTCCCCTCGGGCTTCGGGGCGGAGCCTCCACCCCCCCCGCCGTCTATCACCCTGGTCTTACTGGACATAAGTCGATAAAACCTATTATCTCAGTCTATTGGAACATGTAAAAAGCCCTGTCCCAACGGGCCTTAGCCAATACATAACCTTTGATCACCCTATCCCCACTCATCTCAATCAACACCAGCCCCGATCGCCTGTTTAACCTCTGTTTTTCAGAGCGACGCAGGAGCGGCTAAAAACGTCAGGTTGAAACTTTTGTTGGGCATTATTTCAATTGTTAATTTCATTCTTGACCCAAGATGCTATATCTTCCTGTCGTAAAAAATCACCATTTTCTATTTCAGGCAGTAAAAACATAGCGAAACGCATAATCAGTCGATGTAAAAGATTTAGCGATTCAGTGTCTAAGCGGCCTTTAAAAAAGGCAATACTTGATGGAGTAATACCAGGAACAAGTTTGAGAAAATGCTTAAGATAATATGATGCTGTATGGT
>CAZIWT010000042.1:0-25056 GCA_964542895.1 uncultured Thermodesulfobacteriota bacterium
TCACTCCAAGGGAGGTGTTATCGGATATTGGCCTTCTTGTGTATGATCTATTGTGCAATTGTGGTTACTTCGAAATTGCAGAGAACTGTTGGAATTTTACCCCGGGAAGCAGTTAAAGGCAACAACATTTTACCGACAGGAGAAAAAAGGTTATATAATCTTATGTTACATTTTGGATCGATACAAGAGCAGAAAATACGGGGACGGCCCAACGGCCGTCCCCGGGACAAATTTTACCTGATGACTTATCTTTTTCAACTTTCAGGGCACGTTGAAATCATTAATCAGCTCTAACCACCCCGGGTCTCTTCTACTAAGCCTTCTTTACGGCCTTGCCGGCGCCATACGCTCCGGCACAGGTCTCACCCAGAAGCGGAAAGATAACGAGACTCAACCAGAAACCTACAACCAAATAGACAAGGAAGTATAGTATCTGCCCCAAAATAGGAATTATATTGATTAAAAACACGATCATCATGGCGATTCCCACTACAATGCAAATGCCGATTATGACAAGGAAGGTCAGGAGATAATCTCCGATTATGCTGAAGATGTTCTTGATGATTACTCCAAGCTGGAAGATCGCTCCGAATCTCTCGTCGTTTTTGGCGTAGTTGGCAAGGGCCATGGGGATCATAAGGCCAAGGATAACGGCGAAGACGAAACCTACAAAGTAGATGAGACCTCCGATTATCATTGCGATAGTCCCTGCTGTTCCTATACCTCCTCCTGAGCTGGTTTCGGATCCTATTGCGGCACCTCCGATCATTACCGAAGCGCCGATTGCGTAAAGTATTATGGGTATTAGCATGTAGACTAAATAAATCAGGATAATCATTATGCTTGATTTGAAATAACCGCCCCATTCATCCCATTCCGGCATCGTCAGCTCGGCCTTGTTATTTAGGGCCTGCTTGAAGACCTCAAATGCATATCCGATGGAGAAAAAAGGATTGATAAATGGGATAGCTCCGATGATTATCTTTACAATCCAGTTATCATCCTTGAAAGGATATGTTAAAGCCCTTTTTACGTCTACCATTTTAAACCTCCATTGACTTGATATTCTTAAACAAAAAATTGTTAAACTGACCAATTATACAGCAACACGTACAAATTATATACTAGAAATATCGAAAAAGCAAGAAATATTATAGTTATATGCATAAATGTCAATGGCAATACTGCTTGCCATGAAGGACTCTCATGTGATATATCACATAAGGCGTTGAACCTCACGAGGGAAAATGGTAGCAAAGAAGCTCAAAATGATCAAAAGGGGCGTTCTGATAGTTATCGAGGGAATAGACGGGGCGGGAAAGAGCACCCAGGCGGAAAAACTGCTGAAATTCCTCGTCGACAACGGGTACGAGGCGGTGGGGCTAACGGAGCCGACCGACGGTCCCTGGGGAAGAAAGATCAGGGAGATGGCCGGCAGGGGCGAGAGGGAGGGCACCCCCGAGGAGGAATACCGCCTGTTTACGCTGGACAGGGCGGAGAACGTCGAAAGAAACATCGCGCCGGCCATAAATGAGAAGAAGATAGTCATCCTCGACCGTTACTATTTTTCCACGATGGCCTATCAGGGAGCGAGGGGACTGGATCCGAAGAGGGTAATGGAGGAGAGCGGTAAGTTCGCCCCGAGGCCGGACCTCGTCTTGTTGATAGAGATCCCCGTTGTGGAGTGCCTTAACAGGATAAAAAGGGGGAGGGGGGACTTTTCGCCGTTCGAGAGGGAGGAGTACCTGAAAAGGGTAAAGGAGATATTCGACCGTGAGGTGGCGCCCCTTCCGAACGTCGTTAAGGTTGACGGGACGAGGGGGGAGGATTCGGTCTTTGAGGAGATAAGGGATATCGTTATGGAACTCCTGACCTCTCTTACCTTATAGCCTTCAGGTAAGCTTTTTCGTGTTGCGTAAAGATCGTCTCTCTCGGTCTGTGGTGTCTCTTCAAAAAGGATTCAGTTTTGCAAATCGGGATCGGGGGAGGCGGGGTAATCGAGGTAGGCCTTCGAGCAGACGGAACCGAAGAGGGCGTCGTAGACGAGGTAGTGGAAATAGAAGGACAATATGAAATTGAGGAGTGTGCCGCCGAGGGGAACGACGCCGTTGCAGACGACTATGACTAAAAATTAGAACTATATCGATCGAAAACATCAACAGGAGTGACAGGATATAGTCTCCGGTGACGGTGAAGATTTTCGGTATTATCTCCCAGCGCTTGAAGGCGGCCCGGATCTTTTCACCACCCCTGCAGTAGTTGGCAAAGGCCATCGGCCATAAGAGATAGGGGGGAATTTTGGTGATAATACCAAGGGTGTAAAAAAGCCCACCCTTGAAGATGTATTCTACTCCCTCTGCGCTGTCCAATACCTCCACGAGCATACCCCCGATTCCTATCATGATGTAAATGAGCCCCGTCCAAGAGAGGACGATGGGGACTATAAAGTAGCATAAAATCATGATGGTTATCTTGAAGCCCTGGATGAACAGGTCACCGTAGTCCTCCCACTCCGGCAGATAGGGCTCCCCGCCGTTTAGGGTACTTTTGAACACCTTGTAGGAGTAACCCATGCTGAAGAACCTGACTATAGGGAATATGCCGAGCAAGATGCCCATGAGTAGCTTTGTCGTCCAATCTTTATCCTGAAACGGAAACGAAAAGGCCTTTTTGAAATCCGCCACTTCTCTCTCCTCTTTAACAGAAGTTATCTCACATTTTAGCTATTACGAAGAGGCAAGTCAACAGAAAAAGGGATCCGTTAGAATCCCCTGTAGTCCTTAAACAAATTGTTAAAAAAACGCCGCCCGGTTTTTAAAACCGGACGGCCGAGTCTTTTTGAATCATTTTTCAGGGAGTTTGGACTCCCCGTCTATAGTAAAGTCCCTCTCCCACTTAACGTCTCCTTCCTACTCAACAGCCCCCTCCTACTCAACATCTCCCTCTCATATAACGGTCCAACCCCCTATTTATTTAGGGCTATGTATACGGTAGCCCCGTTTCTCCAGATGAGAAAGAGGTATCTACCGGTGGAGCCCGCCCTGGAGACTTCGCTTTTAAAGTCATTCACGTCGGCTATCTTGTTGTGGTTTAGCTCCCTTATGATATCTCCCTTGATAATCCCCGCCTTTTCGGCTAGGCCTCCCTTCTCAACGTAGGTGACGATTACGCCGCTTGTTTCCTTCAGTCCCAAGAGCTTCGCTATATTGGGTGTAATCGGCTCTACGGTGAGACCTAGCTGCGATCCCGATTCCGGTGACGGGCTGGGGCTTGGTGAAGGCGAGGGGGACGGGGTGGAGGGCGTCTCGTTCCAAGGCTTTGAAGCCCTCATGCTTTCCGCGGGCATTTTCCCCACCGTTAAAGGAAAGATCCTCTCATTTCCGTCCCTGAGGACTTTGATGTTGACTTTGGAGCCGACGGGAGTCATCGCTACCGTTGCCGGAAGCTCCTTCATCTTCTTTATCCTCTTGCCGTTAAACTCGATGATGACGTCACCCCTCTTCAGACCCGCCCTTTCGGCCGGGCTCGAAGACATGACCTCTGAGATCAGTACCCCGTTGGTATTCGGAAGATTGAGCGATTTGGCGAGCTCGGGAGTGATTTCCTGAATGACGACGCCGAGCCAGCCGCGGATTACCTTGCCCTTTTTCAGCTGGGGATACAGGCTCCTCGCCATATTTATCGGGATGGCGAATCCTATGCCCTGGCCGCGGTTTATAATCGCCGTGTTTATCCCTATGACTTCACCCTTTACATTGAAGAGGGGGCCGCCGGAATTGCCGGGATTTATGGATGCGTCCGTCTGGATAAAATCGTCGTACGGACCGGAGCCGATTACGCGCCCCTTTGCGCTGACAATCCCCGCCGTTACGGTCTCTTCGAGTCCGAAGGGATTGCCGATGGCGAGGACCCACTCTCCCACCCTAAGATCGTCGGAGTCCCCCATGGTTACGGTGGGAAGGCCGTTGCCCGCTTCGATCTTGATCAGGGCGAGGTCGGTCTTCGGGTCCGACCCGATTACCCGGGCGTTGTATGACTTCTCGTTATGCAGGGTAACCTTGATTTCCGTAGCGTTCTTTATAACGTGGTTGTTCGTGAAGATATACCCGTCACTGCTTATTATGAACCCGCTCCCCAGGCTCTTGGTCTCTCTGGGCGATCTCGGAGAGTTGAAGAAGTCACCGAAGGGGCTCCGCCCGTAGGGTGAGCTGGGATTTGACAAGGGGCTTACGGACTTGGTGCTGATATTTACTACGGCGGGAGTCAATTTTTTCGCAAGGATCGTAAAATCGGGAAGGGTGATATATTTTACACCTTCGCCGCTTTCATCCGTCTCGCCGAAGATCTTGGCCGATGCCGTATCCCCCATCGAGGCCGCAAAGAAGAACATGGTCCCCATCAAAAGGGCCGCAGCCGGAAAAGCGAAGTATCTCGATCTGAAAAATCGGTTTCTCTTAAATTTCATAGTATCACAACCTCCACACTTTCATTGAAGTTTTTAGGCCATTTAATTATTATCGTATGTAAGGATTAGTCAGGTATTAAATATAAGTTAAAATATTCTAATCTTAATTATCCGACAGGGGCAGGGTTACACAGAACGTGCTTCCGATGCCTGGGGTGCTCGTAACATTCAGCGTACCCCTGTGCGCCTCCGTGATAAATCTGGCTATTGCAAGGCCCAGTCCCGTTCCACCCTCTCTTCTGGAGCGGTTTTTATCCACCCTGTAGAACCGATCGAATATCTTCTTCTGATCATCATCGGAGATACCGATCCCGTTATCGCTCACTACAACTTCCACCGTATCGGAGTTGACCCTGGCGGTCATATCTATTCTTCCGCCCTTCTTTGTGTATTTGAGCCCGTTGTCCACGAGGTTTAGAAAGAGCTGTTTCAGCTTGAGCTTGTTTCCCATAATGGAGATGGAGTCGATTCCGTCGATTTCGAGGAGAAGCTCCTGACTCTTCTTCTCGGCGAGAATGATTCCCATGTCGTAGACGTCTTTTAGAATCGGGGAGAGCTTCATGGACTCCAGCTCGAAGGGGATCTCGCCCGAGTCGGCCCTCGATAGGATCAGGAGATCATCGATGATTTTGCTCATGTGGTCTATCTCCTCGAGGTTGCTGGTCAGGGTCGCTTTGTACTCCTTTGCGTTTCTCGCCGACCTGAGCGCCCATTCGCTCTCACCCTTCAGGATGGTCAGCGGTGTCCTTAGCTCGTGGGAGGCGTCGGCGGAGAACTGCTTCGTCTGGTCGAAAGACTTACTGAGACGCTCCAGCATTTCGTTAAAGGTCTCGGCGAGCCTCCCCAGCTCGTCCTTCGGGTTTCTCACCCTTATCCTCTGCGACAGGTCCTTTGCCCCGATCGATCTCGCCAGCGACGTTATCTCGTCCACCGGTCTCAGGGCCGCCTTCGCCAGGAAGTATCCCCCGATGCTCGAGAAGATCAAGATGGTCGGCACGGTGAAGAGAAAGATAATCAGAAGCTTCATCAGCGTGTCCTGAACGTACTCGAGTGAAGTTCCCACCTGGACGAAGTTTATAAGACGGTCGTCCTTAATAACCGGGTAGTTGATCACCCTTATCGGGTATTCATCGAGGCCCTCGATGGTCTCAAAGGTTATCTCCCCCTTTTTTGCGTTCTTTATCGTCTCTGCGGTGACGGGAATTTTAACCGTGCGCTCGCCCTTGGCGCCGTATTTGACATTTCCAGATTTATCGAAGATCTGTATATGTTTTGTGGCGGGCTTGAAGCCGAAGAAATCCTCGAGGTACTCGTTCCACTTCTCGGAATCCTCCACATCCCTCGTCGTGGAATCGGCCGTTATCTCCGCGATTGTCGTCAGCTTTTTATCAACACTGTCGTGAAGGGCCCTGTGGAGAAAGAAGTAGAGTATCGATGAAAAGGCTATAAACGTTATAGCCAGAACAAGCGTATACCACACCACAAGCTTGGCCCTTAAGGTGGTAAAAAACATCGTTTATGCCTCTAACTTATAGCCCACACCCCTGATCGTGTGCAAAAGCTTCTTTGAAAAACCCTTGTCTATTTTGTTTCTCAGATAATTTATATAGACATCGATCACGTTCGTAAAGGTATCGTGCTTGATGTCCCAGACGTGCTCAGAGATCATCGTCCTGGTAAGGACCCTTCCCTGGTTCCTCAATAGATATTCCAACAGCCCGTATTCCTTCGCCGTAAGGTTGATCTCCTTGTTGTCCCTGGTCACCTTGTGGGTGACGGGATCGAGCACGAGGTCGGCGATGGAGAGCTTCAGGCTCTCCTCCGGCTTTCCCCTCCTTAATAAGACTCTGATTCGGGCGAGAAGTTCCTCGAATGCAAAGGGTTTCGTGATATAATCGTCCGCCCCCATGTCGAGGCCCTTGACCTTGTCCTCGACGAGATCCTTTGCCGTCAGTAAAACCACGGGCATCGCCTTGCCGACGCTGCGGATGTGGGAGAGCACCGAGAGCCCGTCAATCTCCGGGAGCATGATATCAAGAATTGCGAGATCGTAATCGTAGCTGTCCACAAGGGAGACCGCCTCTTTACCGTCCTCGGCGACGTCAACGGCGTAGTGTTCCTCCTCGAGGCCCCTCTTGATAAAGGAGGCCACCTTCGCCTCGTCTTCTACTATGAGAATCCTCACTTTGTTTTACCTCCCCTTGAAAAAATTTCGTGGGAAAAGGGTAAATTAATTTGCTATTATACCACACTTTTAATAAAATTTCATACTTTTCTCCAACATTGCTCTCCTGAACGCCCTGGGCGTCCCCTCCGCGATCCCTATTTCGCGACCTTTCCCGTGGCAAGCTGACCGCAGGCAGCAAGGATTTCGCCCCCCCTGCTCTTTCTGATAATCGCATTGATGTTTGCGTCTATGAGTATGCTCTGAAAGCGGGATATCCTTTCGCCGTCCGGCCGCTCGAAGACCGCCCCCGGGTACGTGTTGAACGGAATCAGATTCACCTTCGCCTTGAGCCCGGAGATTGTCCTGACGAGGTTGACTGCGTGATCCTCGGTGTCGTTTATCCCCTTGAGCAGGACGTATTCCAGCGTGATTCGCCTTCCCTTCTTCAACGGGTAACCTTTAAGCGCGGCGATAAGCTCGCTTATGGGGTATCTTCTGTTTATCGGCATTATCGAGCTTCTCGTCTCGTCGTCAGGGGCGTTGAGGGACACCGCAAGGTTGACGTTCCTCTCTGTGCCGAACTTCAGGATGGCCTCCGGAATCCCCGCCGTAGAGACCGTTATTCTCCTCCAGGAAAACCCGAGCCCCCAGCCTGACGAGATGACGTCGACCGCCCTCGCAACCTCGTCGTAGTTCAAGAAGGGCTCTCCCATCCCCATGAAAACGATGTTTGAGATCTTCTCCTCCCCCTCCCTCCCGTCGTCCCCGGTGTCCGAGAGATACCCGCCCGCGGCGATTACCTGTCCCACAATCTCGGCGGCGGTCAGGTTTCTTACAAAGCCCATCTTGCCGGTCAGGCAGAAGGCGCATCCAAGGGGGCAACCCACCTGGCTCGAAACGCAGAGCGTCCTCTTTTTGCCGTCCGGAATTATGACCGACTCTACCGCCTCGCCGTCTTTGAGCCTGAAGAGGAGCTTTGTCGTCTCTTCGCCGCATATCTCGGCGCCGTCTTTGCCGTCTTCCCTCCCCGTTCGGGTTGTCCTCTCGGGGGTAAGCCCGCCTATTCGAAACCGTGAAGAGAGCCTGGATCTGAAATCGACCGAGAGGTCGGTCATCTCGTTGAAATCGGATACCCCTTTTGTGTAGATCCACTTCAAGAGCTGCTTCGCCCTGAACGGCTTGTCGCCCAGAGACTTGACGACTTCAAAGATCTCCTCCGGATATAGGCCCAGAAGATCTCTCATGCTGTTCCCGCCTTGCCATGTTGTGATATTATATATGTTTTTCCCCGTGGGGAAATTCTCTCCTCAAGAGAATTTCTCGAGATCGGAAAAGAAATACGCTATCTCGGTCTCGGCCGTCTCCGGGGCGTCGGAGCCGTGGACGGTGTTTACCTCGATGGAGCTGCCGTGTTTCGCCCTGATGGTGCCCGGATCCGCTTTTGCGGGATCGGTGGCCCCCATTATCTCCCGATTTCTCTGGATGGCGTTTTCACCCTCCAGCACCTGTACCACCGAGGGCCCGGAGCTCATGAAATCGGTCAGGGATTGAAAAAAGGGCTTATCTTGATGAACGGCGTAAAAACCCTCAGCCTCCCTCTTGCTCATGTGGATCATCTTCACGGCGACAACCTTGAGCCCGTTTTCCTCGAACGTCTTGATTATCTCCCCGATTATGGACTTCTTTACGCCGTCCGGTTTTATTATAGACAGGGTCTGTTCAATCATCAAATCCTCCTCAGATTTACAAATTGGCTATGGAATTATAGGCACAGCGGCACATCAAATCGTCGGTTCCACCCTCGGTGGAAGTGAAGAGCAAGGTACCAAAATAATAGCGGAATTCGTGTATTACAAAAACGTTGTTTCCTATCGGTATCATTTTTTACAAGATAGCAACGTATCTGTTTTGTGTCAAGATTTTTAGTGAAGACAAATTTAGACCTATTTTATCGTCCGATGTGACCATTGTCACGATATACATTGACTTCTGATCAGGAATGTGATTTAATAACATAAAAAATATTGAACATTTTGAAGTGGTTTTATCATGAAGATATTAATCGTTGATGATGAACCCGAAATAAGGAATTACCTGGAAGAAGCCTTTAGGGAGATGGGACATGAAGTGGCCTCCGTATCGGACGGCTACGATGCCATCGACTACGTCAGGGAAAACGATGTAAATCTCGCCTTCGTGGATGTTAAGATGCCGGGAATCGACGGATTCGAGACCTTTAAGAGGATGAGGGAGATCGACCCGAAGGTCGGGGGAGTAATGATCTCCGGAAATGCCGTGGAAAAGATGATCGAAACCTCCATCCAAAGCGGGGTTTATGTATGCCTCAAGAAACCGTTAAGCTTGGATAAGCTCGAAGAGGTAAACAAGGCTTACGAAAATATTCGTAGCCCCCTTGAATTTGTATACAAAAAGAAGCAAGGTCTTGATGAGGATAAAATCTCCAGGGCCAAGATTCTCATTGTGGACGATGAAGAGGGAATAAGAAAGATCATCTCCGATGTTCTGGCCGAATCGGGATTCTCCGATTTTGACACAGCGGAGGACGGGCAGGAGGCGATAGACAAGTTTAATGAGAAGAAACATGACGCCATAATACTCGACATTAAGATGCCCAATATCCACGGTGTAGAGGTTTTAAGGCACATTAAGGCCCTATCTCCCGATTCCGAGGTAATTATAATCTCCGGTGCCGCTGACAAAGAATCCGCCATAGCGGCGGTAAAGCTCGGGGCCTACGATTATATCGAGAAACCTTTCGAGGTTGATGTGCTGACGCGTATAGTTAGCAGGGCCGTTGAGAAGAGCCTGTTGAATAGACTCCAAGAAGATCAATAAGCACCGGGGAAAATCCCTGATCCGAAAGACCGATTCTTAAAAAAACCGGTGAAGCGAGGACTTATTAAGAAGCTTTAAACCGGTTTTTTTGTATGCGGAAGTTCTTTAAGATGACGTAATCTGAAGGGAGATCAGATGTCAGTCGAGATCGATTTTAGGCCTGAAAAGAGATACATTCTTTACCTTGCCGCCGTAGTTGTTACCTTTGCCGCAGTCCGAATCCTTTATATTATATATGGTCCCTTAAACCTCGTCTGCGACGAGGCCTATTTCTGGGACTGGTCTCGAAGACTTGATCTCAGCTATTACGATCAGGGACCTATGGTGGCCTACATCATAGCCTTTACCACGGCGCTGTTCGGGGACACGGAGATCGGGGTCAGGATCGGGGCCGTCTTTTTTATGGCTGCTTCAACGGTCGTTTTCTACATCGCCGCAAGGGACATGTTCAAGTCCCCCAGGGCGGGATTTGCCGCCGCTTTGCTCTTTAACCTGATGCCGGTGTCTCTGGCGGGGGGGGTGATAATAACGTATTATTCCCCCATGATCCTCTTCTATCCGCTGATGATATGCGCCCTATTTAAAATAACGGAGAAGGAGGGGAGCGGCGGAAGTGAAGGGGGAAGGGGGGCGCTCCTTTGGTATATCGTCGGTCTCCTCCTGGGACTGGGCCTACTCACCCACATCATGTACTGGTTCTACTCCTTTATCGTGATTCTCTATCTCGTCTTTTCACCGCGGATGAGGGCCTGGTTCAAATCCCCCCACTTCTACCTCGCGGCCCTTCTGGCAATAGCTATGTCTCTACCCGTCCTCTACTGGAACTGGACTCACGATTTCGCCATGTTCCGGCACGCCTTCGGGCTGGGCGGGGTTACAAAGTCGAGGGAGTTCAGCCCCCTGACGTTTTTCGAGTTCCTGGGCGGGCAGATAGGGATATTGACCCCCTTCGTCTTCGTCCCGTTCGTCTACGTCTACTATCTGATAGTAAAGAGGGCCTTTAAAGAAAATGTTGAGCTCTATCGCCTCGTCTTCTTCACCTCGGCGCCCATATTTATTCTGATAACCCTTATGAGCCTGAGGGGCAGGGCGGAGGCGAACTGGCCCATGCTCGGATACATCGGCCCCTTTATGGTCTTCGGCGCGGTAATCGACGACTTCCTCAAGAACTACAGGGAGAGGGGGGGGGAGGGGGGGAGGGGGCTCTTACGCTACGGATGGTTCACGCTTATCTTCCTCGTATTCTTGAACATCTTCGCCTTCAACTCCGATCTCGTCTGGAAGATCGCCCCGAAGATACTTGCCGAGGACCCGGAGCGGGACCCCACAAACGGGCTTCGGGGCTGGGACATCCTCGGTAAAAGGGTCGAGGAGGTCTACAACGAGATGGGGGGGGAGGGAAGGGTCTTTGTCTTCACGCAGGACTACGGCGAGACGCCGGAGCTCGCTTTTTACATGCCCTCCCACCCGGACGCCACGGTACTCCGCTACTGGAAGCGAAAGAGCCAGTACGACTACTGGCTGAGGGAGGGCCATCCTGAATTGACTCCGGGGATGGACGCGATCTTCGTTGACCGATGCCGCGTGGCAAGGGGGTGCGACGAGATATCGAAGCTCATCGTGGAGTCGTTCAAGAGGGTCGATCCGCCGGAAGAGGTGGTTATATACAAGGAGGGATCGGAAGGCGAGATAAAGCGGAGGATATTCCTCATATACAGGATGTACGGCTTCAAGGGGGTGAACTACGAGAGCCCGGAGTACTATTGATCTTTTTAATCTTCCGGCTCAAAATCGCCCCTTTATCGGGTACGAGAGCTACCGCCGGCCCCCTTGGGCCGCCCGTAGGTGGGGGACGGTGTGAATTTTCAAGCGTCGGAAAAAATCGTCGCCGAGTAAAAAAAGCGGCGTGCCCGCAGTTCACCATCGGCGGAAATCCAAAATTTGAGCTCCAATCGGAAGCGCAATCGGACACACCGGCGACAACAAAAACAGACCGCCTTAATCAATCGATATTCCCGCGATTTTTCCATGACCGACGGCAAACGGACGACCAGCTTCTCTCACATCAGGCCGTTACCGACACGCCCCTAACGGATCACGTAGGCCAATACTATCCCCACGACAAAGCCGCCGATCGAGCCGTTGATGAACTCGGTGGCTAAAAGCTTTCCCGGGTAGTAGGTCTGGATCCACATGTCGAAGAGCCTCGGGAATATCTTCATCGCCATGATGATGAGCCCGAAGACGAGGCCGGCGCAGAGAGACCCTGCCGGAAGGGCGTCCCTCACAAAGGCGAAGACGAAGGCCCAGAGGAGACACTGAATAAGCATCCCCACGTACTGCATGAAGATATACTTCGGATTGCTCTCCCACTTTTTCAGCGCAGGGGAGCCCTCGGCGTCCTCGTATATCTTTTTAACGGGGGGGTTCCCGTAGAGGGCCCCCAATACTATGAATGAAGCCACGGACGCCAGAAAACCACCCAAAAGCGTTCTCAGGATATCAAATTCCATTCTTTCCCCTTTCTAAAAAGTATGCATAGATATGTTTGGTTTATTATATGTCTTTGTAAAATATATTTTTTAAACGTTTATGTCAAATGAATTTGTGAAAGTAGTGTTCTTTGATTTCGAAGATTCTAAGACGGTAAGGGCGGTGTCTCAACCAAGATTCATTTTGTAACAAACTCCTTCGGCTTGAGGAAAGCAGCCGTTCTCTCGGAATGGTTTTAAAAGACCGGCGATCGTCTAATCGCCGCCCCCGGCGATCTTCTTTTCCCTCCGCCTTCCGGACAGCAGCCCGATCTCGAAATCCCCGGCCTTTACGGCCCGAATAATCGAGTCCTTCTCCCTTTTGGCGTTGACGTCGATCCAGGTCTTGCCGCAGGAGTGCTCGTCGTGGGCGTCGTCGGAGGCGATCTTCGGGAGGTCGATCTCGGGGGTATCGTAAAAGGGGGTGTAGAAGCCCCTGTCGGTTACCTCCACCGCGTCGATCTTCCCGAGCCCTACCTCGTTGAACTTTTTTATCCTCTTGTTGACGTCCTTTATAGAGAGACGGTACGAGTCCGGGTGGCAGAGGACGTGGAGGGTCTCCCCCTCCCCCTTAATTCTCAGCGTGTGGTGATAGGAAATCTGAACCGGCTCCAATTCTATCCCCTCGAATACCATGATCCCCTCGAGCTCAAGGGGGAAGAGGTCGAAATACGCCTTCTTGGCCATGTACTCGTGGTCGGTGATGGCGATGAAGTCATAGCCGAGGTCGCGGTAGATGCCGGCCATCTCCAGGGGGGTCAGGTGCCCGTCCGAGAAGGTAGTGTGAACGTGTAGGTTTCCCTTGAGATGGGCCATTTGATATCTTCACTTCAGCCAGAAGTTAAAAAGGTATCAGTATATCACGCTTTCTGGTGGAATTAAACTATTTTCTATAAACTGTTGAGTTTGCTGCAAATAGTGTGGTAATGTTAATGAGTAAGACGTAAGGAGTAATGCGGAAGACGGGGGGTGACGCCGTGAAGGTTAGGTGTCATAACTGCAGTGCATCGGGGAGCGTAAGGGACGAGCTCGTCCCGGAGGGGGGGCGCTGGATTAAGAGCCCCGTGTGTAAGAAAAAATTCTTAGTGGAAAAAGGGCCGTCCGGTCCTGAGACAGCGGTGGGAGGTAAGAGGGAAAGACACAGCCTCACATATTCCCCCACCTATGATCCCACTTATCACATTACCGACGTGGGCGACCCCGAACTCGAAGAGGACCTGTTTTTGTGTTGGTGGTTTTTCGGATTTTAAATTAATCTCGCCGAGGAGAAGATATATGAAAGGACTATATTTCGACGCGGATATAAAGAAGATCGCACTGATAAAGGCGCTATCGCCGTTATGGAAGAGGGCGGCCCTCTCGCCGATGTCTCCTGTAAGATACGGGGAGGTGGATGAGCCGAAGCTTCCCGGCCCCAACTGGGTCAAGGTAAAAAACAGGCTCTGCGGGATCTGCGGCTCCGACATCCACTTCATCTTCCTGGAGATAGACCCTAAGATCGCGCCGGCCGCCGTCCCCACGGTAACGAGGAAGTTCATCGGCCACGAGGTGGTGGGGGATGTGATGGAGACGGGGGCCGGGGCCAAAGAGTTCAAGGAGGGTGACAGGGTAATCCTCACCATAGACTGGCCCAGCTGCTTCCAGAAGGAGACAAAGCCGATGTGCCGGGAGTGCGCCAAAGGAAACTACCTCCTCTGCGAGGACCCGGGCTGGCCCGATATGCCGGAGAACCAGGGGGGCGGATTTTCGCCCTACATGGTTGTCCACAAGACGCAGCTTATGAAGATCGATAAGGATATCCCGGATGAGGACGCGATATTGATCGAGCCGACCGCCTGCTCCGTGAGGGCGGTGTTGAAGAGGGTGCCGATGCCCAAGGAGAAGGTACTGATAATCGGGGCGGGATCGATCGGTCTCAACATGCTGAGCTTGGTGAGGGCGATTGACAAAAATGCGAAGGTCTACATCGCGACCCGCTATCCCCACCAGACGGAGACGGCGAAGAGGCTCGGGGCGACCGGGATAATCGAGGGGAAGAATACATTCAAGCAGGTGGCCGACATCACGGGAGGGAAATACTTCAAGGCCCCCTTCGGAAACGAGATGGTCATAGGCGGCTTTGATGTTATATACGACACGGTGGGAAACGACCAGACCCTGAAAAACGCCGCCAGGTGGGCCAGGGCCGAGGGGACGGTTGTCATAGTAGGGATAAACTTCTCGCCGAAGAGGCTGGATTATTCCCCCTTCTGGTATCAGGAGGTGGAGCTCAAGGGTATCAACTGCCACGGGATGGAGAACTTCAGGGGAAAAGAGATGACGAGCTTCGAGGCGGCCTATACCATCTACAGGGAGGGCAAGCTCGACTTTAACGGCTTCGTCACCCACGTGCTCCCGATGGAGGATTACCTAAAGGGGATCGACATATTCCTCAACAAGGGAAAAAAGGGAGCGATAAAGGTGGCGTTGAGACACGGTTAGTAAGGGCGTTTGAAAGAGAGATTTATTCGGAGTCAAGCCGTTTCGTTTATCAAACTAAAAAAATCAAACTAACATCAAACTAACATCAAGCTAACATCAAGCTAATATCAAGCTAATATCAATGGCCCCTCCGGTTTATGCGACCGGAGGGGCTTTACATACTTTATGAGGGGGATAATTTCTTGCGGTTGAAAACACCCCAACCCATTCAAGCCGGTGAATTATCTAAGTCCACAAAGGATTTCCACATTAATATGTCAGGCGTAGTCCCAAAGAACCTGCTGGATTCCATAAGGGACTTCGACAGTTAAAATCTAAGCCTCTCTTTAGAGCCAGCGGCGGAGTTCTCACGCCCCATCTGCGACAAGGTTAAAGATTGCCCCGCCGTAAAGTTCATGTCTCAGGGTCGTGAAATCATAAATAAATCCCTTATCCACTGAATCGGACGAGCAGGCGGAAGGGGAATTAATAATCCTTTTCGCCCCTTTAACCTAAAAACCTACAGCCCCATAATCTTTTTCGTCTCCTCCTTCGTGTCCCCCAGCTTGTAGGGAATGAACGCCAAAAGCCCCAAGAGACAGACCATGGCACACATGTACCAAACCACCTTGACCCCGATTACGGACGGCGCACCGTTTGGATCGAAGATCGTGAAGACGCCGGTGAGAATGAGGGAGGAGAAGGCCCATCCGAACTTCCTCACTATCCCGTAGATGCCGAAGTAGATCGCCTCCCGCCTCTTTCCGGTCTTGAGCTCCCCCAGGTCGGTCAGATCCGAGATGATCCCCAGTACTGCGGTGAACATCCCCCCCATGGGTATCGCCGCTATCGGGATTATCAACATCGCCTGAACGAGGGGGGAGCCGAAGGGGTAATCGCCGATGAAATAGCAGCCGATAAATCCCACGATCATGGTAATGATGATCCCCCGAAAGACGTTGCGCTTCGGATACTTCGACAGGAGGTAGAACCAGAGTGGGACCACGGCTCCCATCAGAAATATCACCTCCCCCAGGATTATGGCGGACATCCCCTCCTTCAGGCCGAGTGTTATTGTCGTGAGGAACGGGACGATCATGAGCATAAGCTGATACGTCAGCTGAACGAGCATGATCATTATCGCAAAGGAGAGGACCTGCCTCTCCTGGAAAGTCGTCTTTATCGCGGCGAAAAAGCCGGGCGTCTCCTCGTCCAGGTCGGGCCTATAGCGCTCCTTCGTGCCGAAGAGGCCGATCTCCCCTACGATAAATCCCACAAGTCCGAATATCAGCGCCATCTTAAAGGCGCCCGTCTTCTCGTAGAGGATAGAGCCGATCCCCCCGGCGAGGAGCGCCGCGAAGACCCCTAGGGCGACGCCGATGGAAGCGATCTTAACCCGCTCCTGATTGTCCTTGCTCATCTCCGGGAGCATCGCGAACCAGGGGATCAAAACCCCGGTGTATGACCAGTAATAGAAGAAGAGCACGACGCCGAGGTAGAGGGCGTTGTATACGCTGGTTCCGTTTACGGGAGGCGTCCAGACAAGCACGAACGAGATTAAAAGGATGGGATACGAGACAAACATGTACGGCTTCCTTCGCCCCCACCTCGTCTTCGTTCGGTCGCTCATGTACCCGATGAACGGGTCGGTCAGGGCGTCCAGTATCCTCCCCCCGGAGAGGATGATCCCGACAAGTATTGTGGTGATATATTTGGCGTGTTCCGTCGTGGCGGTGATATAAAAGTAGGTAACCCAAGCGTATAGAATTGTATCGTAGATATTAAAAGCGAATCCGGCGAGGTTGTAAAGGAAAATCTCTTTTAATGTCAGCGGATCGGTGCTCGGCACAAATTGTCTGGCTTCTCTTTTCAAAACTCCCTCCTTAAAACCATGGCCTGATTAACAAAACGGTCAAATTTTACATTAAGGTATACATGAAAGGTTGGGGGAAGTCAAAAACTTTTTTATCGCCCTGTTGACATCGGGCGGTAATTATGCAATTTTGATATTGGCGGGACGTTGACTTTCTAATCTCGGGGCGTTTTTTTCGGAGAGGATATTATGAAAGAGGGGCTAAAGCCGTTCATAAAGAGGGTGATTGCAGATGTGGGCACAAGGACCGCTGGAAGCGAGGGCGAAGCCTCGGCGGCGGAGATCATCGCCGGGGAGTTTCGAGAGAGGGGGGCGGAGGCCTCCATCCAGAGGATGCCCACGTACCCGGAGCACCTAAGGGCGCTGATAAGGATATTGACCTATTCTTACCTCGCCGCGGTTGTTGTATATCCCCTCTTTCCCATAGCCACCGTTGTAATCACATTTAGCGCCCTGGCGCTGCTTCTCCTCGGCCGGAAGGTGTCGCCTAGGTTCATCGATTTCTTTTTGAAGGCTGGCGAGACCCAAAACGTGGTCGGGATTTACGGGGCGAAGGGGGAGAAAAAGAAAACCCTGATCTTCTCCGGCCACCACGACAGCCCGTACATGATGCCGCTACTCTCACCGCTGTATAAGCGGTACGTCCACTGGATAGAGAACGGGGTGGTATTGGGATTGATCCTCACGATCCCGGCGGGGGTTGCGAGGGCAATCTTCGCCGGCCCCGTGATAACCCTGTACGATTTTTCAAAAAGCATAGGCTGGTGGGACATCCTCTTTCCGGTCATAGTCCTGGGGCTTCTTTTGGCGATTTTCTTCAGGGCAAAGATGCTTACGAACGAGAAGAACCTGGGCGCCAACGACAACCTCTCTGCGGTGGCGGTCCTCATCGGCCTGGGGGACTATCTCAAGGGGAACGGACTGAAAAACACCGAGGTCTGGCTCGTCTCCTTTGGCTCAGAGGAGGTCTTCGGCTACGGGTCGAACGGTTTTGCCGAGGCCCATCGGGGGATGGTTAAGGACGCTATTAACGTCAACATCGAGACGGTTGGGGCGGGTAAGCTTGCGGTAATCGAGAGGGAGAAGCACAACGGGATGGTATATTCCCCCGAAGTGGTCGAGATTATCAAGAGTGGGGGCAGGCGCCGGGGGTTCGACCTCGAGGAGGTCGCCATCACGTTCGGCGGGACAGACTCCTACGCGATAATCAAGGGGGGCGGGAAGTCCGCCTGCCTCTTCGGGATGGACGAGACGAGGCTCTTCAGCCTCTGGCACTCGCCGGAGGACAACCCGAAAAACGTAAGCGAGGAGAGGCTCGCCGACGCCCTCTCCGTCTGCCTCGGCGTAATCGAGGAGGTGGAGGGGGAGATAGGATAGGGGAGCTGATCTCGCTCAAGTCAAAACATCTCTCTTTTGTGGCCTCAATTTGCCCCCTTTGTATTAAACTGTCCACCGACAATCAGGGGAGCCTGTCCAGAGGAGTCCTGGAGACGAAGGGGACAAATCCCCTGGAGAGCGAGTACTCTCTCGCCTCCCTCGCGTTTTCCGCTCTTGCGCAGTAGTCGACCGTGAAGACGGGTTTTCCCGCCTTCAGGTATTTCGTAAGGACCCGGGCGAGGTCTTCCCGGCACCCATCGCAACCGCCCCTCGGTGTTTTTATGTCGCCGCTCTTGGGGTCGTCCCAGTCGGTGTCCCCGCCCCCGGAAAAGGAGAGGTCCTCTATGGCTATCGCGTCGATCACGTTGAGATAGCCTTCCACGTCTTCAATCAGATACGGTCCGTTCTGGGCGACTATCAGAAAATTCGGGTTTCTCTTCCTGCCATATTCCCTTATCTCCCCTATGAACCTGACCATCTCCCGGGCCGGGTCTTTGCCGTCTGCTAAAGCCCTCTTAATCACCGACTCGTCGTCGTAGGCCTCCACCCAGTCCATATATATACCGTCATAGCCGAGGTCCAGGACCTCTTTCAGGACGCTATTCTCGCCGTGGATGACTCCGTAAATAACTATCTCCTTCCACCTCTCGTCCCAGAAGGCGACCGGGTAGTTCCCGGACCAGCCGTCCGGGTCCCGGCCCACCATGAAGTCCGGCCGCCCCGGGCGAAACCGGGTAGGGGGGCGCCAGTCGTCTCTGAAGTAGGTACGCCACTCCTCCGCCTGGCCGATGTCCACGTAGGCGAGGACCAGCTTTGTGTATCTCGGGTCTGTCGAGCCGGAGGCCTTGAGCCTTGTTAACATCCCCTTCGCATCGAAGCCGTCGTTGTCTTTGAGCGTTCCCATCGGCTCCACGACCAGCATGTCGACCTCAAGCCGGGCGAGCTTCTCGACCGCCCCCTCGTATTCGAGCCCCTGTAACTGGTAGGCCCAGCTTTTTACGAGCCGGATAGCTATTGGAACCGGCGTTTTCTGGCCGGCGGTTGTCGCCCCGTGGCCGGCAAGGGCAATCGCCATGACCGCAGAAAAGATGGCCGTTTTTACCCTGTATATCTTCATCATGTTGAAAAATGCCCGGTTTTGGACACTTCATATATTGAAAAAATTAGATTAAAGAAATTTAATCTCCATCTAACGAATATCTAATCCGCTCCATCTTGACATAATACCCCCGAATGAAATAATGTCAAACAAAAGAAAAGGAGGGGGAGAAGATGCTTGTATCCAAATCGTGTTCGAGATCCAGTTGCAGCGGTCTTAAAGTAATGCTTTTTACGGCGTTACTCTCTGTGATGACATTCACGCTCGTTCTTCTATTTCCGTCAGGGGCCGATGCCACGAATCCGGACACCGTGATATCGAGACACATAAGCGCCGTCGGAGGGAGGGGAAAGATAAAATCGGTCAAGAGCTTCGTCATCTCGGGAACTTCCGATCTGTACGGCGTTCCCGGCACGGTCACGATAAGGGGAATCTACAAGGATTACTTCGAGATAAGAATAGAAAACGAGATTTTCGATGCGGTCTGGTTCAGGTCGCCGGCGGGGGTGTTAGCAAAGACGGCGGACGGCGCGATGAATAAGCTTTCGGGCCTTGACTCCGAGTCGCTGTATGCCCTCTCCGCCGTCTTCAATTACGCCTATATCAGAGATATGGCAATCCCTCTCGTGCCGGAGCGCGAGGACGATCCCGAGGTCTTCACGATGGATACGGGCGCCAACTTTGCAACCGCGATTACCCTCGATCCGGAGACTCACCTGATAAAGAGCCTCGCAATGGAGACCGGGGGAGGAAAGCTTAAGGTATCCTTTGAGGACTACAGGCAGATGGACGGGGTTAAGTTCCCCGGAATATTGATATTTTCAGGCTTAACGACGATGGTGTTGAACGTCGAGTCCCTGAAGCTGAATACGGGGCTTGAGCCCTGTGACTTCCCACCCCCCGTCGAGGGCGGTGGGCTCTCGTTTGCGGAGGGTGCCGACGCGATCGAATTAAGCCTCTCTAAAATAAAAGGTAAAGGAAGTGAATACATGGCCTTTAGCGTAAATATCGGCGGAATCGGGAAAAGGTTCATATTGGACACAGGCTGGGGGGGGATTCCCGCCGTCGATACCGGAAGGGGGGACTGCCCCGGGGATGCCTTCGAGCAGCGCACCGACTCCGGCGGCGCAACCTTCTGTGTAACCAGGCCCCTTGGCCTCGCGCTCGGGTCGATGAGGAAAAAGCTCAATATCACCTCCCCCCTCTTTGTCACGGAGGAGTTGGGAATGATCGTGGGGGAAGGGGCGGTTTCCTTTAAAGGCGTCATCGGATACACGCTGATGGCGAAGGCCCCGGTTGGCCTCGACCTTAAGGGAGGAAAGCTCACGATATACGACAGAAATAGCTTCACGCCGCCAGAGGGGGCCAGGAAGGTAAGGATCGTTGTAGACGGGGGGGTGCCCCTGGTCTCCGGTGTCGTGGACGGCGCCCCCGGCTCTTTTATAATTGACACCGGCTTCGGGGGATTTGGATATATCGTTAAAGAGAGTGGCCCTGAAGGAGAGGGCGATAAATACATTGCAGGGTCCCTCAACGTCGGGGGGATAGTCTTCGAAGATGTCGAGCTCGACCCGATATCGAGGAATGATAACCTTCCTGCATCCACTATCGGCGGGCTGGGGCTGGCGTTTCTCGAGAGGTACAATATAATCTTCGACTACGAGGGGGGGATACTGTATCTCACGCCGTTGAATGAATAGGATTTACACCTGAAGGTGAAGCTATTCAGGTCGCAGATATTTTACGGCCGTCCTTGGGGGGAAATTGTGGTATCGATTCGATTTTCACCGTCGGTCTTCAAAATCGGCCGTATAGAAGATATTAAGGGGGGTATGGGGCGTGACGCCGGGGAGTCCCCGTTCGCCCTGACCGTACAACACCTCATTTCGAGATTGGGCTTTATTGGGATTAAAAGTGACTTGCGGGGTCGGAATGTCTTTAAGGACGGGCCTTAAAGACAGGACTTGCGGTGACGAGTGGGCGGGGAACACGGAGATAAGGCGGTCTCATATTTTATAGGTATCGTGGTTTGCCTTGTCCAACTTCAGCGGCTCCAATCGGCCTATCGAGAATCCCTCTCATCTAAGCGAAATCAGTCGAAGCGACCCCGACCCATCGAGGTCCCGTTCCCCGGTAACTGAAATCAGGGGACGACCCTGAAATATTCTTCGGCGCCGGGGTGGAGGGGGATTACGAGGTTCTCCGCCCCGTTCTCCCTCTTCAATCCGAGGCCGTAGCTGAAGTCCTTCTCGATATCATCAACGCTGTTAAAGATCGCCTCAACGATTTTATGGGCCGTTTCTTTCGGCAGCTCACTCCTCGATATCAAATAGGTTCCAATCCCGATCGTTGTGTAAACATCTTGCTGATAGGTATATACATCCTCCGGCACCTCTGCGGTGAAGTAGCCCTTTCCAAGGCCCGCGGGCTCTTTTTCGGCCGGGATCAGCTTATAGAAGTGGCCCGTTTTGCCGAGGATGGATGCCAGGATCGAGGATGGGACGTAATCTATGAAGACCGCTCCGTCCAGCTTATGCACGATGAAATCTGTCATGATCTCAACGACGTTGGTTTCATCGACGTCCATAATCAATCTCTTGGTCTTTATGTCCATTAATCGAAAGAGTTCCTCGGCGATCAGCCTCTCCCGGCTACCCTCCGGCCCCAGGTAGACTCTCCTCCTGTGGAAGTCTGCCGGCGTTCCCGTTTTGATGAATTTGTCCAGGAGGACGAGATGTACCGCCCTGGGCCAGAGGGCCGCAATCGTTGAGAGGCCGCTGTCTCCTCCCTTATCCTTGAGATAATCGTTTAAGGTCGGCGCGGAGATAAGGGCGATATCGACCCTCGAGCTTGACAGGAGCTCGAGGTTTTCATCCTCCCCCTTGGTGATGACAACCTCTGTGGGAATCCCCGAATCGTTCAGGGCCTTTGCAATCTTCGTCCCCATGACCCACAGTAGTTTCCCGCGCTCGTCGGCGGCAAGCTTCAGGGCCTCTTCGGCAAAAAGCGCCTTTGGAATAAATATGGCCAAGGCCACAAGGAGAATCGCGGCGAGTCTTGATGGTTTTACCGAGAATCCTTTCGTTTTACTATTCATAATTTGACTCCAAATTTATAAAATTTAAGAGATCATCGCCGCCTCGGTTAACGGAGGATACATGAGGGAGAGCGGCGGCGAAAAAAACTACGGCACGGGATCGATCCCCCCAGGATTGAAAGGATTACAACGAACGATCCTCTTCAGCCCCAGCCAGCTCCCCTTTGTGATCCCGTACTTTTCGATGGCCTGATAGGTGTACTCGGAGCAGGTCGGGTAAAACCTGCAGACCCCGTGGGAGAGGAGCCTCAACATCAGCGGGCTGTGGTCCGGGGAGAGGGTCTTCTGATAGAGCCGGATCAATCCCATGGGGATATATCTCAAAAAGTAGAGCGGCCCCCTCTTTCCCCCCCTTCTTCCCTCTGCGATCCCCACCGGGGCCGGTCGATTCGGCTTAACCTCGATTTTGTTCGTTGCGATTGATTCTTCCATTACTCTTTCCTCGCCCCTCACACCCTTTGGAGCCGATCGCTTCGACTCCTTCTCAATCGGGTCCGCCGTTGGAAAGTCGGTCATGGCTTGTCTCTCACCGCCGTTTATCTTTTCCACCCGCCGTAATCCATTTATTTGTTTGGCCTTTTTGAGGTATCTACGGTCTCAGGTAGTGGCAGATAATCATCCTCTGGACCTCTGACGTCCCGGCGCCGATGGAGAAGATCTTCGCGTCCCGCATCATCCTCTCGACCCGAAACTCCTTGATGTAGCCGTAGCCGCCGTGGACCTGAACGGCGTCCGTTGTGACCCTCATACACATGTCGCAGGAAAACAGCTTCGCGTAGGACGCCGCCAGACGGGCCTTTCCCCCCTTGTCCAGGATGGCCGCCGCGTTGTAGAGGAGGAGCCTTGCCGCCTCGATCTCCGTGGCCATGTCTGCAATCATCTTCTGAACCATCTGGAAGTTGTAGATGGGACCTCCGAACTGCTCCCGCTCCATCGAGTATTTCAAGGATTCGTCGAAGGCCGACTGGGCGAGCCCCAGGCTCATCGCCCCCCACTCGACCCTCTCGGTGTCAAGCCCGCTTATCATCTGCTTTGCGCCGAGGCCCTCTTCGCCGCCCACGAGATTCTCCGCCGGCACGCGGCAGTCCTCGAAGATGAGCTCTCCCGTGGGCGATGAGCGAAGGCCCATCTTGTCGAATTTCTTGCCCGCCGAATATCCCTCGAAGCCGCTCTCCACGATGAAGGTGCAGATGCCCTTGGGCCCGAGGGATTTATCCAGCGTTGCGTAGACCAGGGCCAGGTCCGCGACGGGGGCGTTTGAGATGAAGGTCTTGGTGCCGTTCAAGATATATTCGTCGCCGACCTTTTTCGCCGTCGTGGAGAGCCCCATGGCGTCCGATCCCGCCCCCGGCTCGGTAAGCCCCATACAGCCCATCCACTCGCCGGAGGCCACAAGCGGCAGATATTTCTTTTTCTGTTCCTCCGTGCCGTTTCGGGAGAGGTTGTTTCCGAAAAGGAGCGACGAGGCCCCCATAATGGTTCCGAGGGAGGGAGAGTATTTCGCAAACTCCTCGGAGAGAAGGGTGAGCGTGAAAAAATCGACGAAGTTCCCTCCGTAGGCCTCCGGGATGGCCGAGCCGAAAAAGCCGAGCTTCGCCATCTCCTTTACCAGGTCTTCGGGGTATCTCCCCTCCCTGTCATTCTCCTCCTCTACCGGTTTTACCTTGTCCTCGCAAAAGCTCCTCAGCGTGTCAATAATTATCCTCTGCTCTTCAGAAATTTCGTACAGCAATCGAGTCTCCTTTCCAAAATATCGCTTTTCTATTTAACTTTCCGATTTCACTTCCCTTATGGAGCGGATCAGCTCGTCGATGTCCTTATCCTTCTCCGGGCACGCCTCCGGCAGCACAATCCTGACCGCCTCCCAGCCGATCCCGAGGACGAAAAGCCCCAGCTCGCGAGCGCCGCTGACCGCCCCTACACATATCTGTCTGCTCAAAGTGGGAGAAATCGAATTCCCTGTGTCGTCGTTAGATACCGCGGCGGAAAAGCTGAAAATGGAGAGGAGAAAAATGGTTAGAAGGCAGATCGATATTTTCTTGGCGCCGGATAAAGGGGCACCTAAATTCAAACCCTTCAAAGTCAAACCCTTCATGGAATCCTCCTCATTTTTACGTTTCGATGTCGAATTATACTTCTTGCGGCCGGATTTCGCAAGCCCAAACTCCTTTTATCTCTCCTTTTTCAAGGCTTCATTTATCCTTGCTATTTTACGGGGCATTCTATATCGTCAGGAAGGTGAGTTATTTTGCACAATTTAAAGGACTTTTTCGTGAAATACAAGGCGGTGGCCCTCGACGTATGCGGCGTGCTGACAACGGAGAAGAGCGTGTGGCAGTATATCCACGAGAGGCTCGGCCTCTGGACGGGGAATGCTGAGAGGTTCCAGGAGGATTTCAACGCCGGGCTGATCTCCTATAGAGAGTTCTGTGAGAGGGACGCCCTCCTCTGGGCCGGGATCGGGGCGGCTAAGATGGAGGAGATAGTAAGGGGGCTGCCCTACAGGGAGGGGATAGGGGATCTCTTTGACGGGATCGGAGCTTTAGGGCTTGTCCCCGGTCTCATCTCCACGGGGCTTACGCTTCTGACGGAGCGAATCGCCGGGGATTTCGGGGTCGGCTTCTCCGTGGCGAACCGCCTTATCTTGGAAGACGGAGTCCTTACCGGGGGCGTGGAGATCGCCGTGGGGCACGACAAAAAGGGGACGGCGCTCCTTAACTTCGCCGATTCAATATCAATAGGGGTCGATTCGGCCGAGGTAATCGCCGTGGGGGACGGGCTCTCCGATATCCCGATGTTCAAAGAGGCGGGCTGTTCGATAGGTTTCGGGAACGTCGCCGAAGACGTGGCCGAGGCCGCGGACCTGGTGATCGGGGAGTCCCTCTTTGAGCTTAAAGAGCTCATCCATAAATTATCTTACTGAAGGTTTGATAAATCCGAATATTCTCATTCTTTTCTTACCTTAACACGGCCAAAAAGAATGCTTGACAAAAGAAATCGTTTGATGCTAAATTGAGCCTTGGTAAATAACCGTCAGACTTGACACCTATCAGAATTTCATTTGTAAACTTCACTTTTAAAATTGTTAAAGGGTCTCTGTTGCTATTACCGCGAATCTCCTTTATCGTAAA
>CAZIWT010000043.1:0-24991 GCA_964542895.1 uncultured Thermodesulfobacteriota bacterium
GCATGATCCACCTTAAAACTCCCATTTCACTGTCTACCATATTGGGTCCACTTCATTTTACCTTCTTTTCTAGTTATTTCTAAAATATTACCAGAAAGCTCTAGTATCGGTGTCTGCCCCGGATTATAAATAACTTTACCCTTAACTTTATTATCTACATTGTCCGGCAGCCACCACTCCCCTTCAATTTCAAATGAATCAATCATTATTGTTTGCTCCAATATTACTATTAATAGCAACAACCTATAATGATAGTTAATATTTGTGTTATCAAAATGTGTTAGGTTCCTATTGAGATTTTAAATTAGATAGCTACACCATCTATTATAAAGATCTATCTCACATCAACGGCGGAGAGCGGCGTCAGAAAGTGGTACGTCAGCGAGGCGTCCTTCCCCATGATCTCCTCAGCCATGGCGATCGCCTCGGTGAGGTCTCTTGCGGGAAGAAGCCCCAGCTTCTCGGCAACTCTGTTATCTTTTACTCCGGCGGCGATTATCTTCTGGGGGTGATTCAACCCCTTTGAGGCCCAGTACCATGCAATGATCGAGTGGGCGCCGTGGTATGCGTATTCGTTCCGGTAGAGGTCTATGTATCTCTCATCCTTCGCAAACTGCAGCTCCAGCTCCTCCGGGACGTCCTCCGGGTTGTTGAACTCCGGCAGATGGTTGGTGTAGAAGTCGTAGTAGGAGGGGTGGTGCCTCATGTGGAACTGCTCCTGGAAGGGATTTGCTATGATGATAACGCCGTCCTTTTTGACCAGCGGTTTTCCCCTGTAGAAGTTGAAATAGTAACCCATCGACATGACTATAACGAGGATCGGATTTATGTTAGAGAGGGCGGCGTAGGGGCAGAAGTTCGGAACCCCGTAGACGACGATGTCGGACTGGCCCTCGACCTGGATATTCTGCTGTTGGAACAAAAGCTCGAGGGTCTTTTTGTGGACAAGGTCCACCTTTCCGGCGTTGACACCGATCATTCTATACCCCGCCGACAGGGATTTGCTGATTTTCTTCTTGATTATGCCGGGTGTTATCCTCGATGCCGGTACGACGGCTCTGATTATCGGCGACGGCTTTCTCCTGATATCTTTCCCTATCGGGGTAAGGTGTTTGGCGATAGCCTTCGGCCAGACGCTGTTGTTGAGAACCGTCTCGATCATGAAGTAGTTCGTGTTCTTCTCGATTATCTCCCCCATCCGGGATATGGAGGAGAGCATGGCGGAGGTCTCGGGATCTATGAGGGAGCCGACCTTGAGCGTCTTGTGGTGGTGGTGACTGCGGATGCTGTTGTATGTGGAGAGGCCGACCGCCGCGGACTTCCAGCCCCCGTTCATCGTGATGAAATTGAGGTTGGCGTAGATAACGAGGTCCGAATCCACGAGGGCGCGGTTTACCTCCACCTCTTCCTCCGCCTCGGTCTTGCCGAGGGATACGATGGAGTCGGGGTCCTCCGCGTCGTGACACGAGATGTTCTTCCTGAACTCCCTCGTGACCTTCCTGCCCAGGATGGTCGAGAGCTCCCTCAGCGTCCATTTCCTGTGTATTCCCCCGGCGCAGATCAGCCGGATGTTCTTTTTCTTGATCCCGGCGGCGTAAAGTTTTTCCACCACCGCCTCGACGATCTGACCCCTCGTGTCTCTTATCATCGGGGGAACCGGGATGCAGGGGTCGTCAAAGGCGATCGTCACTTTGGATGTCGGGTTCACCAGGCTGATCAAGGGTGGGGTGCCCAGGGGGCGGTCAAGGGCGTCGACGATTGCGGCCCTTTCGTCGGCGATGGCGGGAAACGGCCCCGGGGGGTATATGATTCTCGTCTTTTCGGGAAAATCGTATATGGTAAGATCGTCTCCGCTGAATACGAACTCTCTCTTGTAAAGCGGCATCGGATTTCCTCCCTGATTTAGGCTCAAGCTCAAATATTGTATAGTATAGGAGATGTCCGTTCCTTTATCAAGGTGTTTTTCTTTTAAAGCCGGCTCCTTTTTTAAGGATACTTATCGAGAATGTATTTGTTGAGTCAGTGGTGGACAATACGGGCGGGGGATTGACAACGGGGGCTATCTCTGGTAAATTATTACAAAAAATATTGCTGGTTGTGATGTTTGCCCTTAATTCAAAGATCGAAAGGCTTGACTTAAAGTCCTCCGAGATAGTTACGGTTGTATCTTCGGGGAACCGGCCCTTCGTTGCCGTTTCCGGGCCGGCCCAGGAGGCGGATGTATATATAATCTCCACCAGGGAGGGATCGGAGAGGTCCGTATACATCTGCCTTCACATGGTGGGGGAGGACAAGTGCCTCTTCTTTACCTCGGACGAGTGCCCGACTACGGAATCGAAGATACACGCCGTCGAGACCGATGCGGTGAGTTTCGTCGAGGATATGGGTTTTATGATCGTAAAGAAGAATATGCTCGACGAGCGCACCGGTGTTTTAAGGGAGGATTTCATCAAGAGGCTGGTTCCCTTTGCCGAGAACCTGAAGGAGATAAGGGAGCGGGAGGAAAGGGATAAAGAGGAGAAGAAAGTAAAAAGTGTAGAGGTGGAAGAAGAAGAGGATGAATACGAAGAGGTTATAGAAGAGGTATACGAGGAGGTGCCGGTAGACGAAGAGGATGGCCCGGATCGGACAGAATCCTCCAAAGAGGCTCATGGTGAAGAAGATCTGAATTATGAGAGCCTTGACGATATTATGGAGGATGATTCGAGCGAACTGGAGGTCGAGCCTTCGGGGGAGGGGAGGGAGTCCGTTGATAAGGCCGGGCGTGAAGAGGTGAAGGCGGAGAAGGTGACCGAAGCGGACTCAAAGAAAATAGCCGGGTTGGAGGGCGAAATATCAAAGACATCGGCAAAGACATCGGCAAAGACATCAGCAAAGACATCGGGTTTCGTTGAATCGACAGGGGAGGATACTCCGGATGTCTCCGCTTCAAAGATCACGGCCAAGGATGACAAGGGAATTCGGGATAGGGGTGCAAGAAAAACGGAGTCTGAGTTCTTCGTCGATGAAGAACAAAAGTATCTAGTGAAACTTCTTATATCTTTATAATTTTGGGAACAATTAAGGGATGTAGGTGAACTATGAAAAAAAGTCCGTTTTGTATTATGGCGTTCTCTATTTTAGTATTTACCCTTTTTTTGTTAGCAGCTTGTGCGACGACCCCGAAAAGTGAGACAAAAAAGGAAGTGCAGCCGAAGGATCTCAAGGGGGCGAGATATACCCTTCACTACAACACGGGCCTTTCCCGATTGGGCTCCGGGAAACCGACTTATGCAATGGTGGAGTTTCTCGAGGCGGAAAAATATAAAAAGACGCCGGAGCTTTACTACGCCATGGGTCAAACATGCTACGAGCTGAAGAGGTATTCACTGTCGCTCGACTATTTCGACAAGGCGCTTTTAATGAACAAGGATTTCTCGAAGGCGTACGTGGGCAAGGGGATCGTCTTGATAGCCTTGGGAAGCTACGACAAGGCGATCGCGGAGCTGAAAAATTCCCTTGAAAATATCGTGTTTCACGAGCCGGAGTCCGCCTATTATAATATAGCCGTGGCGTATGCGAAGATGAATAACTACGAGGGGGCGGTTGAAAACCTGAAGACGGCGATTAAATTGAAGCCGGAATACATTCCCCCGTACATCGAGCTGGCGCGTATATACAGGAAAATGGGCAGGGCGGATCTGTCGGAAGGTATTCTGCAGGAGGTGCTGGAGCAATATCCCAAGCTTGCCCAGGCCCATTACATGCTGGGGATAATATATCTTGAGCAGAAGAGATACTTGGCGGCCAAGATGGAGTTCAGTGAGGTCACAAAGCTGGTTCCCGACACACCGCTCGCAAGGGAGGCTGAAAAATATCTGAAAGGATTAGAACGCTGAAAAAAAGAAATCTTTCCCTAAGTGGATTTTTTACTTCTTTCACCCCTTTTGATATTTTCCTTCTTATTATCACGGTCCTTTATCTCCTTCCCCTATTCACGGGATATTTCGCATCCGGAGAAAAAGATATAGGTCTGAAGTTCCTTTTGGTCCTTCCTCTGGCACCCCTCTTCTTGACCGCCGTGGTCAGGCTTGTGGGCAGCCGGAGGTCGATTCTAACGGAGATCGAATTCGCCCTTGTCTTTGTTATACTCACGATAGTCGTAATCCACGTAACCGGCCTTTCAAGATCGCCCCTTTATCCGATGTTGTTCCTCACCGCTTCCGTCTTGGCCATCGTTTTGGATATAAGGGTGAGTGTTGCCGCCTTTTTGTTCCTCGTAATATCGGATGCCGCGTCAATTCATCTCCTTGAAAAATCCGCCGGGACAGGAGAAACGGTATTGGTAAGGATTATCGTATCTTCGCTGTTTTATATATTTTTTCTCCTATACGGCAGGATAGAGTTTGTAAAGAGGGCCGAGATCGGGAGGAGGCTGAAGAGGTTCGAGGAGGACCTCAGGGGATTGAAAGGGGAAGCTTTTGTTCAAAAGGAGGGGGTGTCGAGCGAGAGCGTTGAGAGGGAGGCGGTGAGGACGCTTACCAATATAGACGACACCCTTTTTACGCTCCTCGACGGCGCGAGGGAGGCGCTTTCGGTAAACGGGATATGTTACCTCGTGCCCGATATGGAGGATGGGGGATTTCGGGTGAGGGAGGGGTCGTCTTCGGCCGGTGAATTAAACTTCGACTCTTCGGTTGAGGGCGGGCGTTTTGGGACGGCGATGCAGACGGGAAGGCCCCTTACGATCCGCGGTGAAGGGGGGGGCGGGAAGCTCTATCCGGACTATTACAAGGATCCGCCCTCGGGTGTATCCGTTCTGGCGGTTGTTCCGGTCTTCGACGGGGGGGAGGTAAGGGGGGTTTTGGCATTCGACGGTCGTCTCGATGACGCCGTCTCGGAGGGGCGCCTTCCCCTGTTTCGGCTCGTGGCGTTCATGGCAGGCGAGATCGTGGGATACAAGGTACACCTCTCGAGGTTTGTCGTGAATCTCCGCGAGCTCGAGGAGCTTTACGCCGTCAGCAGAAAGCTTGCCGAGGCTAAGAAGGTGGGGGATGTCTTGGATATCGTCTTTGCGGCGGCGGCAAGGATGCTTCCGGTAAAGACAATGGCTTTCACCTCCAGGCGCGGCGACGAGAGCGTTGTTATCGCCTCTTGGGGCAAAGATTCGGAGAAGTTTAGAAAGATAAGGTTTAAAAACAGCGATTCTCTGGTCGGCTGGGTCCTCGAAAACGGGAAATATCTCGTTTATGAGGGGGGGGACAAAAAGAGGGACGTCTTTGGCCAAAGGTACAAGATAGAAAGGGGGAGGGCTTTTATGATCTTCCCCCTTATCTCGGAAGAGGAGCTGATAGGCACCTTCGTCCTTATATTGCGCTCGGAAGACCTCCCCTACAGGTTCTATATCAGGATTATGGAGGTAATCATCAACATGACGGCGGCGTCGATGGTCGGTTTGAGGTTGATGAAGAGGCTCAACAGGTTTGCGATAACCGATCCGATGACGGGGCTTTACAACAGGAGGAGGTTCAACAGGGCCATTCGGGAGCATTGGGAGCGGGTGGAGAGGTATTCGGAAAATCTGTCCCTTCTGATAATCGATATCGACTTCTTCAAGAAGATCAACGACACCTACGGACACTCGACCGGAGACGAGGTAATAAAGGAGGTCTCCGCCACGATTTTGAGGATAACGAGAAAGGTGGATATCGTCAGCAGAATAGGAGGGGAGGAGTTTGCGGTCTTGCTCCCGAGGATTTCAAGTGAGAGCGCCCTTTCTACCGCCGAGAGGATCAGGAGGGCGGTTAAGAAGGACACGATCAAGGTAGGGGGGAACAGGATTTCGGTTACGATAAGCGTTGGGATCTCGTCCTATCCCGGAAATTGGTCGTCGGTGGAGGCGTTGATGAAGGGGGCGGACGACGCCCTCTACAGGGCGAAGGGAGAGGGGAGGGACCGGTGCGTTGTCATATGACTCCGTATGGGCCGTTTTCCTAAAATAGTGGGACACAATATATAGTTAAAAGAAATGTCATTAATACAAGATGCATGATAAGATAAGTATAATTTTATATAATTTATACATAAAATTAAAAAATACTTGACACTTTAGAGCTAATTTCACTATAATATAGTCAAAAGGGTAATTGGTTTTATCTATTTAATTTTTTTTGATAAGTATCATGAGTGGAAATTCTAATCAGAACAACGTAAAGAAGTACCGGGAGAAGCTCCTGATGAGTAAGGCGGAGCTTGCCAGAAAGGCGGGCGTTTCGCCTCTTACTATTGACAGGATCGAAAAGGGGAAGGACTGTCGAATGGACACCAAGAGGAAGATTCTCTTCGCCTTGGATCTTAACCTGAACGATAAGGACAAGGTTTTTACGAATTCAGCATAAGCTTTCTGGGTGCTAAGAAATGATAGGGAAAAAGAAAGATCTGATAGCCATAGACATAGGCTCCAGCTCGATAAAATTACTTGAAGTACGGGAGTCTAAAAAGGGCTACAACCTGACCAATTTCGGGATAGCGGAGCTGCATCCCGAGACGATAGTTGACGGTGCAATCATGGATACGGCGGCCGTTGTCGACGCAATCCAGAGCCTGGTAACCGGATTGAAGGTGAAGGTCAAGGACGTTGCCACGTCGGTTTCGGGCAACGCCGTCAGGATTCAGAAAATCACGCTTCCCACCATGTCTAAGGAGGAGCTGGAGGAATCGATTCAGTGGGAGGCGGAGCAGTATATACCCTTTGATATTTCCGATGTTAATATTGATTTCCAGATACTGGAAACTCTGGATGACGGATCGGGCCAGATGGAGGTAATGCTTGCCGCGGCAAAAAAAGATGTCATAAGTGAATATATCGCGGTCATAAGCGAAGCGGGATTGAGCGTTGTGGTTGTCGATGTCGATTGTTTCGCGCTGGAGAATATGTACGACGTCAACTATCAATTTGACAGCGGGGATGTAATCGCCCTTATCAACGTTGGCGCCAGCTTTACCAATATCAATATTATTAAGAACGGGGTATCCGCCTTTACCAGAGATATATCTTCCGGGGGAAATCAGTATACCGAAGAGCTTCAGAAGCGTTTTTCTATCAGCTACGACGAGGCGGAGTCGATGAAGCTCGGCAAGGGGGGAAAGGATGTATCCAAGGAAGAGATTATAAACGTTATCAACCAGGTCTCCGGGGACCTCGTTGCCTCCGAGATACAAAAAACGCTCGACTACTTCTTGTCCCAGGGGACCAGCGACTCGGTCAACAAAATATATTTGAGCGGGGGGACGTCAAAAACCCCCGGTTTGGCCCGGGTCGTGCAGGACAAATCCGGCACCAATGTGGAGATGGTAAATCCCTTTGCCAATATCGATTTTAACGAGAAGCTCTTCGATGCATCTTATATTCAGGATATAGCACCGTTTGGTGCGGTGGGTGTCGGTTTGGCCTTGAGACGGGGTGGTGACAAATGATAAAGATAAACCTCCTTGAAACAAGGGAAGTAAAGAAGAAAGAGACACTGCGCCAACAGGTTTTTATAGCGGTTCTGGCGCTTTTCGCCACACTGGGTATAATCGGGTATTTCCATCTCGGGATTACGAAAAAAATAGAAGAGACGATAGAGAAAAAGGAAAAGATAGACAAGGAGATAAAAAGGCTGCAGAAAGAGGCAAATGCCTTAAAGCAGTACAAGAAAAAGGTAAGTAATTTGGAGTTGAGGCGAAATGTTATCAGGAATCTCCAGTCGGAGCGGAACGGTCCCGTTATGTTGATGGATGAAATAGCGGACATTATGCCCCGGGAGCTGTGGATCGATAATTTCCAACTTAAAGGTAAAAAATTGACTATAAAGGGGTATACGGCGGATAATGAGACCCTTGCGACCTTCATGCGGAACTTAAACGATAGCAATTACTTCAAGGGTGTTAGATTAACACAGAGCAAGAAGTCCAAAAAGGAGGGACTCACTGTAAATACTTTTTCTTTGAGTATGGCTGTTGTGTATCCGAAGATGGAGGGTGAAGAAGAGGAAGAGAAAGTCGATAAGGTGGAGAAGAAAAAGACACCGAAGAAGAAGAAAAGTAAATAGGGATCGAGGGAGATCCGGGGTAGAGGTGGATTTTCAAAAATATTTTCGGACTTTTTTCTATTGGTTTTGGGCTATACCGGAATATACGATTAACGATTAAGTTCTAAAGGTGATAAAGCCTGTCACATATTATATATGGAGTTGGTTTTAAGATAACAAGTCGGTAAAAGGAGATCTAACTGTGGCTTTTTCATTGGACATATTAAACAGACTGCCTGCTTATCAAAGATGGCTGATACTTCTGGGATTGATGGTTCTCATCGGCGTGGGATATTACTTCGGAATCTATACCGGGAAAAAAACGGAGTTGAAAAAACAGGAACAATCCTTGGCAAAATTGGAGAAGAACCTTCAAAAGCTCGAAGAGACCAAGAAAAATCTGGCCGCTTTTGAGGCGAAGGCGAAAAAGCTTGAGGTGGAACTCGGAATCCTCGAGATAGAAATTCCAAAGAGCTCGGAGATACCGGATATATTGTCCTACATCTCGACCAGCGGCAAGGAATCCGGCCTTGATTTCCTCTTGTTCAAGCCGGGCAAGGAGAAAAAGATAAAGGACAAAAACTATATCGAGGTTCCGGTTTCGATTAGCGTAAAGGGGACTTACAACAGCTTTGCCGTTTTTCTGGATAAGGTTAGGACGTTGGACAGGATTATCAACGTGAGAAATATTAACATGAAGAGGAGCAGCCTGAAAGGTGGAAATGTAATCCTTCAGATATCCTGTACGGCCGTAACGTTTAAGTTCCCGAAATAGAACTATCTGGGAATAAGAATGATGTTGAAAAAACATAAATATTTGTACTTGTTGGTGATCATTTTATGCATGTCCCTTTTTGGGGGATGCACGGATATTATGGACAAGTTACTTTTTTTTAAGTCCGAGATAAAAAAGGAAGCGCCCAAGAAGCACAAACTGGATGATCCAAATGATCCCAAGGTAATCAAGCGGGATACCGGCCCGAAGGACAAGGTGACTCCCCCCGATAAAGGGGTAGCGGGGGAGGGAGAGGAGGGAGTCCCGACCAAGCCCGAGGGGGACAAAACGACTCAACCCGGAGAGGGGGGAGTTGCTAAAGGGCCCGGAACGGAAAAAGGAGCCCCCGGGGACGAGACTACGGTTGGGAAGAAGAATAAAGATATACCGATGAAGCCTCCTGGAGGAGATGCTGAAAAACCAGATGGGACCGAAGCTACGGATGTGGGTAAGGGGGAAAAGCCTGCGGATAAGGAAGCAACAAAAGGAAAGGATAAGAAACCGGACACCGAGACCGCAGAGGCGCCCAAAAAGCTTAAAAAGGAAGAGCCTCCCGTTAAGGATAAAGGCGGTTCCGGAAAGGGGAACGTTATCGGGGAAGATATAGCACTCCTTCCCGTCTCCCCGGGGTCGGAAGCACCAACGGGTGATCTTACAGCTAAAAAGGGTGGATTCACCATCGATAAGGAATTTAAGTATGATCCTACGAAGAAGAGGGATCCCTTCAGGCCGTACAACGTAAAAATTCAAAAGAAGACCACAAAGCCTGTAGGAGAGCTTACTCCCCTGCAGAAATTTAAGCTTTCCCAATTGACGGTAAAGGCGATAATTTACGATCCCGAGACGGATACGGGAGTGGCCATGATTGAGGATCCCGCGAAGAGGGGTTACAACATCTATGTGGGCACGGAAATAGCCAACGGCAAGGTCATTGCAATCACTCCCAGCGAGATTCGCGTTAGAGTTGAATACACTGACTTTTTTGATAATCCTAAAACGACCATTGAGACATTGAAAGTAAAGTAAGGGGGGGAAATAAATGATTTCACTTAGAAAATTATTGAAGTTTCCTTTTGGATTTATACTCCTATTGACGCTTCCTACAATTATTATCTGCGGATGTGCCACCACCGCTGCAGGGCCGGGTACTTCCAAGTCGATAACGGGAAAGACCGTCCAGCTCGAATCCGTTACGGAAATGAATGACAGAGTAATCATCTCCTTGAAGTCGGACGGCAAGCTCAATTACACACCCTATCGGCTGGAGTCTCCGTTGAGGTTGGTGGTTGACATGCCGGGTATTCTCTTCAAAGAATCCGGAAAGAAGGTATCGGTTGATAATGGAACTGTAAGCACCATCAATCAACTCAATATGACCACGGACGGTAAGAATGTCGCCAGGTTGGAGATATATCTCGTAGGTGATACCAACTACCTGATTCCGGAGCAGGAGGGGGATAAGCTCAAGATCGAGATACAGAGGCTCGACGGCGCGGCAACCCCTGCTTCTAAGGGTGGTACCGTTCCAAAAACGGGCGGGGTCACCCCTGATACCGACGAGAAGAGATGGAAGAATGCCGCCACAAAGATCATAAACGTGGAGAAGTCGGACGACGCCTCCGGGACCAAGATTGCCATCTTTGCGGACGGCTACGTCAAGGACTTTGAATCTTTCGTCCTTGAAGACCCGTATCGTCTTGTGGTTGATATCAGCGGTGTAAAGAGCAATTATCCGAATAAGTCGATAACGGTGGGGAGCAAGGATGTAAAGAATATCAGGATCGGCATACATCCGGATAAGGTGCGGTTTGTGTTTGAGTCGGCGATATCAAGCGGTCTCAATAAATATAATGTCTACTCCAAGGAAAACAAGCTGATGGTGGTCTTCGGCAAGGCCATCGATACCGCCTTTGAGTCCGACACAACGGGGACCACGCCCCCTGCTTCGGAAACGCCTTCGACTGCGCCGACCTCGGGGAAAACCGTAAAGCTAAACAAGATCAAATATGAAGACAGGGCGGATGTTTCGAGGGTGATCATCAGCGCGAGCGGCACGGCGGACTATACGGCGAAGATGATCTCCGATTCGAGCGTGGTCGTGGATATACCCAACGCCGTGATCGATCAATCTTTGAACAAGAACATCGACGTATCGAAGTCCAATGGCCCCATAAAGAGTGTCAAAACGTACAGGACCGAGACAGGAGGGGTGTCTTCTGCAAGGGTCATCGTTGAGCTCTCAAAGAGGGTCGCATACAACTACTTTTCCGAAGGCACTGATATAATAGTCGATTTCTCCAAGAGAGAGGGAGTATCTCTGAAGCCCGATACCACCAAGATCGGGGGGAGCGGCGTCAAGCCCGGGGATATGACCCTCGCGCAGCCCGCAACGCTCCCCGGGGAAACCCCCTCCACCACGGAGTCGGCGGTAGCGGCCCCGGAGGTAGCTGGCTCCGGAACCGGTACTTTCGGTGAGGCGGGGGAAGGGGAAACCAAATACACGGGGAAGAAGATATCCCTTGTCTTTACGAACGCCGATATAAGAAACATATTCCAGCTTATAGCGGAGGTGAGCAACCTCAATATGCTGGTCGATTCGGACGTTCGCGGCAGGATTACGCTGCGCCTTGTGAAGGTCCCGTGGGATCAGGCCCTCGATATCATTCTGTCGACCACGGGTCTCGGCATGACGAGGGTGGGTAACGTAATCCGTATTGCCAGAAGAACAACCCTTGCCAGAGAGCGGACCACGGAGCTGGCGTCCAAGAGGGCCCAGGAGGAGCTGGAGGATCTCGTTACAAGGAAAGTCGATCTGAGCTACGCTCCCTTGACCGACATTCAAACCGTTATAAGGCCTATGCTCAGCAGCAGGGGCTCGATAACGACCTTTACCCAGACACAATCCCTATTGATTACGGATATCGCCGCCAAGCTCGATGATATCCTGAAGATAATCAAAAAACTCGATGTTGCAACCCCTGAGATACGCCTCGAGGTGAGGATCGTGGAGGCGAGCGACACCTTCACGCAGGAGCTGGGGGTCAACTGGGTTATTGCCCATCATGATGCGGACACTAACCATGGATACAGCGGCAGCAAAACAACCGGTGGGACTCTGGCAAACACGTTTTTGAACAACACAAATATTTTTGACTCCGGCTTCGGGGCGATCTTTCCCACCGTCCCGTCTTCCGCACTCGGTGTTGGCGGCGCCTCGGTTGTAGTCGGTCTCCTCGAAGATACTTTGAGGCTAGACATTCAACTCAGGGCCCTTGAATCGATGGGGGAGGTGGAGATCATAGAGTCCCCGAAGGTAAGGGTGCTGAATAACGTGGCCGCGGAATTGTCCATTACAAGGAGAATACCGATACGAAACGTTACGACCGAAACCGATGACGAGGGTAACGTGAGCACGGAATCGGAGATCACATACCAAGAGATCACCACGGAACTTCAGATCACTCCCACCATTTCCGCGGATAAGAGGGTAAAACTGGATGTGGAGCTCACCCATACAACTCTTGGCGACTCCGTCAGCATTACGCTGGACGGCGTTTTGAACACCTACTATATCACCGATACGAAGGAGATTGACACCGAGGTGTTGGTAAATAACCGCGACACGGTGGTGATCGGGGGACTTTACAGGAAGAGGAAATCGAATGTTGACCTGGGACTTCCGCTGCTCAAGGACATTCCCCTTTTGGGATGGCTTTTTAAGACAAAGACGACGGAAGACACGAGAAGGGAGCTCTTGATTTTTGTGACCCCAACAATTGTCAGAGAGAGCGAGGGTGTTGTCTCCGAGATCAACGATTAGGGAGGGCATTTCTCCCCATAATCGATGCGCGCCCGTTTTTCGGGTGCGCTTATTTTTTGTTTATTTCACCCCGCTTTTGGATTGGTGAGAAAAGAGATATTTTGTTTTTTGGTTGATCGAATTTCTTAAAAAAACCTTTTATTTAAGATTATGTTTCACTTCGTATCGGCGGGGGAATCACACGGGCCGGGCGTAATCTCGTTGATCTCCGGCGTCCCCGCGGGATTCCCGGTAAATTTGGACGATATAAACGGCGAGCTCGAGAGGCGTCAGAAGGGATACGGAAGGGGCGGGAGGATGGCGATAGAGCGGGACAGGGCCAGGGTCCTCTCGGGAATCAGGGGCGGATACACCCTGGGGAGCCCCGTCGCCTTTTTGATCGAGAACAGGGATTGGGAGAACTGGGCGCCGTACATGGATCCCGTAAAGAAAGTCCAGGCCGGCAGGGAGGTAACCAGGCCCCGTCCGGGCCATGCGGACCTCGCCGGGGGGATCAAGTACGGCCACACCGATCTCAGAAACGTTCTGGAGCGGGCGAGCGCCAGGGAGACCGTCGCCAGGACTGCCGCAGGGGCGCTGGCGAAGATTATCCTGTCGCAGTTTGATGTGGTGTTCTTCGGCTATGTGTTATCTGTTGGAGATATAGCGGTCGATCCGGGGGAAACCCCCGTGGAGGAAAGGAGCCGAAACGCCCTGAACTCAATATTCTCCCTTCCGGTTCCAGATAAAGACGACATCTTGAAAGAAGTTGTGGACAGGGCAAAGGATGAGGGGGATACGCTGGGCGGCGTGGTGGAGGTCGTAGTTACCGGAGTCCCGCCGGGGCTCGGGGGCCCCCAGCAATGGTACACCCGGCTTGACGCAAAGCTTTCTGCGGCCCTCATGAGCATTCCCGCGGTCAAGGGAGTCGAGGTCGGGGACGGCTTCGAGGTCGCAAAGAAGAGGGGAAAGGACGCCCACGACGAGATATTCTTCGAGAAATCGAGGAGGTTTTATCGAAAAACGAACCGGGCCGGCGGAATAGAGGGGGGGATAACCAACGGCGCCCCCGTCGTCGTGAGGGCCGCCATGAAGCCGATCCCGACCCTTATGAGCCCCCTCCATTCCGTGGACATCGAATCGAGGGAGGAGATCAGCGCCCAGGCGGAGAGGTCCGACGTCATGGCCGTCCCCGCCCTCTCCGTCATCGCGGAGGCGATGGCGGCGGTGGTGCTGGCCGGAGAGTTTCTCGGGAAATTCGGCGGTGACTGCCTCGAGGATATTTCAAAGAGCTACAAAAGCTACCTCGAAAGGATAAGCCTTTACTGAAGATGGGAAAAAACGTCGTATTGGTCGGATTTATGGGGACGGGAAAGTCGAGGGTGGGAAGGATCCTCGCGGGGAGGATGGGGAGGAGATTTGTCGATCTCGACGAGGAGATAGTCAGGCAAAAAAACATCAGCATCAACGAGATATTCGAGAGATACGGGGAAGACCGCTTCAGAGAGCTGGAGTCGGAGGCGGTAAAGAGGGTGTCATCAATGGAGGACCTCGTCATCTCCACCGGGGGCGGGGTGCTCATAAGGCTGGAGAACGTAAAAAGGCTAAAGGAAAACGGCGTCTTGATCTGCCTTGAGGCCTCGGCGGAGGAGATATTAAGAAGGGTGGGGGGGAGAACCCATAGGCCGCTTCTGAACGTCGATGATAAGATAGAGGCGATAAAGAAGAAGATCGAGGAGAGGCGACGGTTCTACGATCTCGCCGACCTGAGTGTAGATACGGAAAAAGGGGGGCCGGATCTGATTGCGGAAGAGGTGTTCAGGGTGTTTTCTGACTTCGTGAAAGATGGAAGAGATTAAAGTCAATCTGGGGGAGAGGTCTTACCCGATATACGTTGGATTCGGGATTTTAGACGATATCGGCGGGCTTTTTAACCAAAGGAAGGTGTGCGTCCTCACAAATCCGGTTGTGGACTCCCTCTGCTTCGAGAGGCTCGAAAAGAGTATGGGGGACGCCGGGATCGAGGTCAAAAAAATCGTCGTGCCTGACGGGGAGGGATCGAAAGGTTTTGACACCTTGTGCGGAGTCTACGACTCCCTTGTTACGGCCGGGACGGCGAGATCGACCCCGCTTTTGACGCTCGGGGGGGGCGTAATAGGCGACCTGGGTGGATTTGCGGCGGGGACCTTCATGAGGGGAATCCCCTACGTACAGATACCCACCACCCTCCTGTCTCAGGTCGACTCCTCGGTAGGGGGAAAGACCGCCGTAAACCACCCCAGCGGAAAGAACCTGATCGGGCTCTTCTATCAGCCCAAATTCGTTATCATCGACATCGATACCCTAAAAACGCTTCCGGAGGAGGAGTTCCTCTCCGGTCTTGCCGAGGTGATAAAGTACGGGATAATATCGGATCGTAAGCTCTTCGACTATCTGGAATCGGAGAGGGAAAAAGTCATGAAGAGGGAGGGGGGGGCGCTTAAATATATAATCAAATCCTCCCTTAAGATTAAGGCGAATATCGTCTCGAGGGACGAGAGGGAGGCGGGGCTTCGGGCGGTCCTTAACTTCGGCCACACCTTCGGGCACGCGGTGGAAAACCTCACCGGCTACGGGGCGATCAAGCATGGAATGGCCGTGGCAAAGGGAATGGCCGTATCGATCGGGATTTCCAGCAAGATGGGATTGTTATCGGAATCGGAGGGGGTCAGGATGTTAAACCTCCTTGAAGATTACGGATTCGATCTTTCGCTGCCCGGGTTTTCAAGGGGTGAATATGAAGATGTGATTAATTATGATAAAAAGGCCTCCGGCGAGGCAATTAATTTTGTCTTGACAGAGGGCATAGGGTGTGTTAGCTTAAAAAAAAAGAGGGTCGCAGATATAGTTGATATTATTGAATTTTAAGGTGCTTCATGGTTGACGATAAACCAGGGATCGGGAGTGGGGGCGGGGCGGAGCCCCAGAAGCCTCCCTCACCGGTCGTTGAGAACAAGCCCGTGCCCATTGTGACCAGGGGGACGGCACCTCTCGGCACCGGCGTCATCACCCCGGAGATGGAGAAGTACCAGTCCATGCTGGCGAAGAATCCGAACTCCCGGGTCTTTGCGTCCCTCGCCGAGTGTTATCGCAAACAGGGAATGCTGGACGAGGCGATACACCTCTGTATCGACGGCGTCAAGAAGTATCCAAACTATATGAGCGGCAGGGTGGCCTTGGGAAGGGCCTACTTCGACAAGGGGATGATCAAGGAGGCCAAGGAAGAGCTCGAAAAGGTCGTTTCCGTCACCCCGAATAATATCGTCGCAAACAAGGTCCTCGGTGATGTCCATCTCTTGGAAGAGGATATTGATAAGGCCGGTGTGTTCTTTGGGAAGGTCCTTTCCATGTCTCCCGAAGACGAAGAGGTTGCGGCGAAGGTTGAAGATATCAAGGCCGGAATAAATCCTCTCTCAGCGGCGATCGAGGAGGCGAAAAAAGCGGAGGAGGGGGAAGCCGAAGCGGCGGCGGAGGGGGAACAACGAGAACAGGAAGCCCTGGAGGCTCAAGAGGATCAGATGGCCGGGCGGGAGACGATCGATGTCGGCCCCGATCTGGCCGAATCCACAGGCGGGGTGGAAGAGATCGAGGATGACGAGGTACTGGAGGATATAGAGGAGATCGAGCCGGAGCCGGACGAGGAAGAGATGGGGATTTACGAGGAGGGGGAGAAAGGGGGGGAGCTGGAGCTTGAAGAGGGGGGGGAGGCCCTCGAGTCGGGAGAGGTGGACGAAGATATCGTTTCCGATGACGAGCAGATAAGACTCACCGAGGTGGATGAAATCCCCATCGATGAGGAAGAGCCCGTGGAAGTTGCGGGGGAGGATGGGTTGGATATATCGGCCGATGATGTGGAGGTGGCCGACGTGGTGGAGGGAGTGGAATATGTGGATGACGCGGGAGGTGAGGGGGGGGCGGACCTCGAGGACGAGTTTGGGATACTCGATGAGGTGTTCACGTCGGGGGAGGGCATGGACGACCTTTCAAAAGCGGTCGAGGAATTCGCTCAAATGGAGGAGGGAGCCGTCGAGGTCGAGGTAGAAGAGAAGCCGCCAGAGGATTTTAAAGGGGAAGAGGACGAAGTCGACGGGCTCGAAGATGAAGCTGTGGCCCAAGAGCCACTTCCGGAGGATTACGACTCCGACATGGCGGAAATCGGCGAGGTGGATGAGGGAGTATATGAAGAAGGCATGAGGAGCGAGGCGGATATATCCACGGAGACCATAGCGGATATATATGTAAAACAGGGGTATTTCGACAGAGCGCTTCCCATTTATGAGGATCTAAGCGCCGCATTCCCGACTAGGAGGACACTGAAGGAAAAGCTCAGCCATGTAAGAAAGAAGTTAAGCGGGCTGGGAGGGGCACCGGAAGCGGGTGAGCGTGAGGGCGCCTCGTTGGATGGGGAGCAAGCTGAGGAGGCGACGGCGGTTGTCAGCGAGGATCTCCTCAACAGGAACATCCAGAGCCTGCAGAAATGGTTATCGAACGTGAGGAAGTACAGAAGGACGTCGTAGGACGTTTTATAACAAAGGGGAGGCAGGAATTTTTAAAGGGCAGCGATTTTTGGGGGGCAGGGATTGTGGGATTGGGGGACGGAAGGGAATGGGATTGGGGAAGTTAAGGGTTGGGGGGGCGGGCCTTGGCAAACCGAGTGATTCTGATATCTTTGTAAAAAACGCTTTGCATAAAACGCTTTACTGTAATCTGTGTCGTTTCGAGGAAAATGTCTGTTAAAACACCCGTTATAAAAAAGCTATCAAAGAAATTTTAGAGAGACGTCAATTTTGTTGGTTCAGGCCGTAAGGCGGCAAGGATATATAGCTTCACTCGAAGTGAAAAAATTTTTTGTATTCGACTCAAGTCCCGAAGTGTTGTTAAGGTTTTTACAGGAGAGATGACGAAAAAGAGGTCATTTCTCGATTGTTATTAGGAATCACTTGAATATGGTTGAATTCAGGGGTGTATTGGAGGAGATAGTCGGCTCGGTCCCCGGAAGCCTCGCCGGCATGATAATAGGGAAGGACGGGATCCCCATTGAAAAATATCAGAGCGACAGGTTTGCGCTTGATGCCGATATGGTGGGTGCGGAGTATGCGGGGATTATGGCCGAGGTTCAAAAGGTTATCTCCATACTTCACCTTGAGGATCTAAAAGACGTTACCATATCTATGAAGAACTTTGTCGTTATCTCCCATATGATCTCCGAGGATTACTATTTCATCCTTATAATCAATCCAAAGACAGACGTGGCGTTAAGCAGATACAGGATAAGAATCGGGTCACTGAAGCTCAGGGAGCTTATGTAAAACACTTTTTTATCGTTCCTGAAAAAATAAAGGCTGCCAACTGAACTTTGCACATTGTACATTGCGCTTTGCTCATTGCTTATTGTTTATTGCGTATTGTGCAATGCGTATTCGATTTTGCAGCTTTTTCTTTTTTAGGCCCTTTTTAAGGTAAAGGTATGAAGGTCTTGGTAATAAACGGTCCCAACCTGAACATGTTGGGCATGAGGGAGCCGGAGGTCTACGGCTTCCTTACCTATGTCGAGCTTGTAAGATTCATCGAGGAAGCCGCCGAAGGCTTGAAGATCGAGGTTGAAATATTTCAATCAAACTCGGAAGGAGAAATCGTGGACAAAATTCAGGAGGCGGATGTCTTCGACGGAATTCTGATTAATGCGGGGGGATACACCCACACGTCCGTCGCCGTTCGGGATGCGCTGTTGGCCGTGGCCGTCCCCTTTGTGGAGGTTCACCTGACCAACATCTTTTCGAGGGAGGACTTCAGAAAACACTCGTATATCTCCGACATTGCTGTGGGCGTCATCACGGGATTTGGCAAGGAGGGATACCTCCTCGGGCTTATGGCTCTAAAGGCCGTTGTCGGTGAGAGATGATATGGTCGTTAAGAGGCTTGAAAGGCTGAGGGATTTCTTCAAGGGGCTGTCCCTCTCCGGGGCTGTAATAACCGACATGAAAAACGTCAGGTACTTTTCCGGCTTTACCGGAAGCGACGGCGTTCTGGTGGTCGGTGAGGACCGGGGATTTTTCTTAACGGACGGCCGCTACACGACTCAGGCGGCAGAGGAGGTAAAAGGTTTTCCCGTCGAGGAGTACAAGAAAAAAGTCGACGGCATCGTAAGTGCGATATCCGATCTCTCGCTTACGGAGGTCGGGGTGGAATCTCACAATATGACCATGTTTCTCTACGAGAGCCTGAAGGAGGTCCCTTTAGGCAGGGGATCGAGATCCATAACGGCGATAAAAGACGACCTTTCAAAGCTTCGCACCGTGAAGGAGGAGGGGGAAATTGAGAACATAATCGGGGCGATAAAGATCTCGGAGAATGCGCTCAACGGGATAATCCCGATGATCGCTCCCGGGGTCTCGGAGGCGGATATCACAGCAGAGCTGGAATACGCGATGAGGAAGGGGGGGTCTGGACCGATGCCCTTTCCCACGATTGTCGCATCGGGGGAGAATGCTGCCGTCGTTCACGCCCAGCCGGGGGGGAGGAAGCTTGAAAAGGGGGACCTTTTAATAATCGATTTCGGTGCGGAGTTTATGGGGTACGCCTCGGACCAGACAGTGACGTTCGCCGTCGGAGAGGGCGACGAGAAAGTGAGGGAGGTTTTCGAGGTCGTTCGCACGGCACAAGGAGAGGGAATAAAGAGGGCCAGGCCAGGCGTCTCCACCGTGGAGCTTGATAAAGCCGTAAGGGATTATATTGATGATAAGGGATACGGCAAATATTTTACCCACGGGACCGGCCACGGCGTTGGGCTGAACGTCCACGAGCCGCCGACCTTGAGTCCCCAGGGGGACGGGGTCTTGTCGCCGGGGATGGTGGTTACCGTCGAGCCGGGGATATACATCCCGGGATGGGGCGGGGTACGCCTCGAGGATATGGTTTTGGTTACCGAAGACGCCCCTAAAGTGTTGACAACGCTTGAGAAATCTTTTAAAGTATTAAGTTGATCGAGGCAATGTCTTATAGATCATTATCCGGGGGATTTTAAGTGTATTCTACAGCGGAGTTCAGGAGAGGACTTAAGATAGAGATAGATAAAAAGCCCTTTATCATCGTGGAGTTTCAACACGTAAAGCCGGGGAAGGGGGGCGCCTTTGTCCGTACCAAGCTGAAAAACCTGATAAACGGGGCGGTTGTTGAAAAGACCTTTAGGTCCGGCGAGAAGGTCGACAAGCCGGACCTCCTCGAAAAAGAGATGCAGTACCTTTATCGTGACGACCAGGGTTTTAATTTCATGGATATGGAGAGCTACGAGCAGATATTTATAGATGCGGATAAGATAGGAGATTCGGCCAATTTTCTCTCCGACGGGCTCGAGCTTACGGGCCTCTATCACGAGGGGGAGCCGATATCGCTGGAGCTTCCGACTTTTGTGGAGCTCCCGATCGAAAAGACCGAGCCGGGGGTTAAGGGGGACACGGCAACCGGCGGCACCAAGCCCGCTACGCTGTCGACCGGATTCGTAGTACAGGTGCCTTTGTTTCTCAACGAGGGGGATATGCTGAAGATAGATACGAGGACCGGCGAGTATATCGAGCGAATATCAAAATAATATCTAAATAGAACAGGCTAAATAGAACAGCTAAATAATATTTAAATAGAACGGCTTAACAGAGAAGGCGGTAAATAGAATGAATCTCAAGGAGATAAAAGATATTATCAAGTTGATCGATGGAACGGATATCTCTGAGATAGAGATCGAGCGCTCGGGCGAGCGTCTTGTGATAAAGAGGAGCCTGGGCGATTCGGCCGTGAAGAAAGCGGGCGCTTCAGACAAGTCGAAGGGGGGCGTCCCGGAGGACAGGGAGCTCGTCGCGATCGTGTCCCCCCTCGTGGGCAGCTTCTATCGCTCGCCGTCACCCGATTCACCCCCCTTCGTCGAGGTGGGCAGCGAAGTCAGAAAGGGGGACGTTTTGTGTATCGTCGAGTCGATGAAGCTCAACAATGAGATAGAGGTGGAATTTGACGGTATCGTTACCTCTGCCCTTGTAGAGAACGGGCAGCCCGTGGAATACGGGCAGTCGCTATTCCTGTTGGAGCCCATATAGATATTGATATGGGCTCTCCCTGATCAAGAAAAACAATGATTGAAAAAGTTCTTGTCGCCGATAGGGGCGAGATTTCGGTAAGGGTAATCCGCTCTCTGAAGGAGCTGGGGATAAAGTCCGTTGCGGTCTACTCCGAGGCGGACAGAAACGCCCTGAACGTCCTGCTGGCCGACGAGGCGGTCTGCATCGGCCCCGCGGACATCAAGAACAGCTACCTCAATTTTTCATCGATCCTCTCCGCGGCGGAGATCACCGGGGCCAAGGCCATACACCCAGGCTACAGCCCCCTTTCGGAGAACCTGGAGTTTGCGGAGGCGTGTCAGAATTCCGGCATCGTGTTTATCGGGACAGGGGTGGATACGATGTCGCTTATGGCCGACAAGATCGCCGCGAAGAGGGAGGCGAACAGGTCGGGGATCCCCGTAGTCCCCGGAAGTGATACGGCCCTCGTGGATGAGAGGGAGGCGCTGGGCGTTGCCGAATCCCTGGGGTTTCCGGTCATTCTCAAGGCGGTGGGGGGTGGTGGCGGCCGGGGCGTCAAGGTGGTCCCGGAAAAGGTGGATTTCCTGGACAGCTTCCATAACGCCAAGAGGGAGGCCCAGGATTATCTCAAAAACCCGGGGATATACGTCGAGAAGTATCTCGACAAGGCGAGACACATAGAGTTTCAGATCGTTGCGGACATGGAGGGGAACGTAATTCATCTTGGTCACAGGGACTGCACCATCCAGAGGCGTTATCAGAAGATCATCGAGGAGTCCCCGTCGCCGGTGGTCGAAAAGGAGCTGAGCGAGGAGATGGGGGAGGCGGCGGTGAAGTTCGCCCGCTCCGTCGATTACTCGAACCTGGGCACCGTGGAGTTTCTCGTCACCGACAGCGGGGAGTACTTCTTTTCGGAGATGAACACGAGAATCCAGGTGGAGCACACCGTAACGGAGATGGTTACAGGGATCGATGTGGCGAAATGGCAGATTATGCTCGCCTTCGGGGAGAGGCTCGGATTGCGTCAGGAGGATGTGGAGTACAAGGGACACAGCCTGGAGTGCAGGATAACGGCGGAGGATCCCTTCAGGTTCACCCCGTCGTCCGGCACGGTAACGAGGTACATCCCCCCCGGCGGGCCGGGGGTGAGGGTGGACTCCGCCGTCTTCTCCGGGGCACACGTCAATCCCCACTACGATCCGCTCATCGCAAAGCTGATAACACTCTCCAGGGACAGGGATGGGGCGATAAGGAGGATGGTGAGAGCCCTGTCTGAGTTTCACATCGAGGGGATAGAGACTACGATCCCCCTCTACAAGAAGATAATGAAGGACCCCGAGTTTATAAACGGGTATAGGGACATCCGCTTCTTAGATAAATATATATAATTCTTCGCGATTACATCGGATCCTCGATATTCGCCCCTTATTTGGCTCTTCAGTGATTATGCTCACATATTTTTTTCGTGAAAACGGGTATCTATCGTTAAGTTATTTCGATTGGCGTCATTTACGGTAAGCCTTAAACGGCCTCGGTAGATGGCCGCGGAATTTCTCTTCTCGCCTGAAATTGCAGGAAAACCGTCTTCACTCTCGGTTTTTTAACTCCAGCGGGGTGTAGAGGTGTCGATATTGATGAGATGGGGGGCTTTTTCGGGGAAAATCCAAGAAATATGAAAAAATAAATTGGTTTAACACTATTGACTTTTTTCGGCTATAGTAGTATATTACAAAAGGTTAACTGTATTTTTTGATCATGGCTTTTGACAAAAACAAGTCGATGCTGGCGGCGCAGAAACATTTTCAGAAGGGCCAGTATGACAAGGCTATAAGAGAATATGAGAGGATACTCAAGGAGGACCCTAAGGATATAAAGGTTCGCCAAAAGCTCGGAGATCTGTTCGCCCGGGAGGGCAAAACGACCGAGGCGATATCGGAATATAACTATGTGGCGAACTTTTATTCCGAAGACGGGTTTTATCTCAGGGCCATAGCCGTTTATAAACAGGTTCTTAAGCTCAATCCCAGCCAGATACAGATAAACCTCAAGCTCGCGGAGTTATATCATAAGCAAAACCTGATCGGAGATGCCATAAAGCAGTTCCAGCTCGTTTATTCCTACTACGAGAAGAAGGGTGATACGAGAAAGGCGCTGGACACACTCGACAAGATGGCCGAAATGGCCCCCTCTAATCTCGCCCTGAGGATGAAGCTCGCCGATGCATACTACCGCAACAAATTCGTCGAGAAGAGTCTCGACGAATACGTCAAAATAGGCGAACAGCTCAGGAAGGAGGGCAGGGGGGAAGACCTGGTGAGTCTCTACGAGAAGCTTATCAAGCATCATCCCGACCGGATTGATATGATCTCGGTCTTGGCAGAGATATATATTAGGAGCAACAGGCTGGATCTTGCCAACGGCCGCATAGACATGGGGCTTAAGGTTGCCCCGGACGACAGGAAGCTCCTCTACATGAAGTCCAGGATCCTTTTGGCGAAGGAGGACTACAAGGCTTCCGCTGATATTCTGAATAAACTGCTCGAGGTCAACCCCGAGTTCATGGAGGCAAAGGAGGAGCTGGCCCGGGTCTACGAGAAGCTGGGAAGGACCGATCTACTCGGCAAGCTCTACACCGAGCTTATGGTCTACTTTCAGGGAAAGAGAGAGCTGGAGAAGGCGGGCCATTACAAGGCGCTTTACAACAATCTTACCAGTACTGTTGCCGGGGATATGACAAGCTCCGGTATCGAGGGGGATGTAGGCGGGCTGTCGGGCGAGGGCGAGGTCTTAGAGGATGTTATAGAGGCCGATGTTATCGAGATGGAAGACGGGGACGTTCTGGAGGCGGAGGTCTTCGAGGAGGTTTCGGAGGGGGATGAAGTTGCGGAGCCGGCTACCTTTGAAGTGGAGCCGGAGGAAGATCTGACCCAGGAGCTCATTGATGATCGAGGCCGGATGGTGATGTTGAAGGTTGACACATATGTAAAGTATGGACAGTACAGGGAAGCGGCCGATGTTCTAAAAGAATACAACAGCGGCAATACCGAATATGTCTCCCCCAAGAAGAGACTCGCCGAGCTGTATCTCGAAATAGCCAAATCGGAAGAGGAACAGGAGGAATATTTTAAGCGAGCCGCGGAGGCTTTTTTTGATGTCGCCTCCACTGCAAAGAGAAAGGGAATGCTCGATATAGCGGACGACGCCGAGAGGAGGGCGATAGAGCTGGATCCGGGACACGATGCGGCCGCGGTTGACGAGGTTATCCCCTCGGATGAGTTTGAGACCTTTGATGTTGTACAGGATGACGTTCAAGAGATGGGAATAGACGGGGACGAGGCGATGATGCAGCCCGTCGATGAGATGGAGATCCCGGAATCTATAGAGCTCGGCGATATGGGGGCGGAACCGATCGAAATCTCGGTGGACGATGGATTTATAGAGGAAGGTGTGGAGTTTACCACAGAAGAGGTTGTCGGCGAACAGGTTGATTTTGTGGATTCGGAAAGAGGAGAAGGACTTATCAGCATGACGCCGGAGGACGATACCCTCACCGAGGGGGAGGAGTACTTCGACCTCAGAAAGGAGCTGGAGGGAGTGGTCCTCGATGAAGAGATGTCTCTGGAATCGAAGGGGGGTGCGGGGTTGTTGGGTGAAGACGAGCATTACTCCTTCGAGGATGTCTTCGATGAATTCAAAAAGGGCGTTGAAAAGCAATTCGGCAAGGAGGATTACGACACCCACTACAATCTCGGTATAGCGTACAGGGAGATGGGGCTTTTTGACGACGCAATAAAATCATTTAATATTTCGGTAAACGACCCGAATAAAAGGCTAGACAGTTTTATTATGATGGGAGTCACCCACAGGGACACGGGGGAGTTTGACAAGAGCATCGATTACTTTCGGGAGGCCCTCGACACCCCGGATATAAAACCTGACGAAAGATACGCCCTCCTTTACGAGCTTGCGCTCTCCTATGAGGCCGATAATGACATAGATCAGGCGTATCCTATATTTAAAAGCATCTTTGATGAAAAGGAAGATTTCAGGGATGTCTCCGAAAAGGTGAGGTCCTTGGCGGGTATGGTTTCCCAACCTGCCGACTTGGATAAGGATAAGGGGGCCGCCAAAGGTGGGAAGCAGAAGGACAAGATATCTTATGTCTGAGGGCCGGTCGATCATTTTTTGGGTAAATCGTCAATAGGTGCACTGTATATATAGAACTTACAGTATAAATCGAAGGTGCGAAGGGGGGATGGGG
>CAZIWT010000044.1:0-9140 GCA_964542895.1 uncultured Thermodesulfobacteriota bacterium
GCAATACGAAGAATTATATCATGCCTAATAATATTTTCTAATAATCCGAAAAATAGATCTGCGGCCCATTTTAGAAGTTCGATTCTTTCGGGAGATGTACCATAGAGTAAACGGTAATTTTGCCAGTGTAAGTGTAGAAGTTTGATGTCGTTACTGAGTTCGTAGAAAAGTTCACCGCAATCGGGAGGGAAGGCTGATACAATTTCTGCCTTCACCTCTTCAGATGTTTTATGGTTTCCCATAATTTAATTCTATTAATGTTGTCAGCTTAAAATTCCCCTCCTACCCCCTCGCATCCTCCCTTGCCCTTTTTAACAGGGAGTCGATGCTGTCCCCCTTATGAAACTGGGAGGTTCCCATAATAACCTCTATCTCACCGGGGAAGATCGTCGTTGTGTCCTCGACTATGATCTCCTTGAACTTTGCCGCCGCGTTCCTCGTGTTCTCCTCGGTGAAGTTCGGAAGGAGGATGATGAAGTTGTTCGGCCCCAGCCTGCCGGAAAGGTCCCCCTTTCTCGTGTTCATCCTGATGAGGTAGCCCACCCGCTGCAGCACCTCGTCGAGCTTTTTAGGCCCGAGCTCGTTTTTTATATTTTCGGTGCCTTTCAGCACGGCATAGATTACTCCCAGCGGCGCCCCGTATCTCAAGCAGTCTTCGACCTTCACCTCCAGGTATTCCATGATCTTGTTTTTCGTGTAAAGCCCCGTCAGCAGGTCCACCGGTATCATGCTCTGGATGTCGCGTTTCAGCTCCTCCATGGCGAGCCTCGGCCTGTCGTCCCTCATAAACTCCACCGCCCCGATCACATCATCGTTATCGTCGGTAACCGGCACAACCTTTATCTCCACGGGGAACTTGTCACCCGCCTTGTTCTTGAAGTAGTGCCTGTCCTCGTATGACTTTCCAGTGTTTAAGGCGGCCTTGAGATGGCAGTCCGTCTCGCAGAGCCTGTTGCCGCGCTTGTCGATGTGTCCCTCAAAGAAGTCGCCGCAGGTTTTATTCAGGACATCCTTCATGGTGAATCCCGTAAGCCTCTCGGCGGACCGATTTAGGTATATGAGCCTCCTCTCCGTGTCGACGAACCGAACGCTCATGTCGAGCTCTTCGGCCATCCTTATGAAGAATCTTAGGTTTATATTTTTCATCTTATTTAACCCTGAGGGTTCTCATCCTGTTTACGGCCCCGGCCACCTCGAAGATCCTCGGGGCGGCGAGGTTGCCCACCTTGTAGGGGAGGAGCATATCGAGTCCTTTCTCCTCGAGCTCGGAGATGACCATCACTATCCCTTCTTTGAGCGTCAGTCCCTTGGTGGCGTATCGCGTCGCGTAGATATGGATGATGTTTCCTATTGCTCTCGTCTGGCTTACGTCCACGATCTGGGCGAGCCCCGTAAGGTCTATGTCGAGCCGGCCGTAGAGGATCTTTTTCAGCCCCTTGGCGTCTATCTTTACCTCCCGCTTCCCCTTCGATGGATTGAAGCAGGATGGATTCGGTCTCCGCTGGGTGATCTCCCCAAACTTCTCCCCACCCTCGTCTGTCCTCGAGGCGGCGTGCTTCCTGGCGATCTCCCCGGCCCTTTCGCTTACGTCGACGGGGACGTAGTTCTCCATGGCGATTACGGTGTCGGCGACGTCGAAGTAGTCGCCGCTTCCCCCCATGACGAGGATCGTGGAGACACCGTTATCGGTGTTGAGCTTTCCCACCTTATCCACGAACGGGGTGATCGGCTCCTTATCCTTGGATATCAGCTCCTGCATCCTCTCGTCCCTGATCATGAAGTTGGTGGCGGACGTGTCCTCGTCGATAAGGAGCAGGCTCGTTCCCATCTCCAGCGCCTCCATGATGTTGGCTGCCTGGGATGTGGAGCCGCTGGCGTTCTCCGTGGTGAACTGGATGGTGTCTCGCCCCATGGGAAGGTTCGTGATGAAGGGGCTGATGTTCACCTTCTCGATGTACCTCCCGTCCTCCGCCCTGATCTTCACCGCCATGGGATCCGTCGCAACGAGCTCCCTGCCGTCGCCGGGGATGTGGGGATAGACCCCCCTCTCTATTGCGGTCAGCAGGGTAGACTTTCCGTGAAAGCCCCCACCCACGATGAGCGTGACGCCGGCCGGGATTCCCATGCCGTGGACCTCCCCCCTGTGGGGCAGCGTCGCCGATACCTTGAGGCTCTCCGGCGACCTGAAGGGGACGGCGTCTCTGGCAAGGGGCCTGTCGTCCACCCCCGATCTCCTCGGGAGGATCGAGCCGTCCGCCACAAAGGCGGAAAGCCCCATCTCGGAAAGCAGCTTCCTGAGGTGTTCCTGATCCTCGATTGAGTCGACGTGGGCTGAAAAGTCGTCCGCGCCCACGTTTTTTACGCTCAGGGCCTTGTTTACCATCTCCGGGATCTCGTCGAAGAAGATGGCAACCGCCTCGTGTCCCAGGATCGTCCTTCCCGCCGCCGGAAGCCCCACGACGAAGCGCACCTCGATTGTATCATTCGATATTACGCACGAGTTTCGCCTGATCACCTCCTGGCCCGGATTGTCGATCGAGACCATCCCGCTCTTTCCCATTCCCCTCGATCCCTTGGCGGTGTTCAGGATTGCCCTGTGGAATGTACGGGTCAGGAAGTCGGCCGCGGCGACCCTCCTTATGTCGTTTGAGAAGAGGGAAGGGTCAAAGCCGGTATCGGCCCTTGTAGCCTTAACGCTCACCCTCGAGGGGGCGGCGAAGGGATCGCCCTGGACGTGATCCACCGAGAGGGAAAAGCGCCCGAAATCGTAGGCCCCCTTGATATCCATGTAGGCCTTATAGCCCCTCCGGTCGATTCGCTTCAGCGTGGAGAGGAGGTGTTCTTTCGGCTTCATTTTTTTTAGATATGTCTTTATTTTTCTTTAAAGTGGATATACTATAGCATTTGTGGGGGGCAAAGTAAACCTTTTACAGATTCTGTATGAATATATATCAAGAGATAGTAAAGGCGTTGAAATCCGCGGCCCGCAAGGCGGAGGTTCGCCGAATCGTTTCCGGGAGTATCTACACCGCGGTCGAGGTTGTGTCGGGGGGAGGCGGGCGCGCCCTGGGGCTGGCCTACGTCGAGGGGGAGGGATGTCGGGGGAGGGGTGCCGGCGGGGTAGAGGGTGGTCGGTGCCGCCGGCGCGGGACTCTTACGGTCGATGGAGAGCCTGCTCTCCCCGCAAGTGCCAAAGACCTATTGGCGGATTTTGTTGAGATCTCAGAGATAAAGGAGGGTGAGGGGAAGGGGGCTGAGGCGACCGTTTCCACGGCTTTGGCCTCGGCGCTGGCGCAGCTCACGCTGACGGAGTGGGAAACCGGGGACGTCCTCGAGCAGATAAGCGTGGTGGAGGGGGAGAGGGTGACCGTCGTGGGGGGATTCCCCTTCACGCCGAGGCTTAAAGAGATGGGGGCGGAGCTCTCGGTTTTTGACAGGGGGTTCGGGGACTTTGACAAGGTGGAGATGGGGACCGCTCTTGAGGAGGCCGATGTGGTCATCGTCACCGGGGCGACTATCACAAACGGGACGCTTCCCGATGTCTTAGAGAAAGTTGGCGGCGCCCGGGAGGTGATAATACTGGGGCCGACGACGCCTCTAATTTCGGCCGCCTTTGCCGACACATCGGTTACAAGGCTTATGGGCGTGATCCCGACCGATATCGAAGGTGTGATCGAGGTCGTCGCCTCCGGGGGTGGGACAAGGGCGTTCAGCCGGTATGTAGAGAAGGTGAGCGTGAGCGTAGGGCGTTAATGTCATTCCCGCGGTTGGGTGGCACTGACAAGCGTTAGCTTGTCAGTGGGAATTTCGGAGAAAACGGGAATTTTAAAAATGATGTCATTCCCTTGGGAAGCGGGAATTCAGTGAATATCTTTCTGGATTCCCAGTCGAGCTGGGAATGACAGTATAGATTCCCAGTCGAGTTGGGAATAACAGAATAGATTTTTTAAGCAGGCTTTTTATAAGACTACAATTGTAATAGGAGTCAATATCATGTTTAAGCTAAAAGACACCCCCAAAAGGCTCGTGGAAAACGGCAGGGTGGTGGAGTGGGGATTTTTCAAGACCCCGTTTCGCGACCTGAACCTCTTGGACATAAAAATCCCGGGGCTTCCCAAATTTCTCAACAACTTCAGGCTCAAGGAGTGGCAGCACTACGCGCTGATCGGGGGCGATTTTGTCCTAACTTTTTTCTTTATAAACGGCAAGTACATGAGCGTATCCTTCTGTTACTTCCTGGACAGAAAAACGGGCGCATTCACCGAGCACCACAGGAATGTCCCCGGCGGGGCCGCCAGCCTCACGTGGGATCTTTTCAACGGCGACTGCCGTTTTATGGCCGGCAATTACAGGATGGAGTTCGACAACCGCCTCGACGAGGGGAGACACCGGGCGAGGATAAACATCAAGGGAACGAAAAAGAGGCCGGGGATAACAGCAGAGATCGAGATGCTGGAGGATCTGAACAAGATACAGCCCCTTGTCTCGGTGGTGCCGATCGGCGAGAACCGCCCAATGTACACCCACAAGGCGGCGGTCCCGGTAAGGGGGGAGATAACCTACGGCGACAGGCGTATCTCCCTGAATGAAAAAAGGGACATCATCTTAATCGACATTCAGAAGACCTACTATCCGTTCAACACCTGGTGGCAGTGGGCCGCCTTTGCCGGATATGACAAGAAGGGCCGCCTCCTGGCTCTAAACCTGGTTAAGAACATGACGACCATAGACGACGAGGCCTACAACGAAAACTGCCTTTGGGTGGACGGCAAGCTCTCCAAGCTTTCCGCCGTACGCTTCGATTTCGACAAAAGGGACGTAACGAGACCCTGGAGGATCGAGACCACCGACGGCAAGTGCAGGCTTGAGATGAGGCCTATGGGGGAGAGGAAAGGCTACATCAACCTCGGGATAATGATTGACGATTATCACCAGCCGTTCGGGCCCTTTTCAGGAACGGTTGTCGATTCTAAAGGTGTATCCCATGAGATAGAGGATTTTTTCGGCGTTACCGAACAACACAGGGCGAGGTTCTGATTTTTTGCGCAGTCGGAATGTTAAAGGCCGATTGTCCGATTCAAGTTTTCTTATCGAGCAGTTGTTGTTGGCAATAGAGGTAATAATGTTAAATATCAGAAGTGCGCACCCCGAAGACGCCGGGGATATAGTGAGGCTGATAAAGGGACTGGCCGAATTCGAGAGAGAGCCGGACGCAGTCAAGATCACCGAGGAGGACGTTATCGAGCACGGCTTCAACGAAGATCAGAACCTGAACTACTTTGGCTGCCTGATGGCGGAGTGGGACGGGAAGGTCGTGGGATTTGCCCTCTATTTCTTCACGTTCTCGACATGGGAGGGGAGGCCCGTCCTCTACCTGGAAGATATTTTCATCCTGCCCGAATACCGGAGGCGCTCGGTCGCCAGGGAATTGATGGTCGAGCTGGCAAAGATCGCCGTTCAGAGGGGATGCACGAGGTTCGAGTGGGCCGTCCTCGACTGGAACGTGGACGCCATGGACTTCTACCGCTCGATGGGAGGAAGCCATAAAAAGGAGTGGCAGATATTTCGGATGGAGAAAGACGAGATAGAGGCGCTGGCGTCGGCTGAAGGGGAGTGAATTTGACGAATGCCTTCTCTTTTACGAATAGGAGTGGATTTATCGGCCGAGTCGTTTTTGGCCGTCAACGGCAAACATTCGGTACTTGGATTGAATAAGTAATCAATAATAGTGTCATTGCGAGGAGTGAGCCTTTTTAAAAGGCGAGCGACGCGGCAATCGGGTGATACTCCCCCCGAAATGCGCAGTTGCTTCGCTCCGTTTTAAAAAAAATATTGGTCGCTCGCAATGACATAAGAAAGACGGTTTGATTAAAAAATCGACGACAATGTCATTCCCTTGGGAAGCGGGAATCCAGAGGGAGGGATTCTGTGCGTCGGGTGTCAGTGAAAGGCTCCGCAGATTTGCCGGCTTATAGCCCTTAACCCTCACAGCATTTTCTTCAACTCCCTTTTCAGCACCTTTCCCCCCGGGTTTCTCGGGAGCTCATCGACGAAGAAAAACTTCTTGGGTATCTTGAAGTTTGCGATCTTCCCGAAGAGGCGCTCCACGATCTCCTCCTCTGTTATCTTCTTTCCCTCCTCCAGTATAACGAAGGCGCAGACGACCTCCCCCCTCTTTGGGTCGGGCATCCCTATCGCCGCCGTCTCCTTGACCTCGGGCAGCGACGTTATCGCCTTTTCCACCTCGGTGGGATAGATGTTCTCGCCGGAGCTGATTATCAGCTCCACCTTTCTCCCCACGATGTAGAGGAACCCCTCCTCGTCCATCCTCCCCAAATCACCCGTGTGGAACCACCCCCCCCGCATCGCCTCCTCGGTCTCTTTAGGTTTGTTCCAGTAGCCGGAGAAGATATTGGGGCCTTTCAGGACGATCTCCCCCACCTCGCCCTGGGGGATGTCATTGTTGTTGTCGTCGACAATTCTCATCGTCATGTGGAAGACCTCTTTCCCCACCGAGCCGGCCTTTCTGATGGAGTCATCGAGGGAGAGGGCGCTTATCTGGCACGTCTCGGTCATGCCGTAGCCCTGGGCGAAGCGCACCCCCTTTTCGTCCTGGTATTTCTTTATCAGGTGAACCGGCATGGGCGCCGCCCCGGCGAAGAAATAGTAGACGTGGGAGAAGTCTGTCCTTCCCCACTCCTCCGCCTCGGTCATCATGTGGTACATGACCGGGACCGTGAACATGTAGTTGACCTTCTCCTTGGTTATAAGCCTCAGCATCTCCGAGGCGTTGAAGAACCTCTTTAAGACCAGCGACCCCCCGGCGTAGATGACCGGGGTGGTGGAGGCGGCCAGCGCCCCGATGTGAAACATCGGCGCGGAGACGAGAGACCGAAAGCTCTTGTTTAAGCTGTAGTTGATCAGGTTGTGGATGGCGTCGAAGATGATGTTCTTGTGGGTGAGGACCGCCCCCTTCGGATCGCCGGTGGTTCCCGAGGTGTACATGATCGTGATGGGGTCGTCCTCCGTCACCTCGGTTTCGGGGATCGGCTCTTCGTCGGTAAATTTCGAGACGAAGTCCTTAACGTTCGGGTCCTCGAGAAGCTCCTCGCCCCCGTGTTTTATGAAGTGCTTTATCTCTCCCCTCTTCGCCTTGAGGCCCATCACGTTGTCTGCGAACTCCGAGGAGTAGAAGACCGCCTTGGGGGTGCAGTCGCCCAGGATGTAGGCGAGCTCCGGCACCGTCAGCCTGAAGTTCATCGGAACCATGATTATCCCGGTCTTGGCGCAGGCGAAGAATATCTCCAAAAACTCCGAGGAGTTCAACAATAGCGCCCCGACCCTGTCGCCCCGCTTGAGCCCCATGCCGTAGAGGGCGTGGGCCATCCGGTTCACTCTTTTGTTGAACTCGAAGTTCGTAAACTGCCTGTCCTCCCGCTCCTCCTCCTTTAAGAAGGGGCCGTCCGGATAGGTCATCGCCCGCTTGAACACCCACTCTCCAATGTTCATATATCTTCCTTTTTTCCTTTCAATTCTCCTGTGGTAAAAAATATGAGAAATGTTCGCCCGTGCCTTCACTGCCCAAGCATCTTTTTAAGCTCCTTTTTCAATATTTTGCCGGAGGTGTTCCTCGGAAAGTCGTCCACGAAGACCACCTTCTTCGGCATCTTGAACTTGGCGATCTTGTCGGTAAGACCGTCAAGCAGCGCCTCTTCCGTCAAATCCGCCCCCTTTTTCGGCAATACGAAGGCGCAGCCCACCTCGCCCCTGCTTTGGTCCGGCATACCCACGACCGCGGCCTCCTTTACCTGATCGATCGACTGGATCGCCCTCTCCACCTCGGCCGGGTAGATGTTCTCGCCGGAGCTTATGATCATCTCCACCTTCCGCCCCACGATGTATATAAATCCCTCGTCGTCGCGCCTGGCCATGTCGCCGGTCAGAAACCAGCCGTTTTTAAACGCCTTTTTCGTCTCCTCCTCCTTGTTCCAGTATCCGGTAAAGACGTTCGGCCCCCTGATGATTATTTCCCCCACCTCCCCTTCGGCAACGTCGTTTCCCTTATTGTCGACGATCCTCATGATCACGTGAAACTCCTCTTTCCCCACGGAGCCCGCCTTTCTTATCGTCTCCTCGATGGGCAGCGAGCTCAAACGCCCCGTCTCGGTCAGGCCGTAGCCCTGTGCGAAGCCGACCCCCTTTTCTGTCTGGTAGGTGCGGATTAAGGGAATCGGCATGGGGGCGCCCCCGGCGATGAAATATTTCACGTGGGAAAAGTCGGCCGAGCCCCACTCGGCCGCCTCCGCCATCATCTGGTACATGACCGGGACGGCGAACATGTAGTTTATCTTTTCGTTTGAGATCAGCTTTATTATCTCCGAGGCGTTGAAAAACCTCTTGAGCACAAGCGACCCCCCGGCGTATATCACGGGCAGCGCCGCGGCGCCCAGCGCCCCGATGTGAAAGAGGGGCGCAGTGACCAGGGACCTGAAGCTCCTGTTTACGCCGTATCCGAGAAGGTTGTGGACGGCGATAAACGTAATGTTCCTGTGGGAGATCATCGCCCCCTTCGGGTCTCCGGTGGTGCCGGAGGTGTAAATGATGACCAGGACGTCCGTCTCCTCTACCTCGGTCTCGACGTTCGGCTCGTCCGCCGGAAAGGTGGAGGCGAAGTCGGAGAAGAGGGGATCACCCTTCAACTCCCCGCCGGCGTGCCTGATGTAGTTAGGGACAACGACTTTCTCCTTTATCTCTGTGACCTTGTCGGCGAAGTCGGAGGTGTATATCAGGGCCTTCGGCTTTGCGTCGTTTACGATGTAGCTAAGCTCCGGCACCGCCAGGCGGAGGTTCATCGGGACCATTATCGCGCCGATCTTAGCTAAAGCGAAGAATATCTCCAGAAACTCGGAGGAGTTGAGCATTATAACGCAGACCCTCTCCCCCCTCGAGACGTTAAGGCTCATAAGGGCGTGGGCTGTCCGGTTGACCCTCTCGTTGAACTCCCGGTTGGTATAGGCCCTGTCCTCCCGCTCCGCCTCCTTCAGGAAGTCGGAATCGGGATCGATCACGGCCCTCTTCGTTACCCATTCTCCTACGTTCATATTTTTCCTTGTCTCTCTTAAACGGCCTTTTAAATATTA
>CAZIWT010000044.1:9240-24887 GCA_964542895.1 uncultured Thermodesulfobacteriota bacterium
AGCGAGATGGCGGCGGCGGCCGACCTTATCCCGCCGGAGCTTAAGCTCTCCCCCACCGCCCCCTTGATCGATGATACGAGGGGGGACTTTGCTTCCCCGCCCGTCCCGCCGAAGACCTCCCTTATGCTTTCCGCCTCGATGCGGTCGAGCCTTTTCCCACCGTTTGCTGAGGCGGAGATGTAGTCGATATCAGTTGGTTTCAGGTTTGCGGACTCGACCGCCCGTCTCATGGCAAGCACCGGCCCCTTTGTGTCCTCGGGCCAGTCGCTTAAGGGAGACGGCGCGGCGCTCATACCCCAGCCCAACACCTCGGCGATGATCTCGGCGCCCCTCTCCTGGGCGGTGTCCAGCGACTCAAGGAGGATAATCCCCGCCCCCTCGCCGTAGACGAAGCCGTTTCTTCCCTTATCGAAGGGCCTTGCCCCCTCGGATCCGCCGCCCATCGGGGAGAGCGCCCTGAACCTCGTCAGCACCTCGTAGGGGAAGGGGGAGATTATGTCGGCGCCGCCGGCCATGATCGCGTCCGCCCTGCCGTTTGCTATCTCCCCCGCCGAGTAGGCTGTCGCTGTCTCCGCCGAGGCCTCCTTGTGGTTCACCGTGGAGTTTATCCCCCGAAGGCCGAGAACGATGGAGGCGTGGCCCGCCGGCGCGTTCATGACGGTGTTCGGAACGAGAATCGGGTTTATCATCGTCGGTCCCTCGTTGAAGATCGTGTCGATTATCTTTAACGAGACGTCGGTGCTTCCCATCGATACCCCCAGTATTATCCCGACCCTGTCCCTGTTCGAGTCGTCGATTTTTAGACCCGAGTCGTTAACCGCCATTGCCGCGGCGGCCGCCGCCATCCGGGAGATCCTGTCCATCTTTCTTATCGCCTTGGAGTCGATGTAGTTCTTCGGGTCGAAGTCGACCACCTCCGCCCCCAAGTGGGAGGAGAGGCTGGATGTGTCGAAAGACTCGATTCGGGAGATCGCCGATTCGCCGCCCATCAGCCTCTCGGTAAACGAATCCTTCCCTAAGCCTAAGGGCGTGACCAGACCGATCCCCGTTACGACGACCCGCCTACTCATTTACAATCCCCCTTTTGCCCTTTTCGATGTACCTCCCGAAGACGACCGTCGTGTTGTTGCCGCCGAAGGCGAACGAGTTGGAGAGGACTATGTCGGGGCTTTTCTCCCTCGCCCCCTCGGTTACGTAGTCGAGGTCGCACTCCGGGTCCGGCTCCGTCAGGTGGATCGTGGGCGGGATGAACCCGTGGTATATCGCCAGCACCGAGACAAGCCCCTCCAGCGCGCCCGCCGCCCCCAGGGTGTGGCCTATCATAGACTTCGTGGAGCTTACCGGAATTTTGTAGGCCCTCTCCTTGAAGACCGCCTTTATACCGTTGGTTTCCACCACGTCGTTTGCCGGGGTGGCGGTGCCGTGGGCGTTGATGTAATCCACCCTCTCGGACGCGATCCCGGCGTCTTTCAGTGCTTCCATCATGGATCTCGCCGCACCCGAGGCCGCGGGGTCCGGGGCTGTCATGTGGTGGGAGTCGCAGGTGATACCGTAGCCCAGGACCTCCCCGTAGATCCTGGCCCCCCGCTCAAGCGCGTCTTCGAGAGATTCCAGGATCATCATCCCCGCCCCCTCGCCGAGGGAGAGCCCCTGCCTGTTCTTGTCAAAGGGTTTGCAGTACTCCGGGTCCACCGACCTCAATGCGTTGAACCCCGCATAGGTGATCATGGAGAGGGGCTCGGTTCCTCCGGCGATTATCACTTTCGCGAGGTTGTCCCGGATCAGGTCCCCCCCGTAGCCTACGGCGGTAGCTCCGGAGGAGCAGGCGGTCATGAAGGTGGTCTTCGGGCCCATGAGATTGAGCTTTGATGCGATGTGGTCCGCCGAGGACGCGGAGAAGAGAGAGGCGAGCAGGGAGAACTTCGCCCGCTCCGCCCCGCGGTCGAGATATTCCCGGTAAAGCCTTTCCGCCTCCGGTATACCGCCGGCCCCCCCGCCGATGATCACCCCGGTTTCCTCCCTCAAACTCTCCGGCAGGGGAAAGAGGCCGGAGTCGTGAAGGGCCTCGGTTGCCGCCGCCATCGCCAGAAGGTCGGAGCGGGACATTCGCTTTGTCGAGAAACCGGCGGGGATGCCGGGGGAAATCTCCCTGGGGTTGAAGTCGGTGACCTCGGCCCCGGTCTTTGTCCTCGACCCTTCGGTATCGAATACGGTTATCTCCCCTATGCCGCAGGCTCCCGCCTTTAAGGCCGAGACGAATTCCCCGATCCCCTTTGCCACGGAGTTTACGGTCCCCAGACCCGTAATCACGACCCTCTTTTTATCTCCGTTTTTCTTCATAGTCAAATCTTCGTTTTGGATTAGACAATTCTATACTACGCCCCCCCTATTTTCAACAGAAAAGAAAACGTTAATCGTAAAACTTGGATTGAGAGGATTTTTTAATCGCTTTCCCCTGAGTCTATTTCGCCGTCGGGACTGTTGACTTGTAGGGGGCTTTTTTGTATTATCTTACCGATCTTTAATACACCCGGCCTTAGTAGATTTACATACAAAATCATTTTGAGTTTTTATCTTATTATGGAGGTAATTATGGATAAGTTCAAAGACAAGGTCGCTGTCGTTACGGGGGCCGCATCGGGAATGGGGAGGTCCCTTGCCGTTGAGCTGTCCCGGCGGGGGGCCCAGGTCGTCTGCGGGGATGTCAACCTTGAGGGTCTGAAGGAGGTTGCCAAAGAGGTCAAGGGGGAGGGGGGGAAGCTCCATATTAAAAAACTAAATGTGACCAAGCCGAAGGAGGTCAGGGGGATTATCGATGAGACGGTAGGGGAGCGGGGTCGCCTCGACTATATCTTCAACAACGCCGGAATATTGATCTTGGGGGAAGCCCAAGATCTCGAGCTGGAGCACTGGCTGAAGCATATCGATGTGAACCTCCTGGGGGTGCTCTACGGAACCGTCTTTGCCTACAAGCAGATGGTAAAGCAGGGGCACGGCCATATTGTCAATACCGCATCCATAGGGGGACTATCGGCCATACCGACGATCATCCCGTACATAACCACCAAGCACGGAGTGGTGGGACTTTCGACGTCGTTGAGGATGGAGGGGAAAGGGCTGGGAGTAAAAGTAAGCGTGGTCTGCCCGGGGTTCGTAAGGACCGGTATGTTTGGGGCTCCCGCAATTAATATGGATCTTAAGGCCCACGAAAAGAACGTGGAGGACATGCCGAAACATATGATCTGGGATTCGGACAGGGCCGCCCGAAAGATATTAAAGGGCGTATCTAAAAACAGCAGAATAATTATTTTCCCATTCTACGCCCGTTTGAGCCACTGGCTTTACAGGATCAACCCCGTCCTCTTGAATCCGCTGAACAGCAAGGCGTTGAAATCGACAAGGGATATCAGGTTGTAACCCCGTCTGATCAATGATCCCAAAGACAGTGGTTTTTGAGTGGGGCTTACACCTGACCGGACCATTGAGGCCGGAAGCTGTGGGTTTTTTAGAAAAGCGGTTTCCGTTGGAAAATTTAAGGAATGTACGAAAAAATTGAAAAAAAACTGGATATTTGATGAAAAATAGTATATATAGTTAGATAATACTAATTGTATTATGAATGTCGAAGCCTTGATGTGAGAAGAAAATGTCAAATGCAGAAAAAAATAGAGAAAGTTCTTCCGGATCTTCTGAAGAGGTAAAAATGTCGACGAATATGGCTATTCGAGCTGCGATTGATGGAATTCACGAGATTGTCGGTGATAACGGAGCAAGGATACTTTTCAGAAATATTGGATTTACCCAATTGTATGAGAATCCCCCCGACTACAGCTGGGAGCCGTGTGTGACAGTTCCGGAGCAGGCGAAGATATACAACGAGCTGCCCCACCTTCTCGGTTTAAATGGAGCGATAGGTATTTGGAGAAGGATCGGTTACACCAATTTGAAATACGCGGTGGAGATCGGCCACATCCTCGATGCCTTTAACGATCTCGAGGAAAAGGAGAAGTTCCGCAGGGCAATGGATGTATTCTGTGCCGCGTCTGGAAAGGGAAAGGCGGTAGAGAGGGATGACGGATTGGTGGACTTCGATTGCCCCGACTGCCTTTTGTGCGAGGAATACAAGACTGACAGGGTAATGTGCTCCGTATACGAGGGAACTACACAGTATTGTCTTGACTGGGCCTTCGGCAGGGGCCTTTATACCGTCAGGGAGATAAAGTGCAAGGCAATGGGAGACGAAACTTGCTATTTCAGGGTGGATAAGAGGTAGGGAATTTAACATTTGGCGGGTAAGGAAAGAGCTAAAAAAGCCCGGCGGCGCATTGTCTCCGGGCTTGTCCATATTTGAACACCTCAAACGACCTGAAGTCATCAATTTTTGGATTTAATTAAATTCCCTCACTGGTGCTTGATCTATTCAGCGAGGAAGCGTTAAAAACCTGCCCTCCTTAAATATCATCAAACCACCCCCACTAAATATCGCCGTTCACCTAATTGGGGTGGAAAAGGGAAGCCATTGGTCTTTATCGATTAATTAGGGTGGGAAAGAGGAGGGGCAGTGGTCGGGATCGATTTATCGCAGGGGGCATTGTTTTAGATCAATTCAAGGGGTGCGGTAGGGGATTTGGTCCTTGGTGGGCACTGATTATTTGGAGTAGGGGGTCGGTGGGCGGTATCGACCGATTAGGGTGTAAAGAAGTAGGGGGGCTTGGCCCTCCTTTTTAGCTCCAATGAGGTCTTAAGCGATTAAAGCAAGGGGCTTTTTACTCTTTCTCCCTCTGGGCAGTGGGGCAATCACCTCTCTCACCTTGCCCGAATAACGGGGTTCCCTTGTTGTAATTGGCCTCCTTTTTAGGAGGTGGGTCAGGTTACGATTCCCCCTTTTCCAAGAGGCGGTCATTCCATTGTTGAAATTATTCTTGATTTGGAGAATGGGACAAATGTCGCTTTCACCTGGACCGAATGACGGCTCTCCCCCTGTCGTGATCACGCTTTATTTGGAGGGCGTGATAGATGCAACTCTCAACTACCCCGAAGGACTAGTTCAACCCTATAATATATAAGCATTCCCTGTTTTGGCTGTCTGGCGGATTTTGTTTTCGCCTTCCTCGAACAACGATTATCCCTTGTTGTGGTCGGCCCCTTTTTTTGGGAGAGCGGGGAAATTTAGGTCTCACCCCTTCAGCGTCTTGATTTCCGATTTTGCGTTCTTCAGCTTTTTTTCGAGGCTTTTCCTTTTCTTCTCGGAGGCTTCGAGCTTCTTCTTCAGGGCCTCTATCTCCGAGTTCTTTTTTCCCAAAAGCGATTCGAGTATATCGCGGGCGGCGGTCAAGAGCTTTCCCGATCTTTTACGCTCGACGGAGTGGCGAATCGAGCGAACGAGGACGTTTGTATTGACTATTCCTTTATAAAGAAAATCCTGCGCCCCCTCCCTGATGGCCAGGAGTGCCGTCTCGTCATCTTCGAGACTGGAAAGCACGACAATGGGAATATCGGGAGCGGCGCTGTATGCCTTGAGAAAGGTGAACAATCCCTCGCTGTCCGGCAGCAGGAGGTCGAGAAGGATTACGTCTATCTCTTCCTTCGAGATAATTTCCAGGCCCTTTTCGAGATTCTCCACGCGTCTGAGATTGAAGGGGCTCTCCTCTATTTTGTCGAGCATCTCTTCGACGAGCCTGGCGTAGCCGGTATCATCCTCGATCATCAGGATATTGATCTTTCCCTTACCCCCGATTTTATCAATTTCCCAATAAGTCATAAATACCCTCTTGTTTGGAGTTTTTCTATAAAAAGAGCTGAAACGTTCGACTTGTTCCTCAACTGTTTTATCCGTAGTCAGATACAGCCGTAACTGAGAATGGGCTCAAACTTGATAATTTATTTTGATTTAAATCGCATAGGGACGATTTCTTGAAATAGTAAGGGAGAACCGTATCGCTGTTAGTTATAAATTTTTAACATTATTTACGGATATTGTCAAATGAATATCACTAAAAAAGTAAAATATCTACGGGAAAGATGTTTCCTGTCTTTTCGTATTGAATTGCCCAGTCATAATACGGTTCGTTGGAAAATTCCGTTCTCTTTCATTCAAATCGGTCGTGGGGAGAATTTGAAATACGCCCCTTTTTTTTCTTTCCGATTTGTACCCATTATCCTGTATCCGGCGTTAGATAACATTCAGCCGATATCCATCAGCGAGAGGCGCCCCTCGAAGCGCGAGAGGAGCACCCGCCTCGTGGCGCGGTGGGCGGGGTCGTCGAGCAGCGGGTCCTTTTCTATCAGGGCCTCCGCCTCGGCTCTGGCTGTGAGGAGGGTGTCGTAATCGCGGATCAGGTCCGCCGCCCTGAAGGCGGGTATCCCCGACTGCCTCGTCCCCATGAACTCGCCCGGCCCACGGATTTTCAGGTCCTCCTCGGCGATGATGAATCCGTCGGTCGTCCTGAGCATAACCTCGAGGCGCCTCTTTGCGTCGTCCGTTATGCGGTAGTCGGAGATGAGGATGCAGAACGACTCGTCGCCGCCCCGCCCAACGCGCCCCCTGAGCTGGTGGAGCTGGGAGAGCCCGAACCTCTCGGCGTGCTCCACCACCATGACAGTGGCGTTCGGGACGTCCACCCCAACCTCCACCACGGTCGTCGCGACGAGGATGTCAACCTCGCCCCTCGCGAATCCGCCCATTACCTCCTCCTTCTCGCCGCCCTTCATCCTTCCCGTTATCAGCCTTACTGTGAAACCGGAGAAGACGCTGGAGAGGTTTTCGGCCATCTCCGTTGCGTTTTTCAGGTTAAGCGTCTCCGACTCCGTGACCAGCGGATAGACGACGAACGCCTGCCTCCCTTTCTTGAGCTCGCCCAGTATTGTGTCGTAGGAGGACTTTCTCTGGTCTTCACCGAAGAGCAGCGTCCTTACAGGCTTTCTTCCCGGGGGAAGCTCGTCTATCACACTTATGTCGAGGTCGCCGTAGACGGTAAGCGCCAGGGTCCTCGGGATCGGCGTCGCGGTCATCACGAGGACCTCCGGTTTTTCCCCCTTTTCTTTAAGGGCGCCCCGCTGCATGACGCCGAAGCGGTGCTGCTCGTCCACCACTATGAACCCGAGGTCGAGAAACTCCACCCCCTCCTGGATGAGGGCGTGGGTCCCGAAGACGACCTTTAACTCCCCGCTCTTTATCCCGTCGAGAACGGCCTCCCTCTCGACTCCCTTCACCGAAGAGGTCAAAAGGGCCGATTTGACCCCGATCTCGTTTAGCCTCCCCTCGAGGTTTTTGAAGTGCTGCTCGGCTAAGATCTCGGTGGGGGCCATGAACGCCGCCTGGGCGCCCTCCTCCACGGCGTTGAGGGCCGCCAAAAGGGCTACCACGGTCTTTCCCGAACCCACGTCTCCCTGGAGGAGGCGGTGGGTGGTATTGGGGGAGTGCATGTCTCCCGTGATCTCGTTGAGCGCCCTTTTCTGGGCCGAAGTCAGGGAGAAGGGGAGGTTTTCCATGAAGCTTTCCATCAGCCTGCCGGAGGAGTTGAAGCTCCTCCCCGGCGACTTGATGATCTTTCTCCTCTTCAGCAGCAGCCCCAGCTCCATGATGAAGAGCTCGTCCATGGCGACCGACCTTATCGGAAGCCAGGAGCCGTCCTCGATGTCCGGGGTATTCTTTGGGCCTTTCATAGACGTTGCCGGATCGTGTATTATCCTGACCGCCTCCTTGAGGGGGATGAGCTTGTTTCTTGACCTCACCTCCTCAGGGACGCCGTCGATCAGGTATTCGGAGTACTTGTCGACCGCTTCCGCGACTATCCTGGCGACCGTCATGAGCCTCATCCGCTCCGGGAGCTGGTACCTCCCGATGATGTCGGAGCCGAGACCACCCGTCTCCTCCTCCCACGGCTCCACGTCCGGGTGGGCCATGCTCTTCCTGTTGTTGAACTCGGAGACGATGCCGGTGACGAGAAGCCGCATCCCCACCCTGTAGCGTCCCTTCATATAGGGAGCGTTGAACCAGACCAGCGTCATGAGGTCGGTGCCGTCGGTGACGACCACCTCGTTTATTCTCCTGTATCTTTTTCTCGAGGTGAACTTCTCCCCCGCCACCACCACCTCCACCACCAGCGCCCCCCGCTCCTTGAGCTTCAGCTCCCTTATCTTCTTTACGCCCCTGATGTTGATATAGTAGCGGGGGAAGTAGTAGAGGAGGTCCTCGACTACATTTAAGCCCTTTTTTTCAAGGACCTTTGCCCGCTTCGGCCCCACCCCCTTGACGTATGTGACAGGCGTCTTGAGTTTCTCCTCCGCCCTGGAGAGCTCCCCCTCGGACGTATCTGGAACGCCTTCTCTCTCGGCCCCTGGGTCTCCCGAAACGATTTTTAGGAGTATCCCCCTCACCTCCTCCAGGATCGAGCGCTTTTCGTCCCTTGAGGCTGTGTCGTAGGCGGAGAAGAGCCCGCCGAGCTTTTTCACTTCGTCTTTCCATCTCACCAAGTCGGCGGCGTCCTCCATCTCCCCTACGATCCTCTCCGCCGTTACCCCCAGGCCCTTTACGGTGTCTATCTTCAGAAAGTCGTCCTTGGAGGCGAACTCCACCGGCTTGAGGAGGTTTCCGGCGAGATTAAGGACGGTCAAAGATTCTCCCTTTTTATATTTCTCTTTGCCCTTTTTCATTGAACCTTTAAATAAAAAATTCAACGATAGCAGAATCTCGAATTTTGTCAAGGGCGGCCCAAAAGGCCGTCGCCTTCGGCGATTGAGACCCACCACAAAATTCTGCAGAGATTCTGCTAAAGTAGAAATAAGGCGGGGAAAAATGGTTTCTATTTAATTCCGAAGCATAATTGAACATTTTTGATTATAAAACATCACTATACTCATAAGCTAAAATAACATTTTCCCCCGCTAAAAAGTCCTTAACAATATTTGGATGGTTAAAATAAAAAAGAGAATTTGAATTAAGAATTGTATATCTCTCAAATGTAAAAAACTTTTTACCCCATGGCTTATATCGGATATGTGGCAATAGAGAGAATCTGATTTGAAAATATTTTTATAGAAAATCACGTCAACTTCTTTAAGTCTATCGCATAACAGGGCCGATTTGAAGCATTTTTTAAAGGCCGTATAATCTTGACAAAGGAAGGCCGTAGTTTTACTATAAAAAGTTCAATTATGAGTTACCTTGCGCTTAAAAAGATATCCAAGAGCTACGGGGCGGCCGGAAGGGGGAGGGAAGGGGGAGACGGAGTCACCCTGGCGTTGAGGTCGGTGGACCTCGATGTGGACCGGCATCGGATCATGGTCGTGCTGGGCCCCTCCGGCTGCGGGAAGTCGACGCTGTTGAGGGTCGTTGCCGGCCTCGAGGCCCCGGACGAGGGGAGGGTCTTCCTCAACGGGGACGACATCACGGATCAAAGCCCGAGGGAGAGAAACATCGCCATGGTCTTTCAGGACTACGCCCTCTATCCCCACATGACGGTAGAGAGAAACCTGACCTTCGGCCTGACGACGAGGGGGATGGGAAAAAAGGAGGCCGTTGAGAGGGCGAGGGATACGGCTATGCTTCTGGGGATATCCGGCCTCCTCAAGAAGAAGCCGGGGCAGCTCTCGGGTGGGGAGAGGCAGAGGCTGGCGCTGGGCAGGGCGATTGTCAAGAACCCCAGCCTCTTTCTGATGGACGAGCCGCTGAGTAACGTGGACGCCCTTTTGAGGGCGAAGATGCGCTCCGAGATAACGAGGATCATAAGGGACGTCGGCGGCACCATGATCCTTGTTACCCACGATCAGACGGAGGCGATGACGATGGGGGAAGCCCTCGCCGTGATGAGGGACGGCGCCATCGAGCAGGTGGGTACACCGAGAGAGATATACGATACGCCGAAAAACGTCTTTATCGCCCGCTTTATCGGAAGCCCCCGGATGAACCTCGTCGAGCCGGGGACGGGACTTCACCGGCCGGTCGCCGGGAGGCTTGCGAAAAAATTGAAGGGGGATCTCTCCGACGTAATCTTCGGGATAAGGCCGGAGGATATGAATATTTCGGTCGGCAAGAAGAGGGAGGGAGGGTTCGAGGGTGAGGTAAAGCATGTAGAGGAGCTCGGCCACGAGAGCCACGTTACGGCGTCCGTCTTTGACGTCGAGGTTACGATAAGGATGGGGGCCGATAGGGCCGCGTTGGTCCCCGCGCCCGGGAATAAGATTGCTCTTTCATTCAACGACAGGGAGATCCACCTCTTCGAGAAGTCGACGGGGGAGAGGATCGGGGCCGGAGTCAGGGATGAAAAATAGAGGTAAAAATCTAAAAACAGGAGAAGACGGTCTCCGGTCTCATTTGAAAGGTAAAGGGAAGGGGGGTATCAAAAGCCACATTCCCTATCTCTCCCTCTCGACCCTTGTCCATCTCTTCTTGATCTTTCTCCTTTTTCCCGTGTTGATGACGATCTCCCACGGGCCGGGGATCGGGACGATAACCACCATGGAAATCGAGATTGCGGGGGACGACCGCCGGAGCCTCGAGAGCGAGAGGATAACCCCCCAGAGGGAGAAAAAGAAGGTCAAACCCACTGCAAAGGAGGTCGACCCCGTCGTGGCGGACGAAGGGGAGGTTGGGGAAGAAGGTCAAGAAGACGCAGAGCCCGGGGAGGTGAATCCCGGAGGAAACGACGCAGACGGGGGAAAGGCCGAGCTTTTGAGCATATACATCCTGAAGGTCAGAGACAGAATTGAGAGAAAGAAGAGCTACCCGAAGGCGGCCAGGCTAAACAACGAGGAGGGGACGGCCACGGTCTCGTTCCTCCTCGATGCGTCCGGGACCGTGGCGAACGTGAGAGTCGTTATGAGCTCCGGGCACAAGACCCTCGACACGGCGGCCTTAAACACCATCCTCAAGGCCGCCCCCTATCCCCCGATTCCGGAAAAGTTGAGGAGGAAAAGCCTCAACCTCAGGGTTCCCATCAAGTACGAGCTAAAATGATCGTAGGGGGGGACGTGTGGTGGGGAGTGTGGGCGGATTTTTTACCGACGGTCCGGTTAAAAACGCCCAATATATAGACATTTCGGTGGTCTCGTTTTCGACCCGATCCCATTATTTCAAACCCGTTTTTTTAACGCTCAACTTAATCCCGTCGCTCCCAAATCGATTGAGAATCGATAATTATGTCGTTTTTAACTTGACATTGTTAGTTATATCTAATATAATTAGACATGGTTTTGTAAGAAAGGCTTTTGGGAGGGCGATATGTCCGGAGATCACTCCGAAGATTACAATTTGAGCTCCAACATGGAGGACTACCTCGAGGTGATACACCACCTCATACAGGATAACCGCGTGGCAAGGGTGAGGGACATCGCCAACGCCCTCGATGTGAAGATGCCCTCGGTGACGGGGGCCCTGAAGAAGCTCGCCGAGAAGGGGCTTGTGAACTACGATCCCCACCAGGTCATAACCCTTACCCAGGAGGGGGAGAGGGTGGCGGAGAGGCTCGTCAACAACCACAAGATCATCTCCCGCTTTCTGGAAGAGGTGCTCTGCATCGAGAGGGAGACGGCGGACAAGAACGCCTGCCGCATAGAGCATATCATCGATGACGTGGTCCTCGAGAGGCTGGTGAAGTATATCGAGTACGTCGAGGGCTGCCCCATGGCTGGGGTGGAGTTCATCGAGAAGTTCGGCTATTTCTGCGAGCACGGTCTTAACAAGGACGAGTGCAGGAAGTGCCTGCAGTCGGGGCGGAGAAACGTGGATAGAGAATAGCTGTCGGTCGAAGTCACAGGCTTAAAACCAGGAGCTTGAAGCTGATTTTGTTACATTAACGTGCTTGAGAGAGGTCTGTGAGAATTTGTAGAAGATCATTCCCTCCTGAAAAGTTAGGTTCGTAATTCACTCAGATAAATCTCTCGTATCTTGCCTTTTCCGAGTCGATTTACAGAAAATTTTTACGAAATTCTTTTGACATACCCCCCCCCTCTGATATAATTCCTCTGTTAAACTCTCTAAATTTTGAATTAGAAGCCTCGAATCTATATACAAATCTATAGTTGAGTTGAAAGAAGGAAGAATGAGTTCAGCAAAGAGTATCGATTTAGACCCACTGTTTTATCCGAAGTCGGTGGCCGTGATAGGGGCCTCCCCCAACATAGTTCGGGACAGGGCGAGCTTCTTCTACAGCCTGAAGGAGTGCTACGGGGGAAAGCTCTACGGCGTAAATCCGAAGTATAATGACATAGACGGGGTGCCCTGCTTCCCCAACATAAAGGACGTTCCGGAAAGGATCGACTACGCCCTTATCATGCTCCCGCGGGAGAAGGTGAACGGCGTCCTTAAGGACTGCGTCCTGGCAAAGGTGAAGTTCGTCCTCGTCTTCACGTCCGGCTTCTCCGAGATGGGGGAGTACGATATGGAAGAGGAGCTGTTGGAGACGATCAAGGGGAGCGGGACCCGGATAATCGGGCCGAACTGCATCGGCCCCCACTGCCCGGAGCACGGGCTTGCCTACTACGCCCAGCTTCACAGGGACGCCGTGGGGGAGGTCGGCTTCTTCTCCCAGTCGGGGGGGCACGCCCTTAACTTCACCATCAGGGGTCTCTCCATCGGCCTCAATTTCAACAAGGTGATCAGCCTCGGCAACCAGGCTGACCTCAAGATCGAGGACTTTCTCGAATACTTCGGCGGTGACGACAAAGTGAAACTCATCTGCGGTTACGCCGAGGACGTGAAGGACGGAGAGCGGTTCAAGAGGGTGGCCAGGGAGATCGTCCTCGAAAGGAGAAAGCCGTTGGTTCTCTGGAAGGGGGGGAGGTCTCTGGACGGGGCGAGGGCGACCTCCAGCCACACCGGCGCCGTCGCCGTCCCCACCAAGGTCTGGGACTCGGTGATGGATCAGCTCGGTGTCATCAACGTGGAGAGCCAGAACGATCTGGCCGACGTGATGATCGCCTTAAAGCTCGGTTTTAAGCCGAGGGGGAGAAACGTGGTGATCGCCGTTGCGGGGGGCGGGAGCTCCGTTGAGCTTACCGACGGCGCCTCCTTAAACGGGCTTTTCGTCCCGACCCTGGCGAAGGATGTCCAGAAGAAGATCGGGGAGGACATATCATCGGTGAACACCTCGACCAACAATCCCATAGACCTGGGGATGTTCGGCTTTGCCCCCAACATATTCGTGAAGTCGATGGGGCTCGCCGCAGAGGACCCGAATGTCGACATAGTGATGGGGTGCCAGTACCCGGAGATGGTAAAGGCTATGGCCCCGGAGGCGTGGGACGCCAGCGTGAATATCCTTGTCGAGGGGATCGCCAAGGTCAAAAAGCCCACAGCGATGATACTCCCGAGGGTATACCAGAACAGTCCCGAGGCGGAGTCCGCCAGGGCGGAGTTCACCGAAAAGCTGAGGGAGATAGGGATACCGGCGTTTCCCTCGGCGGCGAGGATGGCAAGGGCAGCTGTCAAGATACAGAGGTACCTCGATTTCATAGAGAAGCACGGGGTGGAGGCATCTTTTTAGAAGATCGTCCTGAGGCCGGTTGCAGAGGCCCGTTTCGGTAATCAGTCGGCGGGCCGGAATATCGGAGCGCTCGATCTAAACGTCGTCCTTTTAAATTAATATCAAATTAATATCAAATTAAATGATGTCAGGAGTAAAAAATGTCAGTGGAGATGGAAAAGAAGAAAGTCTCGGTTGTAAAATACGAAAAGCCCACGGAATCGCTGAGTAGGGCGGTGGAGCTCTCCGACGGCTTCTCCGATCTGAAGACGACCGACTCCGTCATCATTAAGCCGAACGCCCTGACCTGGGACAACGATCACTACCTTCCCCCCTTCGGCTTTTTCACGACGACGAGGATGGTGGAGGATATGGTGATACTCCTGAAGGATTTCGGGGTCACTGATGTGACCATAGCCGAGGGGGCGGTAAAGATATACGAGGACACGCCGGACAGCGATTTCGTCATGGAAAAGCTCGGATACGGGAAGATGGTGAAGCGTTACGGTGTGAAAATGGTCGACCTCAACAAGTCGGATTCTCAGAAGATAGAGCTGACCGAGGGCCTTACAGTCTCAATCGCCGAGGATGTGCTGAACGTGGATTTTTTAATCGACCTTCCGGTCATGAAGACCCACGCGCAGACAAAGGTGTCTTTGGGATTTAAGAACCTTAAAGGTTGCCTCAAGACCGCCTCCAAGAGGCTCTGCCACCACCCGGATATCGATCTCAACATGGCGATATCCCTAATAGCGGAGAAGATCGACCCCGACCTCACCGTCCTCGACGGCATCTACGTTCTGGAGAAGGGGCCGATGGTGACCGGAAACGCGTACAGGACTAACCTGATCGTCGCGTCCAGGGACATCCTGGCCGCGGACGTCGTGGGAACCACGCTCATGGGAATCGAGCCCGCCGAGATCGATCATTTGCGGTACTACTCCGAGAGGCTTGACGAGTCCCTCGACATCGCCGATTACGATGTCGTTGGGGAGGAGATCGAGGCGGTCAAGAAGCCGATCAAGTGGGACTGGAACTGGAACGAGGCGAACACCGGCCCCACGGTCTTCGACAAGATGGGACTTGTGGGGGTATCCGTGCCGAAGTACGACAACACCCTCTGCACCGGGTGCTCCCCAGTGGTGAATATGGCCAATATCTTCATCCTCTCCGCCAAGATGCAGGGGGGACAGGGGGGGGAGGACGATCCCTTCTCGAACTTCGAGATATTGAGCGGAAAGAAGATGCTGGGAAGGCCCGGGTACGACAGGACGATCCTTCTGGGGAACTGCATCATAAAGGCCAACGAGGACAACCAGGACATCAATGAGGCGATCGAGGTGAAGGGCTGCCCCCCCGCCGTGGAGGACCTTAAGGGTGCCCTTGCGAAGTGCGGTGTGAAATTCGTCGACGGAGCCTTCGATTTCTACATGGATCAGATCGCTAAGAAATACGAAGGAAAGGAGGAGTTCGACGAGTCCCACTTCAGGTGAGTGTAAAAAAATCTTGATGTCTGTCGGTTTCGGAGCGGGTCATGTTATGTTTATAGTTTTGGGGGAAATTACAAGAGCGGGGAAAGACAAAAATGGATCCTAAAAAGCAGCTTCCAAATAGCCTGATGTACTTCATCCTGACCGGGCTGGAGGAGATATTGGGGAAAAACGGCATCAATACAGTCCTCAAATACAAGGGACTCGACAGGCTTATCGATAACTATCCCCCGGCCGACTACAATCCCGGGGAGCCGGTGGAGACCTTCAGCAAGATATTTACTTCCATTATCGAGATTTTCGGGGAGAAGGGTTTTAAATCCGTTATTCGGGGGGCGGGTAAAAGGTCCTTTTACCAGATGATGGAGACTTTCCCGGGACTCTTCGGGATCGGGCAGCTCGATATGGAGGGGCTTGAACCCGTCGATAAGTTTAAATTGGTCATCAAGACATATATAGATAATGTTACCCAGATGTTCGGTACGGCAACTACCGTTGATATTCAAGACGACAGGATAATCGAGAATATACCGGACTGCCCCTGGTGCGTCGGTGTGAAGGCGGAGGACACGATATGTATTATCGAAGCGGATTTCGTGGCAGGCATGGGGGCCTGGTCGGGGGTGACCGGCATCAATGTGGTTGAGACACTGTGTAAGGCCAGGGGCGATGAAATATGCCAGCTCCTCATTAC
>CAZIWT010000045.1:0-24677 GCA_964542895.1 uncultured Thermodesulfobacteriota bacterium
ACAGCACCATCTTACATCCAACTATCCCCCTTGTCTACTTTTTGGGTCCATTACACTTCTTCCAATACTCGAAAAAGGGGCTGCGAAAAACTCCCCGCAACCCCTTGAAATTACTGGTGCCGCAGCCCAGAGTTGAACTGGGGACACTCGGATTTTCAGTCCGATGCTCTACCGACTGAGCTACCGCGGCATATCTAAAGGAAAGATGATAATTTAAACGGGATGTTTTGTCAAGATATTTTTATTTTTCCTGTAAAATAAAACCTCCTTTCACACCTATCGGGCCCTATTTTCCCCTTGCCCCAAATGAAAAAAGCAATATACTGTTCTCATGAAGGAAAATGCCCTGATTGCCGTCTCGGTTAAGGTGGTTGAAGGCGCCAGAGAGGCCCTCAACGATTTTCTCCTTACCCTCTCTCCGGGCGGGATTGTAGAGGAGATCGAGGGGGAAGGTGAAAACCGGTCAGGGGGGTGCGCGTCTATATACCTCGAAGCGGGGGAGGCGGAAGAGAAGCTGAAGAGATTGGAGGAGTATCTTTCGGCCCTGATAGACATCTGGGGCGAGAAGGCGGTGCTCGCATACAGGATCGAGGAGATAGGCAGCGACTGGAGGTACAAATATCAGCGCTTTTTCCGCGCAAAAAAGGTAACGGACACGATAGTAGTATCGCCGCCCTGGGAGGATTACCGTAAGGGTGAGGGGGAGATATTGATCAAGATACTCCCGGGGGCGGCCTTCGGCACCGGAATCCACGAGACCACGAGGCTCTCTCTTATCGCGATGGAGAGGATTTTTTCAAATGCGGGAATAGATTCGCTCCTCGACGTCGGAACAGGCTCTGGGATACTGGCCGTTGCCGGGGCACTTCTGGGAGCCGTTCGTGTCCTCGCCGTCGACTCGGACGAGGAAGCGGTAAACTCCGCAGTGGATAACGCAGTCAGAAACGGCGTCCAGGATATTGTAAAAATCAGGCACGAGACCTTCGGGGATAAAGGGGGAGAGAGCTTACAAGAGAGATTCGATCTTGTCGTCGCAAATATATCAGGAGAGGTAATTAAAAGGACGGCCGATTCCCTCTTGGCCCTGACGAATCCCGGTGGATATCTCGTGCTTTCAGGGTTCCTGTCGGGAGAGGCGGACGAAGTACTCAACGCCTTCGGGGACGTGAAGCGTTTTTTAACGACGAAAGACACACTGGGGGAGTGGAGCTCAATCACGGTTGAGAACGCAACACGATAAACAAAAACCTTGAAAGAATTGCAGAAAAATACTAAAATATATTGTTGAAATATTGGAGAAAGAGGAGGTGGGTGATATGAACAGGAAAATAGTCGTCTTATTCCTGGCGCTTTTCCTTTTTGCAACGGCCGCGGCAACGGTCTTTACGCAAAAGGCACACGCCCAGAGGGATGACTGCATTTACATCAAGACGCCCGAAGCCTATCTCCTGAGCGGCCCGGGGACCGAGCACAGGATATTGTGCAAGATAACGAAAAGCGATCCGCTGATAGTGATATACTGGAAGGGGGACTGGTTCCAGGTAGAGAAGGTGGACGGCACACAGGGGTGGATCAACCGGGTGGTTATCAGCAGCGCCGATTCCGAAAAATATCCGGTATATACCGCCGAGCCTCCAAGAAGAACGAACGAGAGCATCCTCGACAGGCTCAAGCACGGTTTTAAGGGGAGTGGTGACAATTCCATTACCGCATCGGCAGGGGGGAGAGGGATCAACGAAAGCGAAAACTTCGGAGGCTACCATAAGGATTTTGAATCGGTCGAGTTTATGGAATCGATTTTTATTCCCGATTACGAGATACAAAATTTCATTGACGCCGGGGGGCTCAAGAAATGAAGTCGAAGATCGGGATCGCCCCGATTGTTTTGTGCCTCACCCTGTTTCAGGTATCCTGTGTGCCGCTGCATCAACCCGGCATCAACGAGATAGTGAACGCCGCTATTACCGCAGCACCCGACATTCTGCCGATAACGCAGGCGGAAGAGATAAAGATCGGAAGATCGATAGCCGCAAACGTTGCGGGGCGCTACGGCGTTGTCAGGGATATGGAGCTCACCCGGTATGTAAACCTCGTCGGGAATACGGTTGCAAGGGAATCGGGCAGGCCGAATCTTCACTACTCATTTGCCGTCTTGGAAACGGACATCATAAACGCATTCTCCTGCCCGGGCGGATACGTCTTCATAACCATGGGCGCCCTCGAGATCATCGACAGCGAGGCGGAGCTTGCGGCCGTTCTCGCCCACGAGGTCGCCCACGTCGCCAAGAAACACATAGTCAAGGAGATAGAAAAGAAGAAGTTTTTGAACGTCGGTGGAAAGGTGGTCGGCAGCTACCTGAACACCGATCCCCATATCTTCAACCGGGCCACCTCCCACGGAACCGAGTTGCTCTTTAAGGGACACTCCCGCCTCGATGAGTACCAGGCGGACAGGCTCTCCCTTACCTACACATCCAAGGCGGGGTACGATCCGAACGCCCTTTTGAGCTTCCTGGAGAAGATAAAGGACAAGGGCGCCTCCCCAGACGGCGAAAGCGCAAGGAGCAGAACGTTAAAACTCCTCCTTTCGACCCATCCGGACATCGAGGACAGGATCGAAAGGGCTAAAAAGATCATTTCGAGACGAAAAACCGATAGTGAAAAAGGAGTCCTCTTAAAGGAGCGCTACGGCGAGAACGTAACTCCCATAGTCACCGAGTATTTCAGATACTATCACGGTTACTACGGCGACGACGGCTGAACTCGAAGGGGTGTAGAGGGGGGATGCGGTCAAGGAGGGAGAATCGGCGGGAGTAAGTGTTTGGAGGGAAAGGCGGTCAATTGGGGCGACTTAATATTAGATGCCGGGGATGGATAAGGGATGTTTTGACGCCCGGTTTTGATTGTCCGATATCAAGATATTAAAGATATACTATTTAGGTTTTAGAATTCAGATTCAACGAAGGAGATAGAGACCACAAATTGATAGACCTTCACACCCATACCACGGCATCCGACGGAACCTTTACCCCCGAACAGCTGATTCGACACGCCCATGATGTCGGAATAAGTGTAATCTCGGTCACGGATCACGACACCACCGACGGCGTAGCGATAGCCAGGGCCGAGGCCGAAAAGGTCGGCATTTTTTTCATCCCCGGCATCGAGATAAGCGCCGAATATTCGAGTCAGGGCACCATGCACATCCTTGGGTATTTCGTCGATGAAAACAACGACCGGATGGTCGACGCCCTCGGTTTCCTCAAGGAATCGAGAAGGCTGAGAAATCCGAAGATGATAAAGCTTTTAAACGACGCCGGAATATCGATAACGATGGAGGATGTGGAAAACGAGGCGGGCGGGGGGCAGGTGGGACGGCCGCACTTCGCCAAGGCATTGATAAAGAAGGGATTTGCCTCATCCATAAACGAGGCCTTCGACAAATATATAAAAAAAGGGGGGCCCTGTTATGTAAACAAGGAGAGGCTCTCTCCCAAAAAGTCGATCGATCTGATTCTATCGGCTGGCGGGATTCCGGTCATCGCCCACCCGAAGACACTGGGCGTTCCGATCGGAGACGATCTCAAGAATCTCATCGCCGAGCTTGTGGACTACGGCCTCATGGGGATCGAGTGCTACTATTTCAGCCACACCAAAGGGGAAATAGAGCACTATACCAAGCTCGCGGAAGAGCTGGGCCTCCTCGTTACCGGCGGCACCGACTTTCACGGGGAAAACAAGCCGAACATAAGGCTCGGCGTGGGGAAGGGGAACCTGAAAATCCCGGACGAGCTGGCGGAGAGGCTGACGGCCGCCCACGAGAAAATGGTTGCCGGGGGGAAGCTTGAGGGGAGAGGGCAGGAAACAGGTAAAAACCAATAGACTCCATTATTGACAAATCAACCATTGGAGATTCAAATCCCGCCGAGACGTGGCGACATTTTAATAAAAAGGGTGCAGTGATTCCCTCTGTATCCCTTCCCCATACCCTATTGCCATACCGTGGTTGCGTGATCGATATTTCCGTTGACAATTCCATACGATGCTGTAAAATAGGTAATTTTGTTATTCAATAAAACCGTGAGGGGTGAGATTTTGAAACTCGTCAGGACCTCCTATTGTGGAGAGATAAGGAAAAAGGACATCGGGGCCGAAGTGGTTCTTATGGGGTGGGTGCACCGGCGGCGGGATCACGGCGGCGTAATATTTATCGACCTCAGGGACAGGGAGGGGATAGGTCAGGTCGTCTTCAACCCGGAGCACGACCCGGACACCCACAAGGTGGCCCACCGGTTGAGAAACGAGTTCGTGATTGGAATTCGGGGCAAGGTCCGGGAGAGGCCGGAGGGGATGATAAATCCGAACCTCCCGTCCGGGGATGTCGAGGTTCTGGTTGACGAGCTGATAATATACAACGAATCAGAGGTGGTTCCATTTCTCATCGACGAGTACGCCTCCGTAACTGAAAACACAAGGCTCAAATACCGCTATCTCGACCTCAGGCGGCCGGAGATGCAGAATAATATCTTTACACGCCACAGGGCCGCCATGAGCGTCAGAAACCACCTCACAGGCGAGGGATTCATAGAGGTGGAAACGCCCTTTCTTACCCGGAGCACTCCCGAGGGGGCCAGGGACTACCTCGTGCCGAGCAGGGTAAATCCGGGCAGCTTTTACGCGCTGCCCCAGTCTCCCCAGCTCTTCAAGCAGATACTGATGGTGGCGGGCTACGACCGCTACTTCCAGATAGTCAAGTGCTTCAGGGACGAGGACCTGAGGGCGGACAGGCAGCCGGAGTTCACCCAGATAGATATCGAGATGAGCTTCATCGACGTCGACGGCATCATATCGATGACCGAGGTGTTGATGGCAAGGCTCTTTAAAGACGTTCTCGGGGTCGAGGTAAAGCCGCCCTTTCCGAGGATGACCTACAGGGAGGCGAGGGAGAGGTACGGCACCGACAAGCCGGACACCCGCTTCGGCCTCGAGCTCAATGACCTCACCGACATCCTTAAAAATGCGGGGCTCAAGGTCTTTTCGGAGGCGGTCATCTCCGGAGGCGTCATAAAGGCGCTTATGGTCCCGGAAAGCTCCTCCCTCACAAGGAAGGAATTAGACGACACCGTCGGGTTCGCCCAGGAGAGGGGCGCCGGGGGTCTCGCCTGGGCGAGGGTCACCGAAAAGGGGTGGCAGTCCCCCATAGCGAAGTTCTTCGCCCCGGAATCTATAAAGGCGGTGGAAGAAAAAACGAGGGCGAAGATCGGCTCAACCATCTTCTTCGTGGCCGACGACCCGAACATCGCGGACGCCGTCCTCTCCGACCTCAGGCTTCAGATGGGAAGGCGCTTTGACCTCATCGACGAAAGTACCTATAACTTCCTCTGGGTCGTCGAGTTTCCGATGTTCGAGTACTCGAAGGAGGAGAACAGGTACGTCTCGATGCACCACCCCTTTACCTCCCCCCTCGAGGAGGATATGGATAAGCTCGATATCAAATCGAACGGCGATCCGAAGGGCGTCAGGGCCAAGGCCTACGACATCGTGCTCAACGGAAATGAGATCGGCGGCGGGAGCATCAGGATAAGCAACCCCACCCTCCAGAAGGAGGTATTCAAGTCCCTCGGCATAGGGGACGAGGAGGCGGAGGAGAAGTTCGGCTTTTTGATGGAGGCGCTCTCCTACGGCGCGCCCCCCCACGGCGGGATTGCCCTGGGATTCGACAGGATCGTCATGCTCCTCTGCGGCGCCGAAAACATCAGGGACGTGATCGCGTTTCCGAAGACCCAGAGGGCCGCGTGCCAGATGACCGGCGCCCCGACCGGTGTCGACAAAAAGCAGCTTGCGGAGCTGGGGCTGAAGTTGAGCGCCGCGGCTCAACAGCCTAAAAAAGAAAAATAATATTAATATGACAAAAACGGGAGAGACGCTGGCCGAAAAGATATTGGGGCTAAAGGCCGGGAAAAGTGTCAGGGCCGGGGAGATCATCGTCGTTGACGTAGACCTGGCGCTCGCCCAGGACGGCACCGGCCCGCTGGCCATAAGGAGCATAAAGGAGCTGAAGGAGGGGGAGATGAACCTTCCCCGGGAGGCGATATTCTTCATAGACCACGCCGCCCCCAGCCCCAGAAGGGAGCTCTCCAACGACCACATCTTTATCCGCCGGTTCGCAAAAGAGGCGGGGGTGACTGTCTCTGATGTCGGCGACGGCGTCTGCCACCAGGTCATGGCGGAAAAATACGCCTGCCCCGGCGATATCGTCATCGGGGCGGACTCCCACACGGTAACGGCGGGGGGGCTCTCAGCCTTTGCCACCGGCATGGGATCCACCGACGTGGGCGTGGGGATGGCCAGGGGAAAGACGTGGCTTCGGGTCCCGGAGACGATGCGGATAGAGGTAACCGGCGGGCTCCAGAGGGGCGTCTACCCGAAAGACCTGATCCTTCACATAATCGGGAAGATCGGGGCTGACGGCGCCACCTACATGGCGCTGGAGTTCGGCGGCGACACGATAGACGAAATGGAGATGGCGGGAAGGCTGACCCTTGCCAACATGGCGGTTGAGGCGGGAGCCAAGGTCGGGCTCGTAAAATCCGACGAGACAACGAGGGAGTATCTGAAATCGAGAGGTCGTGAGAATTGTTATTTACCCCTTTCCCCCGACCCGGACGCCGAATACGCCGAAGTTGTAAAGATAGACGCCAAGCAAATCTCCCCCACAATATCGTTTCCCCACACCGTAGACAACACGAGGACCATCGAGGAGGTGGGGGCGGAAGGCGACATCAAGGTCGATCAGGTCTTCATAGGCTCCTGCACCAACGGGAGGATAGAGGACCTGAGGATCGCGGCGTCGATATTGAAGGAAAAAAAGAAGGCCGAGGACTTGAGGCTCATCGTCGTTCCCGCCTCCCGCGAGGTCTTTGCAAGGGCTCTAAACGAGGGGCTGATCTCAATCTTCAACGACGCAGGGGCCGCCGTGATGGCCCCCGGCTGCGGGCCGTGCGTGGGCGTCCACGAGGGCGCCCTGGGGGACGGGGAGGTCTGCCTCTCCACGCAGAACCGCAACTTTGAGGGGAGGATGGGAAACCCCAAGTCTTTTATCTACCTGGCGTCACCCGCCACCGCCGCGGCGACCGCCGTCGAGGGGAAGATAGCCGACCCGAGAAGGTATCTGTAGCTACATAGAATCCCCGCTTTCTGTCGGCATACAAACCGGCACAATCCATTTTTTATCAGGCCGTCCCCACGTCAACGATAAATTTGGTTAAACATACTTCCCACCCTGTGGCGAGCTCTCGCCTTTATCTCGACAAACCAAGTCCTTAAAAAGCAGCCGAAATTTTGCGCCTTAAAAACTGTGACAAAAAAATGTTTCCTTCAACGATCCGGTTTCACCTCACGAACGAGATTTGACCTCTCATCCCACTTGATTTTTAAGTCAAAGTAGGGTATAATTATTATCTAATCACCAAAATAACTCGAATATGATAGAGATCTTTCACCACCTCTTTATAGGGACCGACACCGATTACGAAACCATCGTAAAACACCACAAGGGCTGGGCGGTCGTTCACGCATCCCGAGAGCCGTACTATCTCGATCTCAACGAATACGGCGACGGCGAGTTTGCCAAGCACTACCCGAACTGGAAGGTCGCCAGGCGGGACAACCGCCTCTTCCTTAACCTCTCCCAGGATCAAAACCCGGACGACATCCCGGACGACCTCCTTGAAACCACCCTCGAGTTCATAAACAAAAACCTGGAAAGCGGGCTCAAGGTCCTTATCCACTGCACCAACGGTACTTCCCGGGGCCCGGCTATCGGGCTTCTTTACCTCGGCTCGTTCACCGACAAGTTCAAGGACACAAACCTGGGCGAGGCGGAGTACGTCTTCAAGAAGGTCTATCCGGGTTACAAGCCGAGCAAGGGGATAAAGCGGTTCCTGCGCCGCTCCTGGCACAGATACTCGAAGGACTGAGGGGCCGATAAAACAAGCGTATTGATTCCCCTTTTTTCGTTTTTTAATATACTAAAATTAAAAACAGAGAAGAAGCGTAATGGGAAGGTTACTTCTAACTATAATCATAATATAGTGCGTTGTACTTCTTTAGGAAATAACGAAAAATTTGCCCTGTTCCCTCCCCACGCCACTGTAGAAATTCGCTATTCCCCGCACTTCACGTTGAGGGAATCACTAATCGCTCTTCTCCTTCCCGCACCTTACGTTGCACAGAATATCATCGCCGGTAACCAACTCTCCGATCTTCTCATCGATATAAGCCTCGTGGCTCCAGATAATAGTGCACACTTTTTCCCCGTTTCTTAGAACGTAAAAGGTTGCGCCGGGGTCGTCGGTGGAGAATCTCTCGTCCACCCTCCACCCGGCGTTATATAAATCGCTCCCTACTTTGGGATACGTGGAATTCATCGGATCGTAGCCCTCCTTCATCAACGACCACTTGGTCTTAAAGACGATCTCACAGCCGTCGTAGGCCTTGCCGTAAAACTCGAATTTAGCGGGGCTGACGGTGAGCTTTAGATGCTCGATTTTTTCAAGCTTTTGATAGAACGGCGCGCATATCGTTCCCTCCGGCTCGGCCGCGACCAAGACCGCCGGCAGAAACATCAGAAGCGCAATGGCAATTTTCTTCATAATTGAATCCCCTTTCCTTATAAAATCAAAACTTCCTTATATTTACAAAATTATTCCTCGATCATCTTTCCCGCGATCTCCTTTACGATCTTGGCCGCCGCGGCTGCCGTAATCCCCGATACGTCCCGTCCGGGGTTCAGCTCCACGACGTCGGCGCCCACTATCTCGGCGTCGAGCGAGTTTATGAGGTCTATAGCCAGCCTCGTCGTCATCCCGCCCGGCTCGTGGTGGGAAACGCCGGGGGCGAAGGCGGGGTCGAGGACGTCCATGTCGAACGAGACATAGACCGGCCTCCCTCCGAGGTCGAGCCGGCTCAATCTTGAAGCGCCGCCTCCCTCCCCTACCTCGGACATCCTGACGACCTCGATCCCGAAGCGCTTAACCTGCTCCCTCTGGTGTTCGTTCATTGTGCGCACTCCGACGGTCACCAGGCGGGAGACGAGCCGCTCCTCCATGATCCTGGCGAAGGGGGAGGCGTGGGAGTAGATGTTCCCGCCGTAGGAGTCGTAGATGTCGGCGTGGGCGTCGAGGTGGATGATCGTGAGATCGTCGATCTTTTTGCCGAGCGCCTTAATTATCGGGTAGGTCACGAAGTGGTCGCCGCCCAAGAAGATAGGTTTTTTGCCATGCTCAATTATAATGGACGCGGCGCTGCCGATCTTCTCGATCGTCTCCCCTATATCTTCCCTCCTGCGAAAGGAGAGATCGCCCAGATCCCCCATCGCCCCCTTCCGGCCGAGGTCTATTCCGCTTTCCGTTATAAGGGTCGTGGCGTCGGAAAAGAGGGCCCTTCTGATCTCTTTCGGCGCCGAGGCCGCGCCCCTCATAAAGGACGAGTTCCTGTCGTGGGGAATCCCCAAAAGAGCCACCATAAAATCTCCGCCCTTAAGCTTCCTTTCGATATCCTTCACAAGCTCCCCCGTATACAAATTTCACAAACTTCACACACCATTTTACTTACTATTTTCAAAATATCAACATATTACATAAATTAAAGTCTAAAAAACAACTATTTTAATTACTTAACTATAAATTAAATTACTTGATTATAATTATATTATAAGTTATACTTCGAGTGGAGGTCCGATTCATTATCTGGAGGAGGCTTCGGTTTCAGGGCCAATGCCGTTCCTTTTTCAAGGATCGGTCGCATCTCGACCGCAAAACGGGGGGCAAAAATGAAGTTTTTAGACGCTAACGAGATCACGATACTCCAGCTTCTGGCCGACAACAGCAAGGCGTACAGCGTCCCGATATATCAGAGGCCCTACGTCTGGAACGACGAGCAGTGGCAGGAGCTTTTCGACGACCTGACCAACCTCTCTCCGAGCGACGTCCACTTCCTGGGGTCGATGGTTATCGTCCCGGACAGCCGGCAGGACCTCAACATCAACTACTTCCAGATCGTCGACGGGCAGCAGAGGATGGCGACCATCCTGATATGGCTCTCCGCCCTTCGGGACATCTTCCTGGAAAGGGGGAGCAACAGGGTATCGGACTTCATCGCCAACTACTTTTTCATCGATCTGATGAACGAGGAGGACTTCGACAAGGTCCCGAAGCTCAGGCTGGGTCATCACGACAACGATGCTTTCCGCCGGATTCTGGAGGGGAAGCCTGCTCCCGAATCGGAAAAGCTCCTGGATAAATGCTACGCCTTTTTCAAGGAAGAGACCACAAAACACTCGAGGCCGGAGGAAATATATACGAAGCTTTTAAACAAGATATCGATCGTCCACATAAACGTCTTCAGCCATCTCAACGCGTTCAGGCTGTTCGAGACCTTGAACGACAGGGGGCTCGAGCTCTCCTCGGTCGACCTCATCAAGAATTTCATCCTTATGAAGGTCTCCGGGGAGAGGGAGATCTTCGACAGTACAATAGCCCTCTGGAACGAGATGTACGAGAAGGTAAGGGAGATCGAGCCGGTCTCCTTTCTGAGGAGGTCGATTCTCTCCGAATACAGCGGGAAGGTCTCGGAGGCGAGGGTCTACGAGAAGATCAGGCAGCTGTTGGAGAGCGAGGAGCCGAAGGCGGTCTCCGATTTCGCGGCGTGGCTGAACGAAAAGGCGGCCGTCTACAAAAAGATCGTCGATGCAAATTTTAAGTCGAGCGTCGTCAACGCGCTCCTCGTAAATCTCAAGCATGTCAAGGTCGCGCCCTGCTATCCCCTTTTGATGAAGGCCTTTCCCCACTACACCGCCGAGGGGGAAGAGATACCGGAAGAGGATATAATAGGGATACTGAACGACATAGAGTCGTTCTTTATAAGGTGGGGTATCTGCCGCCGCTACTCCGGGAACCTCGACAGGTTTTTCAACAACCTCACCGTGGAGCTCACAAAGAAGAAACCGGGTGAATACAGAAACTACATAAGAAAGGCTCTCAAGCGGGAGATGGCCCAAAACGGTGTGGATGACAAGACGTTCAGGGAGAAGTTCATATCGAGCCCCTTCAATCCGAACGACTCGAGGACGAAATATATCCTGTTTAAGCTGTCGAAGCCGGGGGAGTTCAAAAAATCCGCCGATTTGAAGGACGTCCAGACCGAGCACATCATGCCGAAGCGGCTCACCAACGGATGGCGATCGGCCCTCTCCAACTCCGGCAAAAAAGAGGAGGAGGTCTCGATGCTCCACCGGGAGTATCTTAACAGGATCGGGAACCTGACGCCGATCCGTGGCGACTGGTATCTCAAATACTCCAGCAAGCCGTTCAACGAAAAGAGGATGGAGAGGCATTACAGGGAGTGTGAGTTCTCCATAACGAGTGAGCTCAACGAGAGGTACGACAATGGATTGTGGACTTTCAAGATGATCGAGGAGAGGTCGAGGGAGCTCTTCGACATAGTGGAGGAGAACGGCCTGTGGCGGATTTAGCCCCCCTCACCGATTCCTCTCAAACCCGTGAGGCCGCCCTCTTTCCAAGTAGTCCTTACTTACCCCCAACCTATAAATGCACGACGCTTTCAATCGACAATAGGACGGCGGATTTGACCAAAAATCCGCCCAATTTATCTTTCATTGACCTGTGCTATCCGCCGTACTTGTCGAGACCGGACTTGATTACAGCCTTGACTTTGGACATCAGCTTGTCGATGGTCTTGATCGAATATTTGCCCGTGTCGATCGGCTTGTGGACTATCATCTTCGTTTTGCCGGGGAGGAGATTCATCGTCCTGTTCGGGAGGATGCTTTTTGTCCCTATTATCGTCAAGGGGAGCACCGGAAGCTCGAGGTCAAGGGCCATCCTGAACGCCCCCTTCTTGAACTCCATCAGTTCCCCGGTGGTGCTCCTCGTTCCCTCCGGGAAGAAGACCACCGACGTGCCGTCGACTATCTTCTCCTTCGCCGCCTCCAGAGACGCCAGGGCGGCCTTCTTGTTCGACCTATCTATAAAAATAAATCCCACCTTCTCGCAGGCGAGGCCGAAGACGGGGACCTTTCTCAACTCCTGCTTCATCACCCACTTGAAATCGATGCCGATCCAGCCGTACAGGACGAAGACGTCGAAATGGCTCTGGTGGTTTGACACGATCACGTAGGACTGTTTTTTATCGACGTTCTCTCTGCCTATTACCTTCACAAACATCGGCGTCATGTAGCTGTTGAGCCTAGACCAGACGACACCGCACAGAAGGCTGACGAATTTGTCGTTTACCGAAACCGCAATAAGTATTACGGCGATGGAACCGAAAAATAGGGTGGAAACAATTAGGAACGGGAAATACACAAGCCATTTGTAAGGCTGATAGAGGATTTTGAGGACCTTTTTCATTTTTCAACCTCGACTGTTCTTGAGTTTCGGGACTTTTCAATTTCTCTCGTTCGTTTCATAGCGAAAGATTTTCGATTATCTCGGATTCAACAGGGAGTTGCCGTCGTTGACGGCCCTGTTTAGGATAAGGTCGACCACCTGAAGGCCGTTCATCATGCCGCCGAAAATCCCGTAGGCGAACTTCGGCTGGTATAGATTCTTGATCGGGGTCTTCATCGGCAGCCGCTTCGGGCCGAACTGATCCACGGTGGTTGCCATATCGAAGATGCTCCCCGTGGGGGAGCCGCTGTAGCGGGCGTAGGTCGCCGGGGTCGATATATCCTTCTCGACGATGCACTTGGAGAGCTCCGGGATGAAGTGTTTCTCCACGACCTTGATGAAGAAATCCCCCATCTTCTCCTTCTCCGCCGTGTATCTCTTTCTGTCGTTTTTGCGCCACTCGTCCCATTTCCCCATCGGGAGGGGAATGACGTTTATTGTAATCGTGTTCTTCGCCCCGGTGGTCAAGGACGGGCATACGACCGCGGCGTGAAAACAATCCTCGGAAAAGGCGTTTTTCCCGGCGAGAAATCCCTCGTAGAGCCTCTCCATTGAGCCGAGCCCGCTGGAGATCACGTTGAAGGGGTAATCGAGGTCAAGCTCTTTGAGGTCGACGCCGTCGTCCAGGCCCAGAGCCACGTTGAAGGATGAGGGGGACATGAGGGTATTATCGAGGCGCTTCACGTACTTCTTCGGCAGATGCTCGTCCCCCACGAGCCCTCGCATCGCCACCATCGGGTCGACCGTGGTGACCACCCTCTTTCCCCTGATGACCGCGTCGTCCCCCTTTACCCTGACTCCCACCACCTCACCGTCTACCACCTCAATCTTATCTACTGTTGATGAAAGCCTGATCTCGCCCCCCCGCTCCTGGAAGAGGCGGCTCATCAGGGCCGGGAACTCGTCGAAGTAGCCCACCGTCCTGAAGGACTTCGTCATCGAGGCCAACATCGCGCCGGTTGAGATTATCGACGATGTGCTGTCGGGGGGAATCCCGGAGAAGGCGTTGAAGGTCTCGAGCACCTCCCTCAGCTTTGGGTTTGTGATGCCGATCTTGTCCAGAAGGTCGGCGTAGGATCGGTTGAGGTTCGCCACGACCTTCGGCGCCGTGAAGGGGATCGCCATCATGTCCGTTATGCGGGGAAAGGCCTTGAGCTTTCTCACCTGACTGAAGAGGTCCGTGGAGTAGTCGACGAACTTTTTGACCTTGTGTGCGTCCTCCGGAAAGATGTCCATCAGGTACTTTGCGAAGTTGTCCGCCCCCACCGGGATGCGGTACTCGTCCACATCGTCGCCGTGGACGACGAGGCTCCTCATGTACGTCCCCTCAAATTCCCTCAGGCCCAGGTCGATATCGAGGTACTCGAGGATGTCGATGACGTCGGGGAAGAGCTGGGTCGTCTCGAAGACGTAGTCCCCGCGCTGATACGCCGTGACGTAGCCCCCCGGGTAGCCGTTCTTCTCCACGATCAGGGTTTTTTTCCCCTCGGTGTTCTTGAGCCACATCAGCCCGGCGGTAAGGCCGGTCACCCCGGCGCCTATGATGATAAGATCGTAATCGTCCCCTCCCGAATAATTCGACTTTATGCCGTCCTTTGCGAGCTTGATCTTTTTCGCCATCTACTTTCCCGAAATAAACCAAAAAATAATAAAGCCCCGACTTGAATATTGAAATATTGCGAAAAACTGATCCGGCCCTACTCGACCAGATCCCTGATGAACCTGGAGAGCTGCTTCAGGTTCCTGCACTCCCTCGCCTCCGAGACGTAGGGGAGAAACTCCGGCATGTCGGAGTCTCCGCTCCCCCACCAGGACTCCGGCTCGTTGTTGAGCCAGTAGACCTTCCTCGCCTTACCCTTTATTTTGTCCAGGACCCAGGAGTTGTGCGCCATGTAGTTGTTCCTGGCGTCCCCTATGATGATGACCGTGGTCCTCCTGTTTACGATATCGAGGTAGTCGTTGTAGAACCTGAGGAGGACGTCCCCGTAGTCGGTGTAGCTGTAGAAGTTGATCCCCGCCTCGAAGACGAGCTTCCCTATCGCCTCGTTTATCTCGTAGCGGTTGAAGACTTCGGTCACCTCCCCCAGGTCGGAGACAAAGACGAAAGAGCGGACGCGGTCGAACTGATCCTGGAGGGAGTAGAGGAGGTTCAGCATGAACCTCGACGCGTTCCAGACCGAGCGGGAGACGTCGCACAGCGTGATGATCTGGCCCTTGTTCTTCTTTTTCTTCTTGAAGAAGACCTTTATGGGTACGCCACCGTACTGCTGGGCGATCCTGAGTGTCTTTTTTATATCGAACCTCCCCCGGCGCATGTGGCGATCCCTCAGCGACAGGGCGTCCTTGATCTTTTTGACCATCTCCTTTAAGCTCTCGCGCATCTCCTCGATCTCCCTCTCGGTGAGCTCCGAGAAGCTCCTCTCGCCGAGGCCGTCCGGCAGGTCCGCCTCCCTCTTCTCTCCCCTGTGTTTTCGCTCCTCCCTTTTGATGAGGTCTCTTATCAGCTCCCTCATCGCCTCCATCCGCTCCTCGAAGATCGCCCTTATATCATCCCCTTCTATTCCGTCCCCCATGGCCCCCTTCTCCCCCAAGAGGTCTATGAGCTGGTCGAGCTGGCGGTCGAGGCCGAACCCCCCCATCCGGTTCAATATCCTCGAGTAGAAGTAGCCGGTCTGGATCTGGTAGCGGATGTCGGATAGCCCCGCCTCCTCGGCGGACGTAAGCACCATCTCCATCATCGCGGCGATGTCGCCCTGGATCATCCCCTTGAACTGGTCGGTGAACTTGCCGTTGACCAGCTCTTCCATCAGCTGATTGAGCCTCTCCTCCACAGGGCTCATTTCCGATTTGGCCGCCTCGATTATCGACATGGGGGAGAAGTAGGCCTCGAAAAGCTCCTCGAAGACGGGGATATCCCTGCCGTCCTTGATGAGGGCTGCGCGGAGCGCCGCCTTGAAGTCACCCCTGTCGTCGGTGCCGACGACGGTGACGCCGGATAGCGCGTCCATCGACTCGGAGATCGATATCCTCGCCCCGCGGAACTTCAGCCCCTCTATGAAATCGAGGATTGCGGTCTTCATTCAACTCCCCTTTAATTCACGATCCCGGGAGACTCCAAGATCAACTTCATGTTCTTCTTGGCCATCTCTATGTCGGACTGGTACTTCAGGATGAAGTTCAGCGACGACTCCAACGTCTGGGCGTCCAGCGACTTTATGTTGAGAAGCAAAAGCGCCTTTGCCCAGTCGAGGGTCTCCGATATGGAGGGGAGCTTCTTGACGTCAAGCTCCCTCACCGCCCTGACCGTCTTCACCACCTGGTCGGCGAGCTTCTCGTTGATCCCGGGGACCTTGAGCATGATTATCTCCTCCTCCCTCTCCTTCGTTGGAAAGTCCATGTAGAGGTGGAGGCAGCGCCTTTTGAGGGCGTCCGACATATCCCTCGTGTTGTTGCTGGTAAGTATCACCTGGGGGATGTGGTTCGACTTTATCGTCCCGATCTCCGGGATGCTCACCTGAAAATCTGAGAGGATCTCGAGGAGGAAGGCCTCGAACTCCGGGTCCGCCTTGTCTATCTCGTCTACCAGGAGCACCACCTGCTTTTCGCTCATGATGGATTTCAAGAGCGGCCTTGGGAGGATGAACTTCGTGGAGAAAAAGGCGTCCTCCTCGGTCCCTATCCTCTCCACGGCGTCGGAGAGCGTCTTCGTGCCTGATAAGACCTCGCCGATCTTTTCCTTGAGCATCTGGGTGTAGAGGAGCTGTTTCGCGTACTCCCACTCGTAGAGGGCCTTAGCCTCGTCCAGCCCCTCGTAGCACTGGAGCCTGATAAGCTCCAGGTCCTGGGATTTGGCAAGCACCTTTCCCAGCTCCGTCTTGCCGACTCCCGCCGGCCCCTCCACCAGTATCGGCTTTCCCATCATTATCGAGATATATACAACCGTCGCCACGTCCCTGTCGACGATGTAAAGCTCACCCCTAAAGCCTTCGATTACGTCTTCTATCGACTTCAAGCTTGACATAGATATTTCCTCCGGGGGACTTTTTAAAGGAGTTCGTGCCCCCCAATTAGATGAAAAACAGAGTGCACCCCCCCCAAAAAACATATTAATAAATAAATGGCGCTTTCGTCAAGAGAAATCGAAGAAAAGGGGGCTTCGAACATATCTTAAGGCCGGGCCGGGTATGCGTTTTTTTTAAGATTGAAGGAAAAAAACCTTTAAAAAGCGTTTTTTCACCCCCTTTTGTTGTATAATATCGGAAAAATGAAAGGAATTCAGGATGAAACGCTCCGAGATCAACTCGATATTGAGGGAGAGCATCGACTTTTTCAAGAGGGAGAACTTCAACCTTCCCCCGTTCGCGTGGACAAGGCCGGAGGAGTGGAGAGAGGCGGGAGGGAGGGCACGGGAGATCATCGAGGGAGGGCTCGGCTGGGACGTCACCGATTTCAACCAGGGTGATTTCTCGAAGACCGGGATTCTCCTCTTCACGTTGAGGAACGGCACACCAAAACCGGGCAGTGGGGAAGGAGAAAAAGCGTCCTTAAAAACGTCCTTAAAAACATATTGCGAGAAGATAATCCACATGCGGCAGGACCAGACCTGCCCCACCCACTACCATATATCGAAGATGGAGGATATTATCAACAGGAGCGGGGAGACCCTCTGCTTTAAGCTCCACATGGCGGGGGAGGACGGAAGGTCGTATTCCGAAGAGGGATTTACCATATCGAGGGACGGCGTTGAGACGGCGTGCGAAGCCGGAGAGATAATGAAGCTCGGGCCCGGGGAGAGCATAACCCTGCCCCCATATCTGTACCATTCCTTCTGGGCGGAGGGGGGCGACGTGCTTGTCGGCGAGGTGTCAAGGGTAAACGACGACGAGACCGACAACTTCTTCTACGTCGACATCCCCCGATTTACCGAGATCGAGGAGGACGAGGAGCCGCTGTATCTCCTCTGCCACGAGCTGAAGAGGTTTTTGGATTAGGGGGTTCGCCGGTTATTTTATTCGCAAGGATCGATTTGTCCCTAACCTTTGTCCCGAAGATCGGCCGGTCTCCACACGTCCTACAAAGCCCAAACCGAAGCGTCCCGACCACAACCGTTTAATCACAAAGTCCCGATGCGCAAATGAATGAACCGAACCGGAAAGGTCAAAACCTTAAAGCCCGATTTTCACCTCAAAAGAGGAGCGGATTCCTATTTCTTCTTGAGGAGCCATTCCATAAACAGCCCCAACGCCAGGAGGACCACGCCTGCGATGATAAAGGTCGCCGATCTGCCGATCTCTATCTTCAAGACGGACGCAAAGCGGGTGAAGAAGTTAATTGTGAGAAAGATTGCGCCTAACGTTATAAACGTCCTCTCCTTCTTCAACGCCCCGAAGACGACCGTCCCGATGTTCACCATGAAAAACAGTATCGTGAAGAGGAGTATCTCCCTCGACCCCTCCGGCGGGGAGGGCCACAGCTTCGGATCCCTGCCGAAGAGGGAGAGCATCCAGAAGGAGCTGTTCATGAAGAAGAAGCCGATGAAATAGTATGTCCTGTCGAAGTGTTCGTACCTCTTGAGCCACTCACCGAGCCGACCAAAAAGTTGGTCGTGGAGGAGTCCGATCAAAATGACGAACGGGCTCGCTATCGCGATGTAGAGGTGGCTCCTCACCCCCCCCTTGATGAAGGGGAGCCACGCCCAGAATCCCCCGCCCACGCTGGCAAGATAGGCGAAAAGCGAGAGCAAGGCCACCACCAATACAAGCCTGTTGTTGTAGAAATAGGAGAGCGCCAAGTAGACCGCCGTGGCGATCAAGATGATGCAGGAGAAGCCGGGCAGCGGCGCGCCGAACATCTTGTTTATGGAGTAAATATCGAGACCCATGAGAAGTGCGCTGATAAGGAGGACGAATCCACCGAATACGGGCGATTTATCGCTCTCCCCTTCCCCATTTTTCCCATCCCCGCGCTGCAGCCTGCTACCCCAGAAAAAACCCCCGAGGGAGAGGATAGTGAGGATCACGGAGAAGAAAAACCACCAGCTGAAGATATGCTCGAAGAAGAAGGAGACGAGCCCGAAGGCGAGGATAATCCCGCCCAGAATCATTATGTAGCGGATCGCCCGCTCACCGCCTGTCGTCCTCTTTTTCTCGGTCACCTTATGGATCACTCTTTTAGTCATAACACATCGAAAATATTTTTATAGACAAAAACCAATTTATAAAACCGCTTTTTGTGATTCCCGGGTCGAAAAACGCCGAAGCCACCAACCCTATCGAGTCCCGCCCCCCTTAGCATCGGCATCGATATTTATATTGATTTCGGCCTTTATCCCGCCGTCCGCCGGCGAGATTCCAACCACCACCTCCCTGATGGGATAGAGGCCCTTAATGAATCTGCACCTCTTCAATAAGGGAACGTCATCCTCCGACGACGGGTAAAGGCGCGCCGAAAGCAGATCGAAACCGGACGGGCAGGTCTTCATCGACTCCCAGACGGGACCCGGTCTCACCGTTAAGCTTAATCCCCCTTCCCTCCCCCCGGACCTCGAAAAGACCGCCTCCTTAAGAGGCAATCTTATAGATTTCCCGGCGGATTCTTTCAGCTTCACCCTGTTTATAAGCGCTTTCAGGAGATCGGTATCGTCCGCCATAAAGAGGTCGTCTCCGTGAAAGGCTATCACCATTAGCTCAGGCCCGAGCGTCTCCGTCTCCACGACCGAGTAGGACTTGAGATCGCCGGTCTCTTTTTCAACGACGGCCCACCCGTTTTTTTCCGCCACCTCTGTAATGATCTTCATCGCCCCCGGCGGGGATTTACCCCAGGCGGCGAGGGCGGGACATCTCCCGTCTTTTTGAACTATGGCCGCGGTAAAGCCGTCAAAGAACAAGTTAAACAGAGCGGAGAGCAAGATCTCTTTTGTGGGAGAAGACCCCTTAAGCACGGCCTCCGGCAGGAGCGACAGGTCGTTCGCCTTAACCAGTATCAGCTCATCGTCCGCGATTTCTGACTTAAGGAAACCGCCCGCCGAAAAGCCTCCCTTCGACCCGCCGGGACTCCGACTCCTTCCTCCCTTAGTCTCCAGCCCGACCACTATTTTACTGGGGTTGAAATCATCTCCGACCCTACCGTCGCCGTCGATATGAGCGCTGAAGAGGAGGAGGTCGCACGAAAGATAGCTCTCCATCTTGGCAAGCGCCTTGGAAGCGATAGGTGTGTCCCTCATCCCCTTGGAGTCGACAAATCCAAAGATACAAGGTTTTTCCCCACGGCGATCGAGATCATACACCTTTCCCCTCGCTGATATGAATCTCTCATCTTTGGTAAGCCCCCCCCTTCCGCCGTCGAGGTGTCGGTCGGCGGCGGTGTTAAAGAGGTCTCTCTTACCTGTTAGGATCAGCAGGTCGCCGTCAATCGTGTACACGATCTTATGGATGTCCCGGCCCTCCTCCGCGTCCTTATCTATAACGATCTCCTTTACCTTCAGTCCCCGATATTTCGACTCCGTGACATATCGCTCTCCTGCAAAGAATGTGGCCAGCCGTTCCATGAAGAGGATCTCCGGATAGACCCGGGAGACAACGAGGTAGTCGAATTCGCCTTTATCGGATTCGCCCATGTAAAATCCCACGCCGGACTCAAGCCCCAAGAGATGCATGACGACATCGAAGTTTATGTCCCTCCCTATATCCTCCTCTATCTCCCCGATCTCCCGGGAGAGCTCGTCCAAGACGGGCAAAGTAAGGAGGGGGGCGTATCCCTTCTCCCTGTAGTAGTCGGATCCCTTGAGGAGGTCCCAGACGTCCCTGAGGCCCCGGGACTCGACGAAAATAGTCTCCCCCCCGGGGAATACCCGCTCCACCTCGGTTATGGTGTAAACCGGTTTTTCGGGCCTCAACAGCCTGTATAAAACTAACACAAAAAGGGCTAGCCCGATTATGACCAGAAGTGATAAAAAGAGCTTCTTTGCCATACCGCCTGTACCTACGATGTTTAGATAAATCAGATGGTGCGGGGATACAAATCCCCCGCCCAATCCATCATTTTAAAATAGAGGGTCTCCCCCGAAGCACTTTAAAATATTCAGAAAGCTCCGGGGAAACCCAGTATGTTTTTTTGCCTCACACGATATCAGTCGGCCGGACTTATAGTAAGCGTGTAGCGGGCGTCCTTGTCAACCTCATCTCTGAACAGCATGAAGGGCCTGTAGGTCACCGTCCGCCAGAGGTCGATCTGATCGTCGTAGTGGGGGCTCATGAAGTTCCCGGAAATCCCGACCGGGATGACCCTGAGCGAATTCCTCATGTCCTTCAGGTCTATGATGTACCTCATCGACGCGCCGTGGTTGATCTCCCAGGGGCTGTTAAGTCGATAAGGCTGCGGATTGACCGTTGCGATGCTTCCCCCCATGGGGTACGGCCCCACGTTCATGAAGCATCCCATCAGCTTCGATTTCTTCCCGAAGGCGTGATACATGGTGACTGTGTGAATCTCCCCCCACTTCCAGTCGTCGACGTTTTTCCCCATCTCACCCTCGAGGTAGGCCACCGCCTCCCTGAAGCTCTTTACTACAACGTCCATTAGGCCTTCCACCGCATCCTCGGTGGTCGGGTCGTCGAACCAGACCGACTCGCCTTTAGCGACCTCGTTTCTGAGGGTGTTGAATACAACGTACTTGTTCTTGATATATTGTTCGTAGAGATCGTCCCCGAGCCTGTTTTTGAAGGTGTTTTTAATCATGTTGTTTATCGTGGCGTGAAATATCGTCGACGCCCGGCTCGACGCCGTCGCCACGTAGTCCCACTCCTTGAGCTCGTTTAACGCCGCAATCTCGTTTTCGGTGAGCTCGACGCTGCTCAAGGCCTCGATTGTGAGGATATGTGGCACCCAGTCCCTCGCCAGCAGAACGAGGAAATCAGCGTGCATCTCCTGAAAGTCTGAAACGCCGAGCTTATCCTTACTCTCTATCATCTCGGAGATCCTTGCGTACCTGTCCGGCATGGCGTAGTAGTTGGATATTACGTAGGGGTAGTCATTCCCGACGTGCTTGTTGTTCGCCGTGACGATCCATCCCCGGGACGGGTTTCTCAGGTGGGGCTGAATCCTCGTCGGGACGTATCCCCTCCACTCGTGGTTGCCGTCCCAGCCGGGGACGGGGCGCATCCCGTCAAAGCCCACCCTAATGGGAATCCCCGCGGAGGCCCAGTAGCCCACGTTCCCCTGATCGTCCGCGTAGATGATGTTCTGGCCGGGGCACTTGAAATACTCCACCGCCTTTTCCATGTCGTCTATGCTCTCGGCCCTGTCAAAGTAATACATCGCCACGGCAACCTTGTTGAGCTCCGGTGCGGTCCAGCGCATGGCAAGCGAGCTGCCCTCCTTCTCCTCGCACTTGTTGACATTGTCGATGATGGGGCCGTGGCGGGTGAGCTTGACGTCGAACTTGACGTCATCTTTACCCTTTACCGCTATCGTCTTTTCCTGAACCTCCATATCCACCCATTTCCCCATGTACTGGTACTGATTCGGGTTTTCCGGGTTTATCCTCTCGATGTAGTAGTCGGCGTCGTCCGCCATGACGTTGGTGAAACCCCAGGCGACGTGCTCGTTCGCACCCACCACGACAATCGGAATTCCGGGGACCAATACCCCGGAGACGTTAAGATCGGGCGTAACCAAGTGCGCTTCGTACCAGATGCCCGGCGCCGCAAGCCCCAGGTGCATGTCGTTTGCCAGTATCGGCATCCCGGTCTCCGACTTTACACCCGAGATCAGCCAGTTGTTGCTGACGCCGCCCCCCTCGGTCCCCAGGACCTCCCTCGCCAGGTTCATCGTCTTAAGCGTTTCAAGAGAAGCGGTGCCCCTCGGCATTATTGTCGGCGCCCCGGCAACGTAGTCGGGAAAGAGAAGTTTTGCCTTCTCCTCTCCAATCTTCTCGATTATGGCGAGGTAGAGCATCTCCGTATCGAAAGAGCCGTTGAGGTCCCACGCCATGTAATAATACGGGGCGATACAGTCCGACGGCACCCAGTGCTCCGGCTCGTATCCGAGGAGCTTGAACTCTACGGGTAAGGGACCCTTGTTATTGTCCAAAAAGTAATTAACGCCCTCGGCAAAGGCCTCGACGTTCGGTTTCAACTCATCCGGCATCTCCGCGTATATCTCCTCGACCGATTTCGCCGCTGTTATCGTCATGAAGAGCTTGTCCACCGGAACTAAGGACTCCCCCAGAATCTCCGAGAGCCTTCCCCTGATGGCGCGCCTTATCATGTCCATCTGAAACATCCTGTCCTGGGCCATCGCGTAGCCCAGGGCAAACGAGAGGTCCCTGTCGTTCTCGGCGTAGATGTGGGGCATCCCGTAGGAGTCCCGGATGATCTCCACCTTTCCCTTGACCATCTCGGTCTTTATCTCCCCGTCGTACTCGGGAAGGGTCGACTTGAGATAGCCGTACGCCCCCACGAACACGATAACCACAAGCGCGAGAACAATGCAGATCAGCCACTTTACTACCTTCATAATTTCCTCCAATAAAAAATTGTGCCTAATAAAAGCCTATAACAATATTTGGTGATTCTTAAAATATCCAATACCTTCCTATTAAATTTCTATCCCGTCATTCCCAACTCGATCGAGAATCTATGCTGTAATTCCCAAATCGATTGGGAACCTATGCTGTCATTCCCGGCTTGATCGGGAATCCAGATAGATATCATTCCCCCTATTTCAGCGGATTTTTTATATAGCCGTACTTGCCGCCGACCTCTAGCGGAGCCAGACCTTCGCTGAACACCCAGGCAAAATCAAATTGCGGCTCTATGACCATTTTCCCGGTCTTATCGATGAAGCCCCACTTATCCCCGACCTTAACAGACGCCAGGCCTTCGCTGAAGCCCCACCCGACGTTGTCAAACTGCGGTTTTATGACGTACCTCCCTGTCTTATCGACGAATCCCCACTTGTCCCCGATTCTTACACACGCCAGACCACCGCTGAAATTTCCGACTTCATCAAACTTCTGTTCTATAACATAAGTCCCGGTTTTGTCTATGTATCCCCACTTGCTCGATTTCCCCCCGATTATTACCGCCGCCATACCACCGCTGAAATTCATGGAACGATCAAACTTCGGCTCTATAACGTATTTTCCGGTATTGTCTATGTAACCCCACTTACCTCCTTCTGCAACCCTTGCAATACCTTCGCCGAAACACCCGGGATATTCAAACCGAGGCTCTATGACGTAACTTCCGGTCTTGTCTATGTAGCCCCACTTGCCATCGGTCTTTACCGGCGCCAGCCCTTCGGTGAACCACCAAGCCCAATCAAACCGCGGCTCTATTACCATCTTACCTTCTTTGTCAATACAGCCATATTTGCCTTTGGTTTTTATAAACGCCAGGCCTTCTCTGAAATCCTTGGCATTCTCAAACTGTGGGTTTATGATACACTTCCCTGTCTTATCAATGAAGCCCCATTTATTCCCGACATATACCCTTGTCAGACCTTCACTGAAATCCCAAACTTCATCAAACTGCGGGTCAATAACATAACTTCCACTCTTATCGATGAAGCCCCACTTATCCCCGACTTTTACAGCTGCCAGACCTTCACTAAAATCCCAAGCCTCATCGAACTGCGGTTCTATGACACACTTTACTTCCTCGGCGCTGGAAAATATAGACATGATAGTAAAAGCCATTAACAAAACAGAAATTGAAAAAAACAAAAACCTCTTCATAATTTTCCCCTATTATAAAGGTCAATTTAAAAAGTTTGCGATCGGCTTTTCTTTAAAAACTATTACCCCCCATTACATCCCTATGCTGTCATTCCCAACTCGATTGGGAATCCAGATAAATATCAATCTGGTTTCCCGCATCCGCGGGAACAAGCCTGGATTCCCGCTTCTGTGAGTAAGACATTTGATCTTTTTTTAAACACCTTTGATCGACATTTTGCACTAAAGAGCTTAATCTGAATAATTATTCCGATTCAGCACAAAGAAACAATACTCCCCCTACTTCAGTAGATTGTCTATATACCCCCACTTGCCCCCGATTTTTACTTCTGCTAGACCTTCTCTAAAACCTCTAGCATCATCAAACTGCGGTTTTATTACCTGTCTTCCGGTCTTGTCGATGAAGCCCCACTTACCCCCGATTTCTACCAGTGCCAGGCCCTCGCCGAAACTCGCACCATTATCAAACT
>CAZIWT010000046.1:0-24626 GCA_964542895.1 uncultured Thermodesulfobacteriota bacterium
TCCGTTGTGTTGACGGAGAGGGCGGAGTTTATTAGCTCGGTAAGCTCCGACACGTTTTTGGTCCTTAACTCGTTCGTCGAAAACCTCCCGTCCTCCACCAACTCCGGCGTATCGATCACGTCGCAGAAGGTCTCGAAGAGCTTGTCGTTTCCCACGGCGATGATAATCTCCGAATCCCCGGTCTTATAGCCGCCGAAGGGGGTGATCGACGGGTGCCTTTTTCCCATCGGGGCCGGTATCTCCCCTTCCGTCTGGTATCTCGCAATCGCGTTTTCGAGGACGGCGACGGTGCCGTCGAGCATGGCGACGTCCACCCTCGCCCCGGCGTCGGTACTGCTCCTCCGATAGAGAGATGTCAGGATGCCTATTGCAGCAAACATCCCGGCGAAGATATCCGCGACCGAAGTCCCCACCCTGACGGTCTCTCCCCCCTCCGTTCCCGTAATCGAGATTATCCCGGAGAGGGCCTGCACGATCATGTCGTAGGCGCACTTGTCGGAGTCGGGGCCGGTGTGGCCGAACCCGCTGACGCTGGCGTAGACGATCTCCGGATTGATCTTTAAAATGTCTTTTTCCGAAAAGCCAAGTCCCGCGAGCGTCCCGGGGCGGTAATTCTCCACGAGAACGTCAGATCTCTCTATCAATCTTTTAAGGATGGCCCTCCCCTCCTCCGCCTTTAGATCGACCGAGATCGACCTCTTGCCGGCGTTGAGACTCATAAAGTAGGCGGACCTCTTCCGGTCGTCGTCCCTGAAGGGGCCGATCTGCCTTGCATCGTCCCCAACGGCCGGGCGCTCCAACTTGATTACCTCCGCCCCGAGGTTTTTCAAGATCATCGTGCAGTAGGGCCCCGCGAGTATCCGGGTGAGATCGACCACCCTGATGTCTTTAAGCGGTTTCTCCAAGACTGTCTCCCCTCAATTTGTTTAACGCCCATTCTATCAAATATTCGATATTAAAAACAAGATGTAAAGATTCTAACTTATTTTGAATTTATTTGACAAGACACTAAATCTGTGGAATATTGAAATCTGTAAAGAGGTATTCATACATTTTGGAGGCCAAAACATGGGCGATAAGGTCAAGATATACGGAAAGGGTGGATGACCCTACACCGACAAGGCCAGGTCGGTCTACGGTGACGGGGCTGAATACTACGACGTTAAGAGCGACGGGGCAAAGCTTGACGAAATGCTCGTTCACAGCAAGGGGGTCAGGCAGGTTCCCGTAATCGTGGAGGGGGGAAAGGTCAAGATCGGCTACGGCGGGACTTGAGGCGTTTAAGGGCGCGCCGTGGGTGTGCTTAACCATCTTCATCAGGAGTTATGCCATTTTTAAAAGATCAATTATTGAGAGATGCCAAAGCTGTCGGCAATGAGCCGGGTAATCTTGAGATTTGAATCGAGATGGCATAAAAGTTGTCTTCTATTCATCGCTTCGACCTACTTGGTCACGTGAATTTGTATTAAAAAGTCTGGTTTTTTTTGCCAGCGATAACAACATATTCAAACGGGAGGATTCTTTATAAATTTTTATTATACAATAGTAAAGGGAGGATTTAAACAATGAATTTATCCAGACTATTTATTCTGGCCATTCTGGCCGTCCTGTTAATGCTTGCCTCGGGCTGCGCAATCGGGGCGACCGTGGTCAAGGTAGAGCATGAACCCTTGAAGAAGACATCCGTCAAAAGGGAGGGGAAGGTCGCCGTCACAACCTTCGCCGACAAGAGGGAGGAGGGCCACCGGGAGCACATTGGAAACAAGAGAAACACCTACGGTATGGTATTAGGCTGGGTGGACAGCGATGGCGAGATCGAGGAGATAATAACCGGCTATTTCGCAGATGTTTTAAAAAAGACAGGATACGAGGTTTCAACGGTCACCACACTTCCGGAAGACGCTTCATCAAAATATGACGTAATTATTGAAGGTGAAGTATTAGATTTTTGGCTGGATATCTATATGGCGGTCTGGCAGGATCTGACAATAAGAATCAGGGTTCTGGACAGCGCAACGTTAAAGATCCTATGGCAAAAGGATTTTTCAAGTGAGGAAACAAACGTTAGTTGGTTTGAACTTAAATCAGATTATGAAACAGTTATCAGAGAGGCGCTCACGAAGGCGCTGAACATGGCCGTGGATGAATTCTCGTCGGAGGAGTTTTACAATATAATCAAGAGGGAAGCGGACGGCATGGAATGACCGATCTTTTTCCAGGCTCCCCCCTCCCTATAACTATAACTATAACTATAATACTATAACAGTCTCTCGGCCCCCCCGTATCAAATCGCCGACTCGAAGGCGTTCTTGATTACGGTTATTTTTGGCCTGAACCGGCTCATATCGACCGCCACCACGTCGAAACGAACGGTCATTTGGTGGAGACCTTTTTCCGTGATGTATTGAAGGGCGGCCTCCGAGATCTTCTTGATCTTTCTTGAATCGACAGCCTCAAGGGCCCCTGTAAGGCCCCCCCTGCTCCTCGTCTTTACCTCGACGAATACGACCGTGTCCCCCTCCATCGCCACGATGTCGATCTCGCCCTCACCGGTCCTGTAGTTGGTCTCGAGGATCCTGTATCCCAGCTTTTCGAGTCTTTTTCTCGCGAGCCGCTCCCCCTCCCTCCCTCTCAAGACCTTATACAACGACCACCTCCCTCACCCCGGAAAACGTCTTCCTGTGGATAGGGGTCGGACCGTGCTCCAGGAGCATCTCCTTATGCTCCCTCGTGCCGTACCCCTTGTTCCTTATGAAGTTGTACTCCGGGTACTCACCGTGGTAATCGATCATGATTTTATCCCTTGTAACCTTGGCCAGAACGGACGCCGCCGCGATGTGAGCGGACAGCGTATCGCCCTTGACGATGGGCCTCTGCTCCGTCTTGACCGGGACCTCGTTTCTGCCATCGACGATCATCAGGTCGAACTCGTCCTTTATCTTCAAAACCGCCTCCCTCATAGCGAGCAGGGTGGCGTTAAGAACATTGATCTCGTCGACCTTCCCAGGACCCGCTTGACCCGTCGCCCATGCCAGGGCTGCCTTCGTTATCTCGTCGTAGAGCTGAAAGCGCCTCTTTTCGGTTAGCATTTTGGAGTCGCGAAGGCCCTCGATCCTTACCCCCCTGGGGAGGACCACAGCCGCGGCCACCACGGGCCCCGCCAGCGGCCCCCGGCCCGCCTCGTCAACGCCGCATATGAGATTTACGTTGTTGGAATAGAGATGTTCGTCGAATTTAAAGAGCATCTTTTTTCAGCTGTCTGAATTATCTTATTTACGTTTTTTTAGAATTGCCTAAAACAATCCATATAAAGCCGATGCCTTTTTCAAAAATACGGATGAAGGATGAGAAAATCTCGGGCAGGCCGCCTACTTGATCTGAAAGGAGCGGTCCGCTCCCTGGGCCGCCGCCTTCTTAGAGGTCAAGAGGATCACCTGCGCCTTTGATGACAGCTCCTTCAGGATGGAGGTCACGGCGGCTATCCTCTGGTCGTCAAAGAGAATGAACGGATCGTCCATGATTATCGGGATGGACCTTCTCTTGAGGATGGAATCGATCAGGGCGAGCTTCAGGGCGAAATAGACGGTGTCCTTTGTGGCAAGGGACATGCTTTCCATTCCCACCCTCATCAGGTTGTCCGACTTGAAAAACTTGATTACACCATCTCTGCTGAAGGTCGCCCTGGCGTAATTCTTGTTTGTCAAGACCTGTATGTACTTGTCAAAGATCTTCTGCAGCTCGCTCAGGGGCTCCATCTGTCCCTTCTGAACCAGCTCCGTTGCGATGGCGAGCGATCTGGCAAAGTGATCGTCCGGGAAGCGGGACGGCTTCCTTCCCCCACCGCCTCCCGACTTTGACGAACCCGCCTTTCCCTCATCGTATCGATCGAACCTCACACCCCTCTTTGCCAGATATTTCTCTATTTTCCCTATCTCGGTCTTCATCTCCTGGGGCGTAAAGCCCAATCCATGCATACCCTCAAGCTTCTGCTGAAGCTCGTCCACCCTGCCCTTTACCGCATTTTCCTCTTCTATCAACTTATCGTAGCCCCTCTCCTCCTTCATCTGGACCAGCTTCTTTCCCATGGTATCCCTCTTTAACTCCGACTCCTTATAGCTCTTGACTTTGGTCCTGAGAGCCTCGATGTTATCGGCACCGAGAGACTTCATTAGCTCCCTCATCTCCCGTATCTCCGTATTGTGTCGGGCGGTGACCTGTTTTATCTCGTCGTCCGATTCGTTTACGACGGATCTAAGCTTGTTTTGGTAGCTGAAGGCGCTGATGAACTGCCAGAGGGTCCAGCCGGCCATGCCGAGGCCCACGAGCATAATCAACACCGCCAGCTTGGAGATACTTTCGATTGTACTGTTGGAGATGAACCTCCCAAGGATATTTTGGGCCACGGGTAGCTTGAGGACGATGCCCAGAACGGCAATCCCGATCCCCGGGAAGAAGAGCTTGTGCTCCGTTATAGAGGGCAATTTGGCATTTATAAGCTCCGCTTCGGCCTGCCCCTTTTTGCTCTTCAGCTCGTTTATCGTATGTTCGAGGCGCCTCTCCGACTCCGTATATCTGTCAACCCTGCTTATTACGCCCTCGACCTCCCCAAAGGCCTTGAACCTGTTGATAAAGTCGCTGGTCTCCTCTATCTCCTTCTCCAGCTGTCGAATATCCTTGATCTGCGACTGTATTTCGTAGAGGTTGGACTGCTCCTGGTCAAAGGCGGTCTCTATCTCCAACATCTCCTCGGCCCTGGCCATCTCCCCCTTCAAGGTTTCGAGTCTCTCCTTCAAGGCGGTTGGATCCTGGCCTTCAAAATCGAGGTCGTCCTCCGAAGTGGATTGTGACTTTACGGGCTTGGGGGCGGCCCCCATGTATCCAAGGGGGCTTGTGGAAGGGAGGTTCGCCGCATCGGAAAAGAAGGCGCCGGAATATATCTCCTCGTCGGCGATCTTCAACGTGTTTGTGATGAACTCCGATATCTCCCGCTCGTCCTTCGTGATAAGGGCAAAGACCTTCTTGTCCTTGATGTACCTGCTCAAGTTCGACAGCTTCTGGGAGAAATCCCTGACGAGCCTGTATATCTCGTTCCCCTCGGAGATGGTGAGATAACAACGGGAAGCCCCCTCGAGCTGCCAGTTGATGAAATCGGGCACATTCGAGTAGACGTCCGGAAACAGGACCGCCATGATGGCCCTTGCGAATGTGCTCTTTCCGCTCTCGTTGAGGCCGTAGATAACGTTGTACCCTTTGTGGAACGTGAATTTTACGGGCTTGGAAAATTTCCCGACGCCGGAAACCACGAGATCCATGATGATCACGGAGACGCCCTCCACCTACTGGAATATCTTCAAGCGGATCAGAACTTCCTGAGCTCCTTAATCCTCGCCGCTTTACCCCTTCTCTTCCTCAAGTAGTAAAGTCTCGCTCTCCTCACCCTGCCGCGCTGAACTATCTCTATCTTGTCAATCAGGGGGGAATGAAGGGGAAATATCCTCTCAACGCCGACGCCGTAAGATATCTTCCTTACCGTAAAACTGGCGCGGCTGTTGCCCTTTCTCTTCCTTATCACCGTCCCCTCGAAGACCTGTATCCTCTCCTTCTCACCCTCCTTGATTTTCACATGGACCTTGACCGTATCCCCCGCCTTGAAGGACGGAAGGTCGGCACGCATCTGCTCTTTTTCCAGCATTTCTATCTGCAACATCGATAACTCCCCTATTGCTCTGTTCTACCTCTAATCCTGTCGAGAATAATAGCGGCCGCCGAGCGGACGGAGAGGTGATTATACTCACCAACTCCCCTTATCGGCTCCACCACGTATTTACACATTTCCTTTATCGGCTCGGTCATCCCCCAGCCCGTACCGAAAAGTATCAGATATGGACTGCCGTCCCTTTTAAGCCTTTCGCTCAACTCACCGGGCGTGAGAGATTCCCCATCGTGACCCGCCCAAGTCCCCACAATTACCGGCTCCGCCCCCGTGATCCTGGTTATCTCTCCGACGGCCGAATCGAGGTCGTCCACAACCTCGATATTTTTGAGAGCCTCGCCCCTTAGGGGATTGTAGGACCTCCCGCCCCCCTCACACCAATATTCCACGATCCTCTCAACGAGCCTCTTCTGGGTCTGCATCGGATTTATTATAAAAAATCTCGACACCCCGTAGGTTCTGGAGGCCCTGGCTATATCGTGTATATCGAGGTTCGTAACCGATGTGGCCACCACCCTTCCGTTCTTGTTCAGCACCGGGTAGTGAACGAGTCCTACAAATACCTCTCCCAAATCCGCGTCCCTCCCTATGCCCGGCAGTCGCCCCTACCAGCATTCCCCCTCATCAATTCCCCCCCCATCCATCCCCCCATTCGGCACCCCCCTAGCTTTCCTTGGGCGACCTTCCCCCGGTGACCTCCTCTATGATCTGCCTCTCCTTTTCGCTCAGCTCTTTGCCCTCAATAATATCCGGCCTCCTTAGGAGCGTCCTCTTGATCGACTGAACGAGCCGCCACTCGGCGATCTTCTCATGGTCGCCGGACAGCAGTATCTCCGGCACCTCCATTCCGAGGTACTTTCTCGGCCTGGTGTACTGGGGATACTTGAGGAGCGAGTTGGAGAAGCTGTCTTCTTCCACCGATTCCCGCTTCCCGACGACCCCCTCGATCAACCTCGCCACGGCCTCTATAACAACGAGGGCCGCAACCTCTCCCCCCGAAAGTATATAGTCCCCGATCGATATTTCGTCGTCCACGAGCCCTTCCGACACCCTCTCGTCGACCCCCTCGTATCGGCCGCAGATGAGGACGAATCTCCCGATTTTTTTGAGGCTTTTGGCCTCCCGATCGGAAAACCTTCTCCCCTGGGGCGTCAGGAGGATTATCCTCGGCTTATCTTCCCTCGCCTGGATGTGCCTTACCGCTTTGAAAATCGGCTCCGGCTTCATTACCATCCCCGCCCCGCCGCCAAAAGGCGCGTCGTCCGCCGTCTTGTGGCGGTCCGTCGTGAACCCTCTCAGATCGATCGGGTTTACCGATATCAGTCCTTCGTCCAGGGCTTTTTTTATAATACCGGTCTTTAGAGGGGAATCGAAATATTCGGGAAACAGGGTCAGTACATCAATCTTTAACATTGAAAACCGGCCCGAAATCGGGTTCAATAATCATCCTTCTTTCGGATACATCCACCTCTCGAACCGCATCGTGTGTTCCGGGGACCAATATCTCTCCCTCGCCCTCATCTCCCTTCCCCCCCACAATATAAACGTCATTTGATCCCGTCTGGAGAATTTTTTTTATAATTCCTAAATATTCCCCCGAAACATTGTACACTTCCATTCCGATCAGGTCGTCCCAGTAATATTCATCATCGTCCGTCTCGGGAAGGTCTTCCCTCTTGACGGTGATAACCGATCCCACAAGGGCCTCGGCCTCTTCTCTCGAATCGAGACCTTGAAGCTTCAGGATGACCTTTCCCCCCATTCCACTGGCCTTCAGGACGGTAAAGACGGTTCCAACACTCGCCTCATCCGAATCCCCGCTTTTTCCAAGAAGAAGGGTGATCTTTTTTATCCGAAGATAGCTCTCCGGGGACTCCGCATAGCTCCTGACCTTCAGCGCACCTTTTACACCGTGTGGCTTTACTACTTCACCGAAAACAATATCCCTTGACATTCTACTCGATAATTTCTAATACCGACCTTTTCCTGATTTTAGTGGACGCCGCAGAGAGGATAGTTCTCATGGCCCGGGCCGTCCTTCCCTGTTTCCCTATTACCTTACCCAGATCCTCCTTTGCAACCTTCAACTCGATAACGGATGTCTGCTCTCCCTCGACTTCTGTAACCTCGACCTGATCAGGATTGTCAACGAGGGCCTGTGCAATATATTTTATTAACTCTTTCATCCAATTCACCTCGTGCTTTTATCCATCATAATTTTAGATTTACTAACTGCTAAGCTTCTCCTTTCTCTAAAGTTACTCCCTGACGCTTCAATATCTCACTTACTATCTTCGTTGGTTTGGCGCCTTTCTCCAGCCACTCCCTGATCTTGTCCTCCTTCAGCGTCACCGCGGACGGCTCGGTCAAGGTATTATAAGTTCCAACGTTCTCGATAAAACGTCCGTTTCTCGGCGACTCGCTGTTTGCCACAACTATTCTATAAAACGGTTTCTTTTTTGCTCCAATTCTCTGCAGTCTGATCTTCACAGGCATTTTTTTGTTTTCACCCCCTTACATTTGGAAGGGCAACCCGCCCTTCCCAAGGTTTTTAAATCCACCCTTGGAAATTTTCTTCATCATCTTTTTGACCGTCGCATACCTCTTCAATAACCTATTTACGTCCTCGACCCTGGTTCCGCTTCCCTTCGCTATGCGCTTTCTTCTGCTGCCGTTCACAATCAGGTGGTTCTCCCTCTCTTTTCTCGTCATCGAGTTGATTATCGCCTCGACCTTTCTCAGCTCATCCTCCGCCTCACGAAAATTCACGGAACCGGCCATCCCCTTCATCCCGGGGATCATACCGACAAGCCCCTCGATTGCGCCCATCTTCTTGATGCTCTTTATCTGATCCAGGAAGTCATCGAGGGTAAAACTTCCCTTCTTTATCTTCTTTTCCAGCTCCTTCGCGCTTTTTTGATCCACCACCTCCTGGGCCTTCTCCACAAGCGTCACCACATCGCCCATACCGAGGATCCTTCCGGCCATCCTCTCCGGCTCGAAGGGGATGATATCCTCGGGATTCTCGCCCACGCCCACAAACTTAATGGGCGCTCCCGAAACCGCCTTGATAGAAATCGCGGCGCCGCCCCTGGCGTCTCCGTCGAGCTTCGTCAGCATAATTCCGGTGAGCCCCAGGGTCTCGTGGAATTTCTCGGCCACATTCACCGCATCCTGGCCCGACATGGCGTCTGCAACGAGGAGTATCTCCCCCGGATTTACCGCACCCTTTATCCGCTCAAGCTCCTCCATCAGCTCGTCATCTACATGAAGCCTCCCCGCCGTATCCATGATGACAGAGCCGACGGCGTTCTTTACGGCGTAGGAGTAGGCATCTACGCATATCCGAACCGGGTCGTCAACGCCGCCTCCATCGAAGACCTCGACGCCGATCCTCCCCCCCAGTGAGACCAGCTGCTCTTTTGCCGCCGGACGCCTCGTGTCGGCGGGCACAAGGAGGGTCCTCTTCCCCCTACCCTTCAGATAGAGCCCGAGCTTTCCCGCGCTGGTGGTCTTTCCAGATCCCATTAGGCCCACCATCATAATCGGAACCGGAGTGCTCCCGGAGAGCTTGAGCCGAACGCCGTCCCCCCCTAAAAGCTCCACCATCTCGTCGTGTACTATCTTGATGAACTGCTGTCCCGGCGTGACCTTCTTTACTACATCCTTTCCCAGCGCCCTCTCCTCGACGCTCTTTATGAACGTCTTGACCACCTTGTAGTTGACGTCCGCCTCGAGCAGCGCCATGCGGATACCCTTTAACGCACCGGAGATATTGTCCTCGGTGAGTTTTGCGCTCCCCCTTATCTTGGAAAAGAGACCGTCGAATTTTTCCGATATCGCTTCAAACAAAATATCATCCCAAATTGCAATTTTTATCCGCCGGGCACTCGATGAATCCGCGCCCCCTGCATCTACCCCCTATATCTATATGCCGATAGATGAAAGTGCCATTCATCATTCAGCAGCCGTCTATTTAAGCCTTATGACATAAAACCCCAGTATAAATTATAATAATTTTACTATTTTGTCAAGATTATGTTTTACCCCTTCAAATCCCCCTCGACTATGTTCACCCTGTCTATCACGACGTCGCCCAAATCCGCCCCCAGCTTCCCGAGGATGTAAGTAACCACGAGGAGGAGATAAAACAGAGGAACCATAACGAGGAGATAACCAAATTTGAGCGACATGAGCATGTAACAGATATAGAAAAATACGAGGCTAATCAGCCAGACAACGAGCACATTTATCGTATAGGTCTTTACGGCCTTTCTGATGTTGAGGAGGACCTCGGAAAACGAAAATATCGTTTTCAACCTCTCGTCGCATTTCAGCATATAGATTACCGCCATCGGGAATATATAGGCGGACGAAAAAGCCAGGATGGCGCCGATCATTACGATGAAGAAACCCAACACCACGGCCCACGCCGATTTTATTATTACAAATAGAAACATACCGATCGAAAAGGGCACAAAGAAGGGGATTCCGTAGACCATAAACGCCAGGATGAACTTTCCCCCGGACAAAAACAATCCTATAAAATCGTTCCAGAGGGGCATTCCCTTCTTCCCAACTGTTATCTCCCTCATCCCCCTCATTGCATAGCCGGCCGCCACGACATTACCGAAGAGGGGAACGTAGTTTATGGCGCATCCCAAAAAGAACCTCAATAACTGTTTCACCCCGCTTACGGGATATATAAGAGTCTCTATTATTTTTCCCATACTCCATCCAAATTAGGCTAAACAGAGCGGCTTCCCTTCCCCGCCCTACCGGTGCGACCCAAGGCAATCCCCCCCAAAAGAAACCAAATCGGTATGGTTTTTGTATTTACATTAAAACATACCGCTTATGGTGTCTTGAACGATACTTTTGGCAATTACATTGTTTATTATATTCAGGACTCCCCAGACAACGATTCCCCCGATAGCGGATGTTACCGTATAGGTCATAATCGTCGTTTTAGGACACTCCATCAAGACGGAAAGTGCCTGATAGAGAATATAAAGTCCGTAGAGGGCGATAATCAGTCCGAGGACAAATCCCCCCATCGATACCATCAGGGACAGCCTGGGATGGATCGACAAAATCCCGCCTATGAGGGAAGGGGTACAGGCATAGACGACGGTCTTGAACGCCTGAAGGTAGTCTTCCTTTCCGCCCATCCTTGGGGCCAATAGGTTCACGATGAAGGCAAAGATGAAAACTCCCCCCACGGTCAAAATGTACTGTACCACCACATGTATCAGTGTGTAGCTGACCGACACCCTGATATTTCCCTCCGGCCCGCCAGAAAAACCGACGGCCGCATATCCGATAAACGTCGCCATAAAGGGTATGAGGGCGAGTATGCAAAGATAGATCAGAGGCTGCATAAGGGCGGTAGATTCATCTTTGAGCAGATTAAGAGTATCCCTCGGCTTCAGTAAAAGTCCTGCTATTTTTTCAAGTATATTCATATCACCTCCATAAACACGATTTATAAAGGATATATTCAAATTGTATTAAATCGTCAAATTGTAGTAAATCGTTTATCATATCACGTTTAGAGCGGCCGAAGGATGCGCGGATATTTTCTACAACCGCATACAGTAAACATAGCCCCTAAAATTGAAAAGCCGCCCCCTCTTTGCCCCACATACCGATTAACCGGAAGAGCCGAATTAACAGGTCTCCCCCTTACCCCCCATCGTACTCGATCCGCCCCTAAGCTTCCAAGGCCTCAAAACGTGGAGAATTCGTCCAAAAAACTTTTAGTCCGTTTAGGGTCTTGAATATCGATTACCGAAAGTTTTTATGGCTGTTTTATAGAATAACGTTGATTAAAAAAGTTGTCAAGCAAAAGAATTCGCACGCCTTTACCGCCCTTTATGAGAATATTACAGGGAAGAAAGCTTGCTCTCCGATATCAGATGGACCCAGTTCTTCTTCATCGTATCGATAGCCTCGTCCAGCTTGTCCACCCCCACGATCAGAATCGCGTTATCCCCGATACGCCCTATATAGGGATACAGATAGTGGACGTTGATATGCCCCTCTTTTAACGGTTTAAGCACGGCGTTCAATCCCCCCGGGTGGTCCGGGGTCTCCACCGCCAGGACGTCCCTCTGCCTGACCTCGTAATTCTTCCCCTCGAGGACCAGAATCGCCTTTTTGGGATCATCGACAACCATCCTTATAGTTGTAAGGTCGGATGTGTCCGCGACGGTTATCGCCCTGATATTTATCCCCTCTCCCCCCAGGACGTCCGATATATCCGAAAGCTTACCCGGAATGTTCTCCAGAACCACTGAAATCTGCTTTATCCGCATTCTACAAAACCCCTTATACTGTTCAATTACTCTTTACTGTAAAGATTCGTACCCCAACATCAGCGCCTTTGAATTCATCTCTATAACCTTATCCTTCCCCTCGAATATTTCCCCCAGGCCGCCGAGGGCCGCATCGACCGCAACCAGATTCCCCTTTTTTATAAAGGCCCCCAGCATCACCATATTTGCGGTTCTCATGTCACCGATCCCCTCCGCTATATTTCCCGCATCGACCAGGACATATTCGATGTCCCCCCTGCTGGGGACTTCGTCTATCATCGTGGAATTGAGAAACAGGATTCCCCCCGTCTGGACCCTGTTCTGGAAGCTGTGGAGGGACGGCTTGTTCATAACGACGATAAACTCCGGGGAGGATGCGATAGGGGATGCTATCTCCTCGTCCGAGAGGGCCACCGTGCAGTTTGCGGTTCCCCCCCTGACCTCCGCCCCGTAGGAGGGGAGGTACGTCACCACCTTGTCTTCCCTCATGGCGGACACCGCAAAGACATATCCCATCATAAGGACCCCTTGGCCTCCGAATCCGGCAAATATGGTCTTAATCTGCATTTACGGCCTCTCTTATACCTTCCTTTTCCGTGATATCCTTGATGACCCCCAGCGGATACTCCTTCGACATCACATCGTCTATCCACCTGCAGGCATCGAGGGGGCCCATCTTCCAGTTTGTCGGGCATGGGGATAGAACCTCCACGAGCGAGAAGCCGAGGTCATCCATCTGTACCTTGAAGGCCTTCTTGATGGCTTTTTTGGTCTTCTTTATAGCGGAGACGCTGTTTACCGTGGTGCGCTCGATATACGCGACGCCTTCGAGGATGGTCAGCATCTCGCTGATCTTTATCGGCGCCCCCTCCCTCCTCATATCCCTGCCGAAGGGGGACGTGGTGGTCTTCTGCTTGAAGAGCGTTGTCGGCGCCATCTGCCCTCCGGTCATGCCGTAGACCGCGTTGTTTATGAAGATCGTCGTGAACCGCTCGCCGCGGTTTGCCGCGTGGATGGTCTCCGCCGTGCCGATTGCCGCGAGATCCCCGTCACCCTGATACGTAAAAATCAGGCTGTCGGGAAGGACCCGCTTCATGGCGGTAGCCATCGCGCCGCCCCTGCCGTGGGCGGATTCCACCGAGTCGATATCGAGGTAGTTATACGTCAAGACGGCGCATCCCGCGGGCGGAATGCAGACGGCCTTCTCGGCGAGGTCCATCTCGTCTACGATCTCCGCAATGAGCTTGGTCACGATGCTGTGCCCGCACCCCGGACAGTAGTGCATCGGGGCCCTCTTCAAATATTTCGGCCGGGAATAAACCTTTTTCATCTCTCTATAATCCCTTCTGTAAATATTGGCGTGAAATTATCCTTGAAAGCTCCACGGGGGTGGGCACCACGCCGCCGGGCCTCCCGTAGAAATAGACCTCCGACGCTCCATTCAGGGAGAGCTCCACGTCTTCTACCATCTGGCCGGCGCTCATCTCGAAGACGAAGAAGAGGGGGACCGTCTTCGCCCACTTCTTTATAACCTCGGAGGGATACGGCCAGAGGGTTATGGGGCGTATCAGCCCGACCTTCAGCCCCTCGTTTCTCGCCCTCTTTACGCCCCCCTTTGCGATCCTCGCGGCCGTGCCGTAGGCGACAACCACAAGTTTTGCGTCTTCCATCATGAACTCTTCGCACTTGATCTCCCTCTTCGTGATCATCTGGTATTTACGTATCAGCTTCCAGTTGTGCTCTTCCATCTCCTTGGTATTCAATATCAGGGAGCGGACGATCCTCGACGGCCTTCCCTTGGCCCCGGTTATCGTGTAATCCTTTTTCGGGAGCTTCCTCGACTTGTAATTGTCGAACGTCACCGGCTCCATCATCTGACCCAGCATCCCGTCGGCCAAGATGAGAACCGGATTGCGATAGTAGTCGGCGATATCGAAGGCCTCCATGGTCAGATCGGCCAGCTCCTGGCAGGAGGCGGGCGCCAAAACGACCACCCGGTAGTCGCCGTGACCGCCGCCCCTGGTCGACTGGAAATAGTCGGACTGGGCGGGAGATATGTTCCCGAGTCCGGGGCCTCCCCTCACCATGTTTACGATGACGGCCGGAAGCTCATCCCCGCAGAGAAAGGAGATTCCCTCCTGCTTCAGGCTTATGCCGGGACTCGAGGAGGAGGTCATCACCCTCGCCCCCGCCACGCTGGCGCCGAGAACCATGTTTATCGCCGATACCTCGCTCTCCGATTGGATAAAGATACCGTCTTTGACCTCGGCAAGCCTCCTGGACATATACTCGGGGAGCTGATTCTGGGGGGTGATAGGATAGCCGAAATAGCAGGTGCATCCGGCCTGCACCGCGGCCTCCCCCACAACCGTATTTCCCCTCATCAGCTTTTTGCCGCCCTTTTGCTTGGCGACCTTCTGCTTGGCGCCGTTTTTGGCTTCTTCTTTCATCTCAGCTCTGTTTTGCTTCACGATATACCTCAATCGCCGCCTCCGGACACGCAACCGCACAAAGGGCACATCCGGTGCATCTGTTCTCTCCGGAGTCGACCACCCTGGCCGGATAGTACCCCTTCAAATTAAGCTTATCAGATTTTTCAATCATATCCCTTGGACACGCTTCTATGCAAAAGAGACATCCCTTGCAGGCCTCCGTATCTATTACTATTTTACCTTTCAATTATTTATTCCCTTCGATCCTATCAATATTGTTAAGTTAAAACTATAGTTTAATATAATTCAATTCAATATGTCAAGAAATTTTAATTTAAGCGAGGCTACATTATGCCACACTTCGACCAAAATGTAAAAGCCTAAACTTCCCAATAAAAATATTTATTATTCTATCAAAAACGTTTGCTTTTATCTCGATTTCATATTACCATACAAAAAATCTTGAAGGGATTAAGAAATGAAAAGCGGATATAAAACAAAGCTCGATCCGATATTTTACCCGGATAGCGTCGCCATCATAGGCGCCAGCAACAACTTTGCGAAGTGGGGATCGTTTATAACGGCCCACATGATCGTCGGCGGGTACCTCGGAAAGATCTACCCGATAAATCCGAAGAGCGATACGATCTACGGAAGGAAGGCATACAAAAACATCTCCGACGTTCCGGGAAAGGTGGACCTCGCCATAATTACCACCCCCGCCAAGACCGTCTACAACGTCGTTAAAGAGTGTATCGAGAAAAAGGTCGGCGGGATCGTGGTGGTAACTTCCGGTTTTTCCGAGACGGACGAAGAGGGGATAAAGCTGGAAAAGGAGCTTGTCGAGCTTCTGGAGGAGGCGAAGATGCCGATGGTGGGGCCGAACACGATGGGGGTAATGTGCACCCAGAGGCGCCTCTTCTCCATCGGCGCCCCCCTCTATCCCCGACGGGGTGATATCTCGTTCATGTCCCAGAGCGGGAATCTCGGAAACCAGATGCTCGAATGGGCGGAGATGCACAGCGTCGGCATGGGCAAGTTCGTCGGATCGGGAAACGAGGCCATCCTGAAAAAGTCGGATTTCCTGAGATACCTTGCAAACGATTCGGACACCAAAGTGATACTCCTCTATGTAGAGGGGGTCGAGGAGGGAGAGGAGTTTCTGGAGATCGCCATGGAGACCACAAAAAGAAAGCCGATCGTGGCCCTGAAGGGTGGAAGAACCGAGGCCGGCGGGATCGCCGCCCGCTCCCACACCGGCTCGCTCGCCGGAGACAGCGAGATAATTACATCCGCCTTTCGGCAGGCGGGAATAATCGAGGCGAAGACACCCACCGATATGCTCGACTACTCCATGGCGCTGGACAACCTGCCGCTGCCCAAGGGGGACAGGGTGGGAATTATCACCCTGGGCGGAGGCTGGGGCGTGGTCACGTCCGACAACGTGGTGGAGTACGGCCTTAAAGTGGCCAAGCTCGGGAAAAAGGTGATCAGCAAGCTCGACAAGATACTCCCCCCATTCTGGAGCAAGAGGAACCCGGTAGACCTCGTGGGACAGATAAACCCGGAGGCCTACGTACAATCCGTAGAGGCGGTTACTTCATCCAGCGACGTGGACGCCGTGATCTGCCTCGGGATCGTCGGCGTCTCGAGCATGGGGATCCGCTCCTTTGCGGCCTCGGCCACGGCCGCCGACCTCGACAACCTCGAATACGCCATCCGGCAGGCCCAGGGACGCCTGGCGCTGATCGAGAGGAATTTCCTGGACAAGGTAAACGAGCTCATGAACGAATACAAAAAGCCGATTATCAACGTCTCCCTCTACGCCGGGGGGAGGAGAGAGCGCTACCAGTCGAGGACCGGCTACTCCGAGGTCGTCTACACGACGCCGGAAAAGGCGGTTCAGTCCCTCGCCGCCATGTATGAATATTACAAATATCTCTCTGGCCACGGAATTACGGAGTTGGAGGGATTCCTTTAGAACGCGGTTTAATCAATTACCGCGCACATCGGCCGACCGGTTGTGAAATCTTCTCAAGACATGTTTTTTTTGGGGAGACGGGGAGAAAACATTATCCGCGATTCCATCAAAGGTGTATTTTAAACACTGCCGCGGCCGGCCTTTTTGGGCCCTGGCGTTATCCTTTGGCGGCTATTTTAACTGAAGCAGAGGAGTGGCAAATAGTATCCGATAAATCTTTCAAAAGACAATGAAATCTTTCCCGCCGAAAACTTGAAAACGCCTAACAACCCAAAACTTCAAAAAGTGCAACAATTTCAGACATACCTTCAAATCAGAAATTTAAGGTCGATTCAAACCACGCAATTAACGACTTAATTTTCAGTTATTTTCTTTTATCTGTTGACAATAAGCAAATTGTAGTAAAAAATATTATAAGGGGTCTGATAAATCTTGTAAGGGTCCCTTTTTCAATAAAATTTTGCGTGGAAGCACTTTTTTGAATGGAGGATTATTTAACCCCTAAAATGTAGACAACCCGAAGCTCGCACCGCTCAAAAATGTGGTCTATTTAAAAACAAACTCACGATCTAAATTCTGCAGCGCTTTACATCACGGCGAAGAAAGCCGTTGAAAATCACTAAAACAATCTCTTTTTCGCCTCCGCCGATTACACCTGCTCTCGCATTCGATTTTGACAGGCTTTTCAAAAAACTATTTAATGGTGCTCAAAATCACATAATAAATAAGTTAAATGGGGTATTTATAATATTGAAGAGAGAAGCAATCTAACCGCATTACCGGGCATTACCATAAAAAAATTTGAGGGGATAATAAATACAACTCGAGAGAGATCTTAGGCGACCTCGTTAATGAAGCGAGAAAAACTCGATTTAAAAACGGGTCATATTTTTAATAAACAAGACTATTCGGGTATCAAAACGAGGAGGAATCTACCATGTTTAGAAGAGCATTTTTCATTTTTTTGATCTTTTTCGGATTAGCGGCCTTATCGTCCGGTGAAATGGCCTTTTCCACCCTTGCAAAGGGATATTACGCTCCAGGAATCGAAGAGAAGGTGGAGGCTGTCTTTTACGATGCAGACGCTTTTTCTTCCTTCTTCAAAAAAATCCACGTCGGTGAGACGCCGACACCCGAAACTCCGGCTGTGGACTTTGAAAAAAGTATGGTGATAGCTGTATCTCCGGGACGCAAGATGTCCGGGGGATACGATGTCGAGATAGTCGAGATTATCGAGGCGGAGGGAAAGTTCGTGGTCAAAGTCCTCTACACCGAGCCGGACCCGGGCGCCATGGTAACCATGGCCATCACCCAGCCCCATCATGTAATATCCACATCGAAAAGCGATCTGCCGGTGGAATTCAGATGGGAAGAGAAATAGACGGAATCATTGTAAGACGATCTTGAAGGTGTGTATTATTAACGGGGGTCTGATTAGATGAAAAAGCTCCACGTACAACGGTATGAAATATGCCCGACAAATTTAAAATATTAAACCCTGAGGTTGTCGAAGAGGCCCTCTTTCGAGGCGGAAAATCGAGAAACGGCCTGATCGAGGAGCTGGGAAACATCTCATACGAAATGGTACACAAGGCGATGCGAGGTGAACCGGTACCTCCGGAGATAGCATACAAAATAATATTAACCATCGAGAAGCTCAACGGTAAAACCGGGGATCAGGTCGACTTCGATCGCTACCTCGAGGAGTTGTCCGCGGAATAGGGCCCGGCCCTTATTATCAGCGCTCCCTCACCTTGATTGCGAAGGAAATTTCTTAATACCTTCTTGAAAAGAGCCTAAGACTCCACCCACCGTAAAAGATCGCCGCATAAGGATCGACGGGGGGATTACAGGAAAGAAGAGAGCCACATAAAATCCAATTGCTGAAAAGCACGCGGGCCTTTAGGTGTTGCGGCCCGGTTGTTTTTTTAGTAAATTCTTCCGGGGGGCAGATAAAAAAATGGTGGAGATGATGGGATTCGAACCCACGACCTCAGCGTTGCGAACGCTGCGCTCTCCCAACTGAGCTACATCCCCACACGATAGTTTGATATTTTTAGCACCAATATCGGGGCTTGTCAACATCTAATATATTTAAATCTCCGCCGCGATGACAATATTAGCAACCCCCCTTACCCTCTCGCCTCCTCAAAGCGCCAATTTTTCGAGATCACCCGTGATGCTTCCAAGCTCGAACCAGAGCCTCGACATCTTGATGTTGACCCCCACGAACTTCGTCTGGATCAGCTCGAAGATAATGCCGCCGATCTTCACAGTATCGAGGTAGGCGTATTTCGTCACCGACCCTCCGGCCTTCCCCACGCTCTTGATTACGCCGGACTGGAGGACGCCGATTCCCATCTTATCTACCGCCTCAAGCTTTCTATCGAAGTCGGAGACAAAAAAGCCGAGGTGGTGAAGCCCCTCGCCGCACTTGTCGAGGTGATCAAGATAGATATTGCGATCGCCCTTAATATGCTTTATCAGCTCGAACTGGATCTTCCCGGAAAAGGCCATCACCAAATCGACTTCAAAATCGAGCCTCTTTTTCTCACCCTGGTTGTGCTCCTCGTCCGAGAGCCCCGCCCTGAACCAGGGACCAAGGCCGAAGGTATCTGTGTAGTATTTAGCCGTCTTCTCGATATCTTTTACCACTATTCCCACCTGTCCCAGCTTCGGCAGCCTCAAAACCTTGGCGAGCCTTTTCGCCTTATCGTCCATTTTAACACCCCCCGAAATCGATTTTATCAGAACAATCCCTCCATACCCCCCCAGCCTAAACTGATTCCCCGTCAATTCCCATTAGATCTTCGACACGACCTTCTTCGCAAAATCCGCCGCCGACCTCTCGTCCTCCTCGTTCGGGTGTTGGTCCAGCACCCTCATATCCTCCGCCCACTCCTCGTCCGAGACCTTCTTCGCCTGCTGGACCATCGGCCGGATACTCGGATCGAGCCTCCCCCGGCAGTCGAAGCACCCCAGATACTCGATTCCCTTCGCCTTTGTCACATCGGAAAAGGTATTGATCCCCCTCTCATAACCTTCCGCGCTCTCATAGGCATCGGACGCATGGGTGACGAACCCGGCGAGCCTGAACCCGGGGGAATCGGGCATTCCATTCAGAAACTCTGCCGCTGCGGTCGAAAGCCCGCCAGCGTGGATCGGCGAGCCCAAGAACACCAGGTCGAAGGCCTTTACATCTTCCGCCTTTGTATCTTCGATCCGCTTGATCTCCACATCGTGGGCGGCCTCGACCCCCCTTGATATCGCTTTTGCTACCTTCTCCGTGTTACCGGTATTGGAGGTGTACGCGATCAGGACTTTCATCATAAATCCCCTAAATACTAAAATGTAAGTTAAAAATGTCGGTTCGCTCGGCCTTAACCGCATATCCGGTCATTAAAGATACCGGCGAACTTTTTTTAAAAAACCCCTTCAAACCCAAAAATGCATATCGAAATCCAGATCGGTCGGCTAAATCATCTTGTTTATTCTCTTCTTCGTCTCCTCCGCCTCCACCACCATCCTCTTCATAAGTTCCTCGATAGTCGGCAAGTCTTCGATCATACCTGTTGCCTGCCCCACTGGGAGTATTCCCCTATTGACGTCCCCGTCCTCCGTGGCGAGGTTCGCCGCCCGGTAGGTGTTTGCCAGATACGCCATCTGAATGGCGTTTTTAGGCCCGGAGGCGAGCACCCCGAAAAAGAGCTTGAAAAACGGGAGCTTCAGCTGCTTGGCTATGATCCGGGAGTTGAAAAACGCCGCCGGCATGTTAAGACCCCGCTTAACGGCCTTTCTCGTCGCCTTCGTGTCCATGCAGCGGCACGGAATCCCGTCGATCCTCGTCGAGTAGATCGTGTCGTATATCGTCTTTTCGATGGAGAGGTCCTTGAAGTTTTGATGAAGGGGGCTCTCCACGGTCGACATGAAGCGGCTTCCCATAGCTATACCCTCGGCCCCGAGGGCGAGCGCCGCGGCGAGTCCCATACCGCTGGAAAATCCGCCGGCCGCGATAACCGGTATCTCCAGATCCCTGGAGATGCTCGGGATAAGAACGAGGCTCGTGGCGTCCCCGCCGTGGCCCGCCGCCTCGTGCCCCGTGACGATCAGCGCGTCCGTCCCGTAGTCCTGGGCGCGCTTGGCGTGGTAGTGGTTTACCACCGTGGCCATCACCTTCCCGCCGTACTTGTGCGCCTTGTCCACCAGCCAGTCCCCCTTTCCGAGGGCGAAGTTGATCACAGGGACCTTCTCCTCGATGAGGATCTCGGCGTTGTCCCTGCCCGCCGGCAGCATCAAAGATGCGTTGGCGCCGAAGGGCTTGTCGGTCAGTGACCTCACCTCCTTGATCGCCTTCCTCGTCTCATCGAGGCTCAAGGGGCCGGTCGCCAAAATTCCCAGACCCCCGGCGTTGGAGACCGCCGCCACCATCTTGGGAACGCTGATCCAGCTCATCCCCGAAAGGAGTATCGGGTACTCGATTCCAAAAAGTTCCGTAATCTCAGTCTTCATAAAAACCTCAACTTAAGTTACAATTCAGCTTTAAAAACATCGTATTTTTTATCCGAGTTAAAATAGCACACTCCATCACCTTTGTAAAACCCTATTCCACAAGCGCCGGTAAAAACGGCTTTAATGCCTTAATACGGATCGGGGTTCGAATCAGGGCTAAAGAAAGAGGGTCTCGCCGTGGGTGATCTTTACCAGGCGATCGGAAAGACCCGCGGCCTCCATCTCCCTCTCGATATCGATGGGCGGAAAGTAAACCGGCTCATCCCCCAGACGGAACGTCCCCCAGTGTACCACCATCAACCTCTCGGCGTTAAGCTCCTTAAACGCCCTCACGGTCTCCCCCGGATTCATGTGGCTCCCCTTCATGAACCACCTCGGCTCATATGCGCCCAGGCTTATTATTGCAAGGTCGATCCTGCACTGTTGGCCTATCTCCTTGAAGTAGTCGAAATAGGCGGTATCCCCGGAGACGAAGATATTCCCGCCCGAGGCGGTCCTTATGAGATACGATCCCCAAAGCGAGCGGTTCGGCCCCTCGACCGGGTCCCTCATCGTCCAGTGGTTGCAGGGAAGGAGGGTTATCTCGAATCCGTCGTCCCTGTAGCTCTCGTACCAATCGAGCTTGGTTCGGTTTTTCATCCTCAACAGCTTGAAGATCAAGTCGTATCCGAGAGGGGTGACGAGATGGGTTTTCCTGTCGAGCCTTCTCAGGGAGTTGAAATCGAGGTGGTCCCGGTGGCCGTGGGTGATGAGGACATGGTCGGGGGCCGGCATCTCCGAAATCTCGAACTCGAGGGGGCTGAAATCCTTGATTGTCCTTATGAACCTAGTGAAAACCGGGTCAACCAGGATGTACTTATCCACATCTTTTATCAGCACGGTGGAGTGCTTCAGGAAGGTGGCGGAAAGGCCTTTATGTTTTTTGACGGCGTCCCAGTTAACAGAAACGCCCACGACCTTCTCGTCATTGTAGAACCCCTTGAACTTGTTCTCCGAGAGGAACTTCCACTTGAAGAGATTCTCGAAGCCGCCCTGGTCTTTGATGCTTCCGAAGGGACTCAGGAAGCGCTCCACGCCGTGGTGTAGCTTCTTCCTGGCGTACTCCTTCAGGGAGAGGCCGTCGTAGTTTACGATGAGCGCCCTATCGTCTTCCGATTCCACCAGATCCGCTCCCTTTGAACAGGATGGAAACAAGGTGAACATAGCCATCCCCTTTGAAAGAGCAACCATTTTTTTCAGGTACGTCCTTCGGTCAATTCTTTTTACGTACATAGCGTAACACTCAACTATGGATCGAGTTAGAAAGTTAAAAAAAGTATATTACAAATGGACTGATTTGTAAATGGTTTATCCCGTTAAGGCTGGATTTTTTCGGCCCTGTATAGAAAGGGTACAAAGGCAAGCCGCATCAGAATGACAAGATCATCTCCTCCTGTATGTAAAAAATGTCACGATGAGAATCAACCGGCGGACTAAAACGTCAGCACCGCCCAGTCGTCGCTCTTCAGCATCTCCGTCAGAGATGCCCCCACATGCTGCACATCAATTCCAAGCGCGGAGAGGTCGTCGGATATGCCGTATATATCGGCACATGATCTGCACGCCTGAAGCTCCACCCCGGCGTCCATCATCTTCGCAACGTGTTCCTGAAGCTCCTTGTCTTCTAAGAGAAGCTTTGACGACGGCCCCCAGACGATGAGCCTGACCGTATCCCACCAGCCGCGGAGCTTCGAGTTCAAGGTATACATGAAGGCGGTGCCCAGCGCCACGTCTCTATCCGCCGAGCTCCAGATTACGCACAGCTTGTCTTTTTTTGCCATTTTTAAAATCCTAAAATATTTTTGGGATTATGATATATCTGATGAGTTATTGTGTCAAATCTATATTGATAAAAGTGGTAGATTAAAATAATAACAGTCTGGAAGCCTGGTATCAATTTATTGAGGATGATGTGTTTTTTTGTTTTGGCGATGACAACGTTTATATTATTTTTATTCTCGAAGTTGTTGGGCAAGTCCTTGCAGTTTTACTATATCCCTCTCGATGATTTCGATAGCACAAGCAACACAATAATGTTTATAAGCGCGTTTATTCCCAACTTTAAGCCTATTATCTCCACGTTCAATACGATGTTTTTTGTTGTGTTTGCAATCGTGAGCTCTTTCTGCCTTATCCACTTCCACCTTTTGTAGGATCGATTTTGGTCTGGCCATTGAAAACCTCCTTTATTGCTTCTTTCACATATTCATCAAAATTCTGATCGATCATATCAAGCTCAGGACGAGTAAATTCACTACGTTCTCTAGATTTTCTACCAACAGCCTTGTTGACTTGACTATCAATAGCAGCTTTAACAACGACAAAATTTATACGTCCAAGTCGCTTTCGATCTAAATCACGCCCTTGGTGATTTATTCCCCTTTCATTTAAAATACGGCCAACCTCATTTCGAACACGCATTTCAAGTCCCTCACGTGCAGCTCGCCGTTCAGATACACGAGTTGTGGGAACAGGCTTTAGCTCATAGGCTTGACATATATCTTCGGAAGAATAGCCACGCTCCTGAAGGGTTTGCAAGGCTTGCATCGCCACAGGGTCCCTAAACAGTGGAATCTCCTCCAAGAGAACTTCAGACTGTTCGCTAATTTCAATTGGATTGGGTATTCGAGAATTTTCGGGGCAGACTACCAACTCCTCTGAATTGGAAAAATCAAGGCCTTCTAATGGAAGAAGTTGGTCGAAGAATTCCTGGTCTGCTTCGCTATATTCCTGGAAGTCCTCCCAGCGACTTGCAATGTTAGCCCCGGCATGGAATACAACAGTCCCCTGATTGAGAGGACTCCCAGGACTATTTTGTTCAATCACACGCATGATACGCCCTACAAATTGTACGAACGGAGACAGATTTGCAAAGATACTAAATACTGCAGCTACTGATAAGTAAGGGTGGTCAAAGCCTTCACCAAGTTTGCGAACCTGCACAATCACATCAATCTCGTTATTCTCTAGTTTGGCAAGAACTCGATCGTTAGCAGTGCTGTTCTCGCGACTGTGTACATATTCGGCTCGCCGGTCACGAGAGCGGTATGCCTCAACTATTTGATGGCAATGCTCAAAGTTCAGGGCCGATGCGATTATCTTGTGTTTCTTTTCCTCTGTTTCATCCCGAATTCGCTCAAGTTCTCTGATGGAAGCATCAATAATGGTATTAAGCGTCTCCGTTGAGGTAACAATGCTACGACGAAAATCCGCATCCTCTTCACCAAGGCGTATAACCTCATCAAGCGAAACATTAACTTCCTGTCCATCCTCATTCCGAACATATTGAAGAGTCTTTGGATTAAGAACAAGTGCCTTTAATCGCTTAACATAGCCTTCAACAATAGCGTTAAATACTGGATAAGAATAGAGTATACGACCAGCCATCCTTTGGCCGTCTGCACGCAAAGGTGTTGCGCTAAAGTTTACTATTTTTGCATTTGGGAACTTCGTTTTCAAAATGTCCCACGTTGCAGCAACACTATGATGTCCTTCATCAAAAAGAATTAAATCAAAGTAGTCATAGGGAAGTTCGTTTAACCAGCGATTTTCCTCACCTTGAAGTTGTTGAATATTGGTTACTGCCACATCTGCTAAATCAAGATCTCCCCTGTTTGTGTTAGTTCCACGAATAT
>CAZIWT010000047.1:0-24314 GCA_964542895.1 uncultured Thermodesulfobacteriota bacterium
ATTGCTTTATTATATATACAAATCTTTTAGTGAATTGGAGGTGAAAAAATGCTAAGAAAGATCAGAGATAAGAAGGGTTTTACCCTTATCGAGTTGATGATCGTTGTCGCCATTATCGCGATCCTGGCAGCTATCGCTATACCTAACTTCCTGAAGTTTCAGGCCAAGTCAAAGCAGTCCGAGGCACGGACGCTCCTGACGGGTATATACGAGGCGGAGCTGGCCTACTTCGCGACGGAGAATACGTTTGCGGATGACGGTACGGGCGGTGGCCCGGCAAATGCCGGCTCGGCCCCGAATATTGGATTTGAGCCTGCATCGGCTCCCAAGTACTATTCATGGGCGATCTTGGAGGTTTCTTCGTACGGTTTTACCGCTTCGGCTTCCGGAAATGTCGACAGGGATCCTACTCTTGACCAGTGGCTGGAGCACGAGGATGCACGTGAGCCCTGTAACCGCTTCGACGACGTATCTGATACCGCAAGAACCTGTACGTACGACTAATTTAGAAGTTTTATGAAGTAGGGTTTCAACTCTGGGGCGGAATTTGAGAAAATTCTGCCCCTTTTTTTAATCCTTTGGCCTATTGATATGAAATTGTCGGGCAGATCTGAAAATTTCTTTGTAAGAAACCTCCCCCATCTCATCTTCCTCTCGGTGATCTTTGTCTACGTCATTACCCTCTGTCCGGCGGTCTACTGGCGCGATTCCGCCGAGTTCGTGGACGTCGCCTTCTCCCTCGGCATTCCCCACCCCGCGGGATTCCCGACGTACATGCCGCTGGCAAACCTTATGACCTACCTCCCTATGGGATCGATCCCGTTTAAGGTGAACCTCCTCTCCGCGACGATGGGTGCCCTGGCGTCGGTGACCCTCTTTTTCCTGACCAGGGAGCTGATCACCACCCTCGGCGGCAGGAGGGACAACTGGGGATTGTGCTTCTCCTCGATAACGGCCTTATCCTTCGCCTTTTCATATTCCCTCTGGGAGAGCTCCGTTGCTGCGGAGGTCTACGCGGGGATGGGGGCCGCCGCCGGCGGAATACTGATCTTTACATTAAAGTGGAAAAATACGGGGGACAGGCGCTACCTCTTCGCCGGCACATTTTTATATGGACTCTCGGCGGGGATCCACGCCACGGTGGCCTTCTTTTTGCCGGCGCTCCTTATCTTCGTTTTGATAAACTTCAAGGGGAGGTTGAGGGTCTCCGACTTCGTGCTCTCCATCTTCTTCTTTGTCCTCGGTTTTTCATCCTTCTTGTATCTTCCCATAAGGTCGCTTGCCGATACGAGGATGGACTGGGGAAACCCGGAGACCCTCGAACAGTTTCTCATCTTAATTACGGACAGGAAAGACTCCGCTTACCACTTTGCCGTCTCCTGGGGCGACCTCCCGGGGAAAATCCTGGTCTTTCTCAAGGTCATGGTAAAGGAGCTGACCCTCTTGTGGCCGCTGGCGTCTCTTGTTGGCCTTTACCTGGCGGTAAGGAGGGAGTGGCGCGTCTCCCTTCTCCTTTTCTTCTTTTTTATGGGCCACATCTCCTTTTTCGTGTGGTACTGGAAGGGGGGAACGGTCTACATCTCGTCGTTTTTGGTCGTCATGGCCCTGGGCGGGGCGGGGGTATATTTCATCGGGGAATACCTGGCGGGCTTCAAAAAGGTCAAGGTAAACTTCAGGAGGATACTCCTCGTTACGGCCCTCTCCTTCGTGGTCTTTTCCCTCCTGGTGGATTACAGGTCCCTCGACAAGTCGAACTACTACGCGGCCCACAACATAGTCTTTGCCGACTACATGCGCTTTGAATACGACTCCCTCGCCCTGACCTCGATATACTGGCCCATATTTTACTATTATCAGGACATCGAGAAGCTGAGGGAGGACGTCACCGTGGTCCCCTTCAGCGACATATTTCAGCCGAGGTACTTCAACAGGGTTACCGCCGGGAGGTTCCCGCGGATCGAGGTGCCTGATACCCCCTACGAGTCGAATACCGCGATCCCCTATCTGGGCGCCCTTATCAAGTCGAATATTGATGACAGGAAGATATATATCGGGCCGGAGGTGAGGATAATCGAGCAGATCTCCAAGTATCTGGTTCCCGAGATATTCTTCTTCAGGCTGTTTACGGAAGAGGATATCGAGGCGGCGGACGACCAGTTCTACAGTGAGTATTTCGTCGAATACCTCGGCGGTTTACACTCCTTCATCCAGAGGGAGCTCGCGTCGAGGGGCGGGGAGTTTCTGGCCGACAACATATACAAGGACTACTATACGATAAGCTTCAGGGCCCTTTCCAACTACTTCATTACGAGGGGGATGTGGCCTGCAAACAAGGCGATCCTGACTATGGCCGAAGCGATCGTGGGTTTCGTCCCCGATCTCAAGGACAATCTCGCCTTTACCCTCATGCAGCTCGGGGAATATGAGGAGGCGGAGACTATCTTCAGAATGCTTATCGGGCGCTATCCGGGCGTCGTCTGGCCGAGGTTGAACTGGGGCCACAACCTAATCGTTCTTGGGAGGTACGACGAGGCGATCAGTGAATTCGAGACGGCCGTCAAGATGGGTGGGGCAAAGGCGGAGGCGTACTACGGGATCGGACTCGCCCTCTACAAACAGGGGAGGCTTTCCGAATCGAAAGACGCGTTGATAAGGGCGAAGGAGTCGATTACCAAAAAGACCGAGAGGGAGGATGTTGAGGACATAGATAAGCTCATAGATACCGTTCAAAATGAGCTCTCCACAGGCGATCGGTCCAAGTAAAGGCTTGAAATCAAGGCCCGGTTCTGATATAAACTATCCATTCCTTTTGAACCATATCTCTAATCGTTTAGGTTTTGATCGACTTAGACTCTATCCGGCATATACGATCGGAGGCGGTGGGGAGGGGGGAGGGGAGGATTGAGGGGACGAAAGTTGTTTTCGATTTACAGGGAAATGCCGAAGAGCTGAAGTGAATATGGACGTTGATCCAAGATATGAAGAAATATTTAGCGGCCTCGAGGAGGACATCAGGCTCCTTACTCCCAAGTTTTCAGAGTACAGCCGGGGATATTTGATAAATCACAAGGAGAGGTATCTCAACGACCTAAACTTTATTGAGAAACATTACGAGAAAGGCCCGATTCTCGAGGTGGGGGGGCATCCCTTTCACTTTACCTATTTTTTGAATAAGCTGAGCTACGACATCGTGTCCGTCGATATCGATCCGACAAGGGCCGAGGTGATTGTCGACAAAAACGGCCTTAACGTAGTCAGGTGCGACATCGAGACCGAGCCCCTCCCCTTCGACGACGGGACCTTTCAGATGGTCCTCTTCAACGAGATCTTCGAGCACCTGAGGATAAACCCCATCGCCACCCTCGAGGAGGTGAACAGGGTCATCAGTCCCGGGGGGATAATGATGCTGACCACGCCGAACCTCTACGCCCTCCACACGGTTGTGAACTATCTGATAGGGCGGGGTATAAGAAAGCCTTATAATCAGTTTAACAGCCTCAGGACGCTGGGACACATGGGACACGTAAGGGAGTACTCGGTAAAAGAGATAAAGGTCTTTCTCGAAAACACCGGTTATGAAGTATTGTACGTGAAATACAGGGCGTACAAATATCGTATAAAGGGGATATGGGGAAAGATCGCGAATCTCGCGTATATTTTTATGCCGCCTTGTTTATATCCATATTTCATCATTATCAGCAAAAAAAGGGCGTGATCATTCGGGCCTGCGATTGAGGTCAATGTGAGGAAGAAAAAGAAAATATGCGTGGTGATTCCGGCCCACAACGAGGAGAGACTGATAACGGACGTCCTCGACGGGCTCCCCGGCTTTGTCGATTGGGCGGTCGTCGTTGACGACAACAGCGACGACGACACGGTCGGGCGCGTTAAAGGGTACAGGGGGCGATTCAAGGGTAAGGTGAAGCTGGTTCCCCTTGCCGACAACCTCGGCGTGGGGGGCGCCATAGCCAGGGGCTACAGGGAGGCGCTCGACATGGGTGCTGACGTTGCCGTCGTAATGGCCGGGGACAACCAGATGGACCCGGCGGATCTCCCGGCAATTGTGGACCCGGTAATCGAGGACGAGGCGGACTACACCAAGGGGAACAGGCTCCTGATGGGGGGCTCCTGGAAGAAGATCCCGAAGGTCCGCTATCTGGGTAACTCCACCCTCTCGCTCTTGACGAAGGTCGCCTCCGGATACTGGCACGTGGTGGACTCCCAGAGCGGATACACGGCGATAAACAGAAAGACCCTCGAGTTGATCGATATAGACGACATCTATCCCCGCTACGGGATGCCCAACGACATGCTCATCAAGCTAAACGTGATAAACGCGAGGGTCAAGGACGTCAAGGTGAGGCCGGTCTACGACGTGGGGGAGCGCTCGGAGATAAGGCTCCTCAAGGTCATCCCGTCGATATTGTGGCTTTTGATAAAAGGCTTTTTCGCAAGGCTGGTCAAGAAGTACGTGATCTACGATTTTCACCCCCTCGTCTTTTTCTACCTCCTGGGCCTGACGCTGACGCCTTTCGGCTCTCTCTTCGGCCTCTACCTTATCGTGATAAGGATTCTGGGTCTCACGGGCTTTGTCGACTACGGGGTGGCCCCGACGAGCGCCCTTTTTGCCGCCTTCCTCTTCATATCGGGACTCCAATCGCTCTTCTTTGCGATGTGGTTCGACATGGAGTATAATAAGTCTCTGAAGTAGTTCATATATGAGGCGGGGGAGAGATTGAGAATATTGATCGTGGCAAGCTCGTTTCCCAGGCGGCCGGGGGACTGGGCGGGGGTCTTCATCTTGAACCTGGGAAGGGCGCTCGTCCGGCTCGGGCACGAGGTGGGGGTGCTTTCCCCCCACGTCGGCGGCAGTCCCGGACGCGAGACGATGGAGGGAGTGGAGGTTTACAGGTTCAGATACGCGTGGCCGGAGAGGTTGGAGACTTTGGCCTACGGGCAGGGGATGATAAACAACGTGAGGGAAAATCCATTGAGGTTTTTTCTTATAGTCCCCTTCGTTTTGGCCCAGGCGATACGCTTAAGGAGGATGGCAAGGGGTGTCGACATCGTTAACGCCCACTGGCTTATCCCCCAGGGGATCGCGGCGGCGCTGGCCGCAGTCCCGTTCGTGTTGACCCTCCACGGCTCAGACGTAAATATCAGGTTTCGGGGCGCCTTCGGGTCGCTCATGAGGTCTCTTTTTCGCCTCGTGGTGAAGAGGGCCGCGGCGGTCACGGCAAACAGCTCCGCCACCAAGAGGAGGATCGAGGAGATAGTCCCCGGGATTGAGGCAAGCGTGATTCCGATGGGCGTTGATATCAAGCTTTTTTTAGGCGAGCTATTCTCGAAGGCGGCCGGCGGGAGTGATAAGGGGGCAAGGGTGGCGGACGAGACGAGGATAATCAGCGTGGGCAGGCTGATACCCCTGAAGGGTCAGGAGTATCTGATCTCCGCGCTTTCCCTGATCAGGGAGAGGATACCGGGGGCGAGGCTCATCCTCGTGGGGGACGGCCCGGAAAGGGGGAGGCTGGAAAAGATGACGAGGGAGGCGGGCGTCGGGGACTTTGTCGATTTCACCGGCGAGGTTGACCGGGACGAGATCCCCAAGCTCCTTGGCGGTAGCGACGTGTTCGTCCTTCCTTCCGTGGTCATGCCCACCGGCGAGACGGAGGGACTGGGCACGGTACTGATAGAGGCGATGGCGGCGTGCGTCCCCGTTGTCGGGAGCGCCGTGGGGGGGATAGTCGATATAATAGAGGACGGTAAAAACGGGATCTTGGTCGAGGAGAGATCCCCCGAGGCGATCGCCGAGGCGGTCTTGAAAATTCTAAGCGACGAAGATTTCAGGACGAGGATCGTATCGAGGGGGATGGAAGACGCGGGGGAGCGGTTCTCCTGGGAGGGGATCGCCGCCAAGTTTGAAGAACTCTTCCATGAGCTTAAAGAGGTATCTATATGAAAGGGACAAAGGACGCGCCGCATAAAACGGGGACTTCCGATTCGATCGATGCGATAGCGGAGGGCAGGAAGGTCCTCGAGATAGAGCGGGACGCGATAGGAGACCTCATCGACAAAGTCGGCGACCAGTTCGAGAGGGCGGTAAAGCTGATCTTCGATGTGAAGGGGAGGGTGATAGTCACCGGGATGGGCAAATCCGGTCTGGTGGCGAGGAAGATCACCGCCACCCTCTCCAGCACCGGGACACCCGCCTTTTACCTCCACCCGGCCGAGGGGCTTCACGGCGACATCGGCGTCGTCACGGAGGATGACCTGGTTTTGGCGCTATCCTACAGCGGCGAGACGGCGGAGATCTTAAAGCTCTTTCCCTATTTCCGGTGGACGGGGGTCAAGATCATCGGGATGACGGGGGAGGTCAAATCCACGCTCGGAAGGGAGTGCGACGTTGTGCTGGACGTGGGCGTAAAGAAGGAGGCGTGTCCCTGGGACATCGTCCCCACGTCATCAACGACGGCAGCCCTGGCGCTGGGGGACGCGGTATCGGTGGCGCTTCTGAAGATGCGAAACTTCGACCTCAAGGACTTCGCCAGGAGACACCCGGAGGGTTCCATCGGCAGGAGGATTTTTCTGAAGGTGGCAGACCTCATGCATACCGGGGAGGAAGTGCCGGTGGTGGATGAGGACGTTAGCTTAAAAGACGCCATCTTCGAGATGACCTCGAAGGGTCTCGGGATGACCACGATTATAGATAAAGGGGGGAGGCTTACGGGGCTGATCACCGACGGGGATTTGAGACGCATATTCCAGATGACACCCGACCCCCTGGACAAAAAGGTGGCGGAGCTTATGGTCAGGGATCCTAAGGGGGTGGACGAGAACAAGCTCGCGGCGGAGGCGCTGAGAATAATGGAGGATATGTCGATTACGTCCCTCGTCATAAGGGACGACGACGGGAGACCCAAGGGGGTGATTCACATCCACGATATCTTGAGGGCGGGGATAAGCCTATGAAGAACGTGCTGATCGTGGGAGGGGCCGGATATATCGGGAGCCACGCGGTGAAGAGGCTGATGGCGGAAGGGATAAATCCGATCGTTTTTGACAGCCTGATAACCGGCCACCGGGACGCCGTCCTGTGCACCGATTTCATCGAGGGCGATCTAAAAGAAAAGAATGATATCCGGGCAGTCTTTGAGAGGCACGAGGTGGACGCCGTGATGCACTTTGCGGCGCACTGCTACGTCGGCGAGTCGGTGGAGAACCCCCGGAAATATTATATCAACAACGTCTTGGGAGGGCTGAACCTACTCTCGGCGATGCTCGAGGCGGGCGTCAAAGACCTCATCTTCTCATCCACCTGCGCCGTCTATGGTGAGCCGCTCGAGATCCCCCTCTCGGAGGCGCACCCGAGAAATCCGGTAAATCCGTACGGCGTGACGAAATATATCTTCGAGATGGCGATGGAGGACTACGCCGCGGCGTACGGGTTGAGATACGTCGCGCTCAGATATTTCAACGCCGCCGGAGCGGACCCGGAGGGGGAGCTTGGGGAGCGCCACGATCCGGAGACGCACCTGATACCCCTGACGCTTATGGCGGCGGGGGGCGCAAGGGACGAAATCACGGTCTTCGGGGAGAACTACGACACCCCGGACGGCACTTGCATCAGGGACTACATCCACATCTCCGATCTGATCTCCGCCCACCTTCTCGCCTACCGGCATCTTAAGGCGGGGGGCGATTCGGGCGCCTTCAACCTGGGGAGCGAAAAGGGCTACTCGGTAAGGGAGGTGATCGACGTCTGCCGGGAGGTTACGGGAAGGGAGATAAAGGTCACGGTCGGAGACAGGCGCCCCGGCGATCCGCCAATGCTCGTGGCTTCTTCAGAAAAGATAAAGGGGGAGCTGGGCTGGGAGGTTAAGTTCGACGATCTAACGGAGGTCGTTCGGACGGCGTGGAATTTCATGCTGAAGAGGAAAATGGTGAAATGACGGTGGAAAGGATATGGGGGATAGTCCCCGCCGGGGGGAGCGGGAGCAGAATAGCAGACGCCGGTATCAAGGGGAAGGACGGCATACCAAAAGGGGCAATTGGTGGAAAGCTCCCAAAGCAGTTCATCAGGGTGGGCGGAGTTCCCATCATCGTCAAGACGCTAAAGGCCCTCTTTAAGGCGGGCGTTCTATCCGGGATCACCGTTCCGGTTAAGGAGGAGTATATCGGGCTTGCCCGGGAGCTTATCGTGGAGTTCGGCCTCACCGACAGGGATATATCGTTCGTTCCCGGCGGCGAGACCCGCCAGGCCTCCGTCTTCAACGGGCTTCTCGATATCGAAAAGATGGGCGGAGCGGAGATCGTTCTCATCCACGATGCGGCAAGACCGATTATCGATCCGGTGGTGGTGACTGCGGCGGTCGATGAGGCAAGGAACTTCGGGGCCGCGGCCGTAGGAGTGGGCACCACGGACTCCTCCGTTCTGGCAAAGGACCTCTTCATCGAGAGCTACGTCCCGAGGGAGAGGCTCTTCTCGGTGCAGACCCCCCAGGTTTTTAAGTACGGTCTTATCATGGAGGGGCACAGGATTGCTCTGGCCGAGGGCATAACCGACGCCACGGACGATGCGGGGCTGGTTTTGAGGATGGGAAAGAAGGTCAGGATAGTCCCGGGGAGCCCTGATAACATCAAGGTCACGTTCAAGGGCGACCTCGACAGGATTCTGTGACCTTTTTACAGTGAGCATCCACTCCTCGGCGGGGCCTGTGGTGTGGGTGGGAGGCGAGTGGCGGGCGGCGAGTAGATATATCGGCGAAAATATGTTATAAATATAGACAGGTAGTTGTTTTTGGGATCGGGGGCGGCGTTATTAGTTTTTTGGGGGCGGTCTTACTGATATTGTGACGATATGGAAGAGATACGAATCCTCGACATAAAGGTAAATCCCCTGACCGCCGGGGAGCTGAACCGTGAGATAGGCGCAATAATCAGGGAAAATCGAAAGGAGCTCGTCCTCAATGTAAACGTAAACGCGATAAACCAAGCGATCAAGCACCCCTTTATGAAGGATCTCTTGAACAGCGCCGCGGTAGTCTTCTGCGACGGCCACGGGGTGATGTTGGGTGCAAAGATACTCGGCCATGATATCCCAGAGAGGATAACCTACGCCGACTGGATGTGGGACCTTTCGGCCTACATGGAGGCCGAGGGATTTTCCTACTATTTTTTGGGGGCGGAAGAGGGGATTGCTTTGGCGGCGGCGGAGAGGCTTGTCGGGAAATTCCCCGGCCTCGAGATCGCGGGAACGAGAAACGGATATTTCGACAAGGGGAATGGCGCCGAGAACGATGCGGTGATAGATGAGATAAACAGGGTGTCGCCGGACGTCCTGGTCGTCGGGTTCGGGATGCCGGCCCAGGAAAGGTGGCTAAAGGAAAACTGGGAGAGAATAGACGCGAGGGTCGCGCTTACGGGCGGGGCGTGCTTCGATTTCATATCCGGCAGGGTCAAGCGCGCCCCGAGGTGGATGATGGCCCTCTGGCTCGAGTGGTTTTTCCGCCTCCTCCTCCAGCCGAGGAGGATGTTTTACCGCTACGTTATCGGAAATCCCCTCTTTATAGCGAGGGTGATCTTGGAGAGGCTTAAAAAGGGGCTTAAAAAATAAACGGGCTTAATTTTGTAAAATGAGCGTGAACAGAAAAAAAATCCTCCTTTTTGTCTTCGTCGTTTTTCTGCTTCTGTCTGCCGTAATCAGGATGATTCACCCGGGGGCGGACGCCCCCTTCGACCTGTCGTGGTCCCAGGGGCCGAGCACCGACGCGTCCTACTACATAGAGCCCGCGGTAAGCTTCGTCAAGGGGGGGGAGCTCAAACCCATCTCGAGCATCTGGAACGCCCCCGGCTACTACATCCTTTACCTGCCGTTCCTCCTTCTCTTCGGCGTGGGGTACGCCCAGCTCAATCTGATAACCGCGGCAATCAGCCTTCTGGGCTTCGTATTCTTCTTTCTGATCTTAGTGGACCTGCCAAAGAGGGAGGACGATATCAAGACCGCCCTTTTCGCCTCCGTCTTCTGGGCCTTCACCACGTTCTTCGCGATGTACAACAGGATTCCCCTCATCTACACCGCGATGATTTTCTACATGCTCGTCTCGGCGTGGCTCTGGTTTCTCGGCACGAAGAAGCCCCTCTTTTTCATCCTCTCCTGGATCGTGATCTTCGCAGCCGTCCTGTACGTCCGGGTGATCGCGGTGGCCCTCGTCCCCGCATTCCTGATGGGGCACATCCTCCTCTTCTTCGGGGAGGGGGAGGGAAGTAGAAACAGGGTCATCAGGGCGGTGACGCTTCTGGCGATCGCCGCCGCGGGAATCGCCCTCGTGTTGTTGGTGGGGAAACTCTTCAACCTCTCGCCACTGGACATAGCGCTGGCCAGGGTAAAGGCCCACCTCAAGGAGGATATCTTCGGCGACGGGTTGATCGTCTACTTCTTTAACCTCGGACAGAGCGGCGGGATAACCCGGTACCTTCCCGTGGTCTCGCTGTTGGCCTATTCATACATAATCGTCTTTGTAAGGGACGTCTTCGCGAAGAGGCTCGACTTCAACGACGGCAAGGACGTGATGAAGGTGGTGATTCTCGCCTGGGCGGTCTTCGGCGCCTTTTACACGATCCTCTTCAAGTACGCCCCGCCGAGGTACTTCCTGTTTCTGATGCCGCCGCTGTTTATCCTCGCCGGGATGACCTGCGCCCGCCTCCTTGCGCCCGAGAAAAAAGCGGAGTTCGGATACGGCTACTACTTCGTTCTCCTCTTCTGGCTTCTGTTCCTAATCTTCAGGGTGCTTCTGATAGTTTTCTCCTACTTCATGGTCAACTTTATGACCTTTGCCGTTGGGTTCAGGCTCTCCGCCGAGGCGGTGGGGCGGTTCAACGCCCTGATCGAGTTCTTCAGCTCGTTTTATCTCCTCCTCTCGATATCCCTTATACTCTCCCTCTCGATTATGGCGGTGATCTACCTGATAGACCGGGCCGGAGAGAAAAAGGAGGAGGAGCTTACGGTGAGGAGGGGGATAAGGATCGCCTTTGTCGTGGCGTCGATGGCATGCTTTCTCTACTACCAGGGGGCGATCTACCGGCGGTGGGCGGCAAATCCCCACTATACCCTGGTAAATACCTCCAGGGAGCTTGCCCGCCTCGTTAATGATGACGCGATAGTCGCCGGCCCGTACGCCCATCCGCTGACCATAGAGAACAACCTGAGACATATCTACATGACCTTTACAAGGCCGAAAAGTAAGCCCCCTTGCGAGAGGTTCAAGGACTCGAACGCTACGCACCTGATTATCGACAGCAAGAACGGGCTAGTTTACATAGAGAGGTTTTATCCCGAGACCTTCGAGTGTCTCGACCTGATGGAGACCTTCTACGTCAGGGGGAACGCAGTGGGGCTCTATAAATATAAAGACAATCCCGAATATAAACCCACCTATTTCGAGCGGGCACAACTCTTGATGGCCTCGGGGGAGTTCGATAAGGCCGAGGAACTCCTGTTGAAATCGGTCGAGGGGAAAGCCCCTACTTCCGCCGGGTACGCCTCCCTGGGCAGATGCAGGGTCATGTTGAAAGAGAGGGATAAGGCTGAAGAGGCGCTTGGGAAGGCGATAGAGACAAGTCCGGACAATCTTCCGGCCCACTGGGGTCTGGGACAGCTTTTAGAGGCCAGGGGGGATAGGGAGGGGGCGCTATCCCACTACCTGTCCGTCCTTGAGCTCTATCCCGAGAGCAGGGTGGTCAAGGAAAAGATAAGGGGGCTTATAGTTGAAACGAGCGACAAATAGCGGCGGCAAATCGGGCGGAGACGGGTCGCTTAAAGGCGCTTCCGAATCGTCAACGCCCGCCTATCCTTTAATAAAGAGGAAGAGGTGGGCGAGAAGGGTGTTGATCTTTTTTCTCGTTCTTATGGACGCCTTCTTTTTGACGGTCTCCTGGTTCAGCGCGTACTGGCTGAGATATTACCTTGCCTTTTACTTCCCCAAGACTATAAACGCATTTTCCGTCTACCTCTATTCCACCCCCCTTATGGTTGCCGGCTGGATTCTGACGTGCGCCTTTTTCGGTCTGTACAGGAGGACTAGCAAGCTCTCCGTCATCACAGAGTTCAACCTCCTTATCAAGGCCTCCCTCCTCGGGCTTCTCGTCAGCATGTCGCTGTCGTTTCTGTTCAAGAATCTCGACTTCGGAAGGTCGGTGGTTATATTCATGTTCGGCTTCAGCCTCCTTTTTTTGAGCGTCTCGAGGGTTATTATTCGGTTCGTCGAGGGGAGGATGTGGGAGAGGGGGATCGGGATTGTAAGGACGCTGGTGGTGGGAGCCGGGGAGAGCGGCATCCGCGCGGTTCAGAAGCTCCAGGACTCCCGGGAGGTGGGATACAGGGTGGTGGGGTTTGTGGACAAGGACAAAAAGAAGTGGGGGAAAAAGGTCAGCGGGATACCGGTGCTTGGGGGGGAGGACGATATTATGGATATCGTGGTGGAGCACGACATCGACGACGTCTTTTTCGCACTCCCGAACATCAACCACAATAAGATCCTCGACATAATATCTTCGTGTACGAAGGGGGGGGTGTCGTTTCATATCGTAACCGATATCTTCGACGTCATATCGGACGGCACCGTGATAGACATGCTCGGCGACTTTCCCGTGGTGGACCTCAAGGGGGAGGGCCCGACGTGGGGATACCCCTTGATCAAGAGGGCAATGGACATTTTCATCTCGGTTTTCGGCATAGTCTTTACGACGCCTATCTGGCTGGTTATAATGGCTTTGATAAAGATCGACTCGAAGGGGCCGATCCTCTTCAAGCAGAGGCGGGTGGGGCTTAACGGCAGGGAGTTCAATATCCTGAAGTTTAGGACGATGCGCACGGAGGCGGCCTCGTACGCCCGTTCCCCGAAGAGCGCCGTGGACGACAGGATCACCCGCGTCGGCAAGTTCCTGAGAAAATTCAGTCTCGACGAGCTGCCGCAGCTTGTAAACGTCATCGCAGGCGACATGAGCATCGTGGGCCCGCGCCCCGAGATGCCGTTTATAGTCGAGAAGTACAAGGAGTGGGAGAAAAAGCGCCTCATCGTAAAGCCGGGGCTCACCGGCCTGTGGCAGGTCATCGGCAGGAAAGACCTCCCCCTCGAGGAGAACATCCAGTACGACTTCTTCTACATCAAAAACAGGTCCCTCGTGATGGACCTCTCTATCATCATGAGGACGTTTCCCGCCCTCCTCTCCAGGAGGGGGGCCTATTAGCTTATTAATGTGATGACCGCCCAAGAGAAAGACAAGAGGCCCCTATCGCCCATTTCGAGGGAGTTTTTGATAAACTCGATAAGCCTCCTGCTGTTGATCCTCGTTCTCTTTATCGGTGTCAGGTTCGCCCGCAAAAACTGGGATATCTTCGTCGGTCTCGTAGAGCTCTCCCCTGCATATATCGTATATATGAGCGGACTGATCCTCGCCTTTCAGCTCCTCTCCGGGGTCAAGATAAAGATATTGACCTCGATCTTCGGCCTCGACCTTAAAACCAGGGAGTGGTTCGGGCTCGCCCAGGCCAACTCGTTGTTGAACTACCTCCCCGTTCGGGGGGGGAGCGCCCTGAGCGCCTTTTACCTGAAGGGCTTTCACAACTTTCCCATAACCGAGTATCTCGCCGTACTGACCGCTGGCTTCGCCGTTACGACCGCCGTGTTTTCCACGGCGGGCTGCTTCGCCGCAATACTTGTCTCCCTCATCTTCGGCGTGTTTCCCCTCTACACGCTTACCGTCTACGTTCTCCTTATCGTCTCGATATTTCTCCTCTTTGTTTTCGTCAGGCTTGTCGCAAAGAGGGTCAGAAACCGCCACCTTGTCAGGTTTCTCTCCGGCTGGGAGAAAATCCGCGAGGGGGGAAGGAGGCTCGCAGCCCTCGTCGTCCTCGATTTCGCCATGATCTCTATGGATGCGGTGAGGATAAAGCTCTCCTACGGTCGCTTCGGCGCCGACCTGAACTATTTCATGGGGCTTACGATGGTCCCGGTCTCCAACCTCGCGAGCGTTGTGAGCCTTATCCCCGGGGGGCTGGTGGCGAGGGAGTTTGTTATGGGCCTGATCTCCGGGGAGATGGGAATGGGATTTGACGTCGGAGTCTTCGCATCTTCGCTGGACAGGGTCGTCCTCTTTTTCTGGATACTCCTGTTGGGCTCCGTTTCCCTGGTGTCCCTACATCGATATCGGACGCGATATCGGACGCGATATCGGGCAAATTCGGGCAAAAGGAGGGGTAAGGAGGAAGAAAAAAGCGTTGTACAAAATACTTAAAAAAAGATTCCAATTTGCTATCATACATTGTAAAATGTAACTAGTGTAATTGGTGTAATTGGTGTAATTGGGCTCGGAATCATAATATATAGAATGAAGACGATAGAATGAAAAGGTCTTTATTGAAAAAGAACAGCTCCAATAGATCCAAGGGCCTGATCCCGCCCTTGATTTTCGTTCTCATCCTATCCGCTCTCTTTGTGCTGCAGACCAAAATCGATGGCGAGAGACGCACATGGATCGAGGAGGAGGAACTGCTCTACATACCCTCCGGCAAGGTACTGAAGATCGTAAGCCTGGGGTTCGATGAGGTCATGGCGGATATCCTGTATATCAGGATGCTCGACTATTTCGCCACCCACGCCAAGTCGGACAGGACCTACACGTGGCTCTATCATATGGCGGACCTTGTTACGACCCTCGACCCGAAGTTCAGGTTTCCGTATATCTTTGCGGGGTTGCTCCTCAACCTCGAGGCGAACCAGCACGAAAACGCGAGGAAGATCATTACCAAAGGGATGAACGAGTTCCCGGACTACTGGTATTTCCCGTTTATTTTGGGTTTAAACTATTTTTTTCACGATGCGGATTTCAAGGACGCGGCCGACAGCATCGAGCGCGCGTCAAAACTTCCCGGGTCTCCCAAATATCTCAAGAAATTTGCGGTAAAACTGAGAAGGGAGGGTGCGACCAGAGAGACGGCCATAGATTTTCTTAAACATCTATACGTGAGCTTTAATAACAAGGAGTTGAGGAAGATTCTGGCCGCCAAGATAAGGGAGATAAAAGCAGGGAGGGGTGACTATGAGTGAAAAGGCCGTAGAGCTTAAGGGGATTTACAAGGCATACAAGACCGGCTTTACTATGAAGAAGGTCAACGCCTTAAACGGCGTCGATCTGGTCATCAACAAGGGGGAGGTCTTCGGCTATCTCGGCCCCAACGGCTCCGGGAAGACCACGACCCTGAAACTGATCATGGGGATAATCTATCCCGACAGTGGCGAGATAGAGGTCATGTCAAAATCCCCGTACGATATTTCGGTAAAGGAAAAGATCGGTTTTCTCCCCGAAAGCCCGTATTTTTACGATTATCTGACCGCCGTGGAATTTCTCGATTTTTACGCGAGGCTCTTTTCAATACCCAGGGGGGTGAGGAATGAGAGGATAAGGAGGCTGTTGAAAAGCGTGGGGCTCGAGGAGAGGGCGGATGAGCCGCTGAGGCGCTTCTCCCGGGGGATGCTTCAGCGGATAGGGATCGCCCAGGCCTTGATCAACGATCCGGAGATTGTCTTCTTGGACGAGCCGATGAGCGGCCTGGACCCCCTGGGGAGGGCGGAGGTCAAGGAGATAATCCAGGGGCTGAAGAGGGAGGGGAAAACGATAGTCTTCTCGTCGCACATCCTGCCGGACGTGGAGGCGATTGCGGACAGGGTCGGGATAATCGTTGAGGGGAAAATCAGGGACGTGGGGAACCTGGACCGGATGCTGGACGATAGGGTGAGCTTTGTGGAGGTAACGGTCTACGGCCTCGATCACGATCTCCTAAAATCCCTTAAGGGTAAGGTCGAGGTCAAGAGGACTCTCGGGGACCGTACCGTGCTCCTAATTGACGGGGCCGAAAATATCAACGAGGTCATAGACTACCTCCGCTCCCTCAAGATAAGCATAGAGTCGGTAGAGCCGATAAGGGTGACCCTGGAGGAGCTTTTCTTGAGCGAGATAAAAGGAAAAACGAAATGACATCCTTTTTTAAAAAGGTGTGGGTGATAACGGTAAACACCTTCAGAGAGGCGGTACGCGACAGGGTCCTCTACAGCATCGTGTTCTTTGCGCTATTGATCCTCGCCCTCTCAACCGTAATGGATATCATCACGATCGGGCAGAAGTCGAAGATAATAAAGGACGTGGGCCTGGCGTCGATATCGATATTCGGGACGTTGATCGCCATATTTGTCGGGATAGGCCTGGTGTACAAGGAGCTGGACAAGAGAACCATATACACCATCGTCGCCAAGCCGGTTACCCGCTTCCAGTTTCTCCTCGGTAAATATTTCGGCCTTGTCCTTACCATCTTCGTGGAAGTGCTGGCGATGGGGTTGATATTCGTCGCAATCGCCTTTTTTGTGACGGGGAGCCTGGATATGAGGCTCTTTATCGCCATCGGCCTGATCTTCTTGGAGTTGATGGTGGTCTGCGGTGTCGCGATATTCTTCTCGTCCTTTTCCACGCCGATCCTGAGCGGGATGTTTACGCTTGGGGTCTACGTCATCGGACATACGACGAGGGACCTTTACGAGTTCAGCGCTAATTTCAAGGGAACGTTTTTAGAGATGTTTTTCAAGATCCTATACTACGTATTCCCGAATCTGGACAACTTCAACATAAGGTCTCAGGTGGTTCACGGGCTGCCCATAAGCGGCGAATACTTCCTTTTCTCAATATCTTACGGCGTCCTCTATATCGCCATTCTGCTTATTATTTCTTCTATAGTTTTTACCAAGAGGGATTTCAAATAAAATGAAAGACTCGATGAGACTCGGCGCGTTTTTACTGCTCATAGTTGTTATTCTGCTGATGGTGCTTCTGCGTGTCTACGCAGGCTCCGCATCGGAGTACCGAAAGGCGAAAGAGGCTTTAAGCTCGGGAGATACGATCTCCGCGATCAACCATTACGGACGCTCGATAAAGTGGTATGCCCCCCTAAGTCCCTGGGTAAAACACTCCATAGATGAGCTGTGGGAGATCGGGAAGAGCTCATACGCCGACGATCCGGACGGGGCAGTATATGCCATCAGGATATTGAGAAGCTCCCTTTACGCGGCCAGAGGCCCCTTTACGCCCTTCAAATCGAGGATCGAAGAGGCGGACGGCTGGCTTTCCCAACACCTCCCCGAGGGGGCGGGTAAGCCGGACAGGGAGGACGTGGAGTCGGTGTTGGGCTTAAAGACGGGGCCGAACAGGCTCTGGTCGTTTGCCGTAGGGGTGGGATTTGTGGGTTGGATACTGTCGGTCTTTGCGTTTATCTTTTTCGTCTTACCGGAGGCGGAAGCGGATATAAATCCCAAGAGGGCCGTCGCCCTCGGAATTGTCGTATGTATCTTTTACTCCCTATGGATATGCGGGCTCTACTTCGCTTGAGCCGTTAGGTGATAACAAAATGGCATTCATAGCCGCAGGCCTCTTCGGCGTAGTGTTGGGCTTCTATCTATACGGTCGTGGGAACAGAACCGCCTCGGTTTTCGGGAGTCTCCTTGCCTTAGTGGGATTGATCATCACGCTTTACGGCCTCGTCACGTTTCTTGTGCCTTCATTCTTTTAAGTGATCTCTATGGTTCCCGCCTGCTTTTACATCACTTCCGCATCTATCCTGGGCCTTATGATCGGAAGCTTCCTCAACGTGTGTATCCACAGGTTGCCGGAGGAGCGCTCCATCGTATCCCCCCCATCCTCCTGCCCGTCGTGCGGAGAGGGAATCAAATTCTACGACAACATACCCGTCTTGAGCTTCATTATTCTTAAAGGAAAGTGCAGGAAATGCGGCGTAAAGATCTCGTGGCGCTATCCGGCGGTCGAGCTTATGAGCGGGGTCCTGGCGGCGCTTTTGATCTACAGGCTCGGCCTTACGGTCGAGTTTCTGTTCAGCTATATCTTCTGCGCCTCCCTCATCGTCGTCTCCTTTGTCGATCTCAAACACTGGATAATCCCGGACGAGATATCCCTTCCCGGAATCGTCATATTTTTCGTCTACTCCTTTTTCAGTCCCCGCCTCCCGTGGAAGGCCTCCCTCTTTGGGATCCTCTTCGGCGGGGGAATTCTCGCGATCATCGCCGTTATTTACTACTTCTTGACGAAAACGGAGGGGATGGGATTCGGGGACGTCAAGCTTCTGGCGATGATAGGGGCGTTTCTGGGGGTGGAGGGGGTTATCTTTACGCTCGTGGTGGGAAGTATAGTCGGTTCCTTGGTGGGATTGGTCGTGATGCTTGCATCCAAAGGTGACACCAAGACGCCGATACCCTTCGGCCCGTTCCTGTCCCTCGGGGCGGTGGCGGACGTCTTTTTTGGGGGCCTCCTCTTCGATCTCTATTTCGGCCTGATGTAGAGGCTGTTTTGGATTGTACTGTTTTAGCTAATCTGATTTTCTAATGATTGGTTCAATTATGTGTTTTATATTTTTAAGATATTCATTTTGAATTTGAGTGTAGCAGAATCTCGAATTATGTGGTGGGCTGCCCTTTAGGGCGGTCGCCTTTGGCGATCGAGACCCACCACATAATTCAATTAATTTATCGGGATTCTGCTAAAATAGCGATAAGACGGAGGAAAATGGTTTCTATCAAAACTCAGAGCAAGAATGTTTTTAGTTTGCAATGCAACTATATTTTGAAAATAAAATACCATTTTCCCCCGGTAAATAAATCAAATTACTATTAGGTGATTAAAAATCGGAAAAACTGACTGTTTAAAAAAGGGTTTAAGGTTTTCCCCCGGTTTTATTTTCTTGACCGAACGGCGTCAATTTGTATAAAATGTGTGATGATGTATTCGGATGCGATAACAGATGTGCCGGGCGTTAAGGTAGGACACGCTCAGGACTTCGATGCGATGACCGGGGTCACGGCTGTCTTGACCGAGTCCGGGGCCGTGGGGGGGATCGATATCCGCGGCACCGCGGCTGGAACAAGGCAGGTTGACTCCCTCTCCCCCCTTCACGTGGCGGGGGTCGTTCACGCCGTTACTTTTTCGGGGGGGAGTGCCTTCGGCCTTTCCGCCTCCGGCGGCGTGATGAAATACCTCGAGGAGAAGGAGATCGGAATCGACGTCTTCTACGTGAAGGTGCCGATCGTGCCGTCCGCCATAATTTTCGACCTCGGAATCGGCAACCCGAAGGTGCGCCCCGACGAGGAGATGGGATACAGGGCGGCTGTGAGCGCGAAAGGCGGTCCCGTCGCCCAGGGGAGCGTTGGGGCGGGGACGGGGGCCTCGGTGGGTAAGCTCAACACCACCGCCTTCGCCATGAAGAGCGGCGTGGGCACGGCGAGCGAGTCGTTCCGCCCGAAGGGAGGGGCGGGGGAGGTCGTGGTCGGGGCGCTCGTCGTCGTAAACGCCTTCGGCGATGTCCTCGATCCGAAAACCGGAGAGATAATGGCCGGGGCGAGGGACCCGGAAAATCCGGACCGCCTTATAAATACCTCGAAGATGCTCAGGGAGGGCGTGGACAGAAACATGCCTCCCGGTCAAAATACGACCCTTGCGGTCCTCGCCACAAACGCGGCCATCGATAAACAGGGTGCGATCAAGATGTCCCAGATGGCGCAGACTTCTCTCGGAAAGGTTATCTCACCCTTTCACTCGACATTCGACGGCGACGTCGCCATCACCCTCTCGGTTAAGGGCGGAGGAGGAAGCGTAGGTGTAAACACGCTGGGGATGCTGGGGGAGATCGCCCTTCTGAAGGCGGTCGAAAGGGCGATTATTACCGCGGACGGCAGAGGAATTATACCTTCATATTCAGATTTGAACGGGGAAAAATGATTGAGGAAAGAAGAAAGGCGCTGGCAAAGGCGCTGAAAGATGAAGATCAGGGTGTAAAGAATAACGCTTCGGAAGCCCTCTTGAAACTCGAGGGCCTGATGGAGCTTTCCGATATTGTCGCAAAATTCAAGTCCGCCGTAAAGACGGATAAGCTTCGCTATATTTATTCCCTTTCAAAGATGAAGACCGAAAAGGCACTGGTTCCCCTGATATACTCCCTCCAGCACGACGAGGATGATCTCAAGATCGCGGCGATCAGGGCCATGGGCGAGATCGAGAGCAGGAAGGCGATCCCGGCCCTCCTGAACGTCCTCAAGGTGAACAACACCCTTGCAAAGATTCAGGCGGTGGAGTCGCTGGGAAGGATCGGCGATCCGGGCATAGCAAAGATATTGATGAAAATCCTCCCCTCGGGAGACAAGGAACTGGACGAGTCCATCATTCTGGTGCTGGGTAAGCTCAAACAGAAGGAGGTGGAGGGGCTTCTTATCTCGCTTCTCGATGACGAAGAGCCGAGGATCAGAAGGGCCGCGTGCTGGGCGCTGGGGGAGCTCGATATTTAGGGGCTGTCGGGGAAGGGTCGGGATTGTAATGGGGGGTCTGTATTGTAAGGGGGATGAGTGGAGTAAGATTTTAATGGGTGTGGGATTAAGTTGGAGCTGTAAGGTGGATTGGTGATTGTCGGAGGGTGGATATGGGATGCCGACTTTATTAGGGGGAGGTGGGGTCGGTTTTCTTGATACGGGTTGGTCGGGAAGCACCTGATAGGGGGAGGGTCGTTATATTTCTTCCATTATACCGCCGTCGTTAGATTGTTTTTTTCTCACCGTTGTTATTTTGTCTTTGTTGTCTCGCCGTAGTTGTCATATCTGAGATATTGCGCCTTCGCCGTTGTTCCTTTGATGTCCAGCGTTGTTTAAGTGCCGCAATTTCGCGTATAGTCAGACCAGATGACAGGGTGGGTTGCCCAAGGCTGCCGAAACGCCTTTCCCATCGGTGGGTGCATTGTTTATGTACGGCTCGGATGACGAGGAGAGCTGCCCGGGGCCTCTAATACGTCTTCGCGTCGATGATCGTACTGGTTGGTTTGACTCCTATGGTGAAGCGAATCTGCATATGTAGGCCCGGATCATCATTATCACATGTATGTCCTAAAGACCGCCTTTAAAAAGAGAGGTCGATCATACATTGATTGGTCCGGTCCGATGATGAGGCAACGCTACCTCGCGAGGATTACGTTAGGGTCTATGTTCCTGACGAGGATATCCACCTCCGAGATTATGGAGCGGAGCGGCTTTCCGGTGTCGATGTTCTTATCGTTGAGGTCCACCTCTTTCGGCTTATCGATCAGGCTTCCCTCCCGATTCATGAATATCTTGACTATCGGGATCTTGCGCTTCTGGGTATATCTGGAGACGAGGGCCAGCTCGTTGGTGTCGAGCCTGACAGCGGTACCGATCGGATAGACGCCCATCATATTGAAGAATACCTCCAGGTACTCCGAGTTGAAATCCCCTGTCTCCTTGGTCAACTTTTTCATCTTTATCATGGCTTCCGCCGGCGAGATGGGATTCTGGTATGGTCTCAGGGTTGTGCAGGCGTCGTAGGTATCAGCTATTGCGATTATCTGGCTCTCGGCGATCGGCTTTGCGTTCTCCTTCGGCTTCGGATATCCCTTGACGTTAGGCCTCATATGATGCTCGTAGACCATCCTTGCGGTTTTCTTGTCTATCCCCTTCAGCTCGTTGATCAGCTCGAAGCCGAAAGAAGGATGCTGTCTCATCACCTGCCATTCTTGATCGTTGAGCTTGCCCGGTTTTAAGAGGACCTTCTTGGGGGTTTTCAGCTTGCCTATATCGTGCAGCAGCCCCCCCAGCCCGATCTCGTTTATCTCATCGTCGCTGAAGCCGATCTCCTCGGCGAGGGCGGTGGCCAATATACAGACGTTGACGGAGTGGGAGAAGAGGTAGTCGTTGAAATTCTTTATCATCGAGAGGGACAACAGGACGCTCTTGTCTATCAGGATGCTGTTTACGACGCCCTTTACCGCCCGCTTGTTTTCGTAGACGTTGATCTTGTTATCCATCCTGACGTCGTCCAGCGTCTTTTCAATCGTGTCTATGGCGGAAAAATAGGTCTCTCTGGCGCTTTCCGTGAAATTGACGTCCTTTATGAGGATGCTTTTGACTTCCTTCTTTTCCAGGAGGAAATTGAGGTCTTCCGCCTCTACGTCTTCCGGTTTTTTGTTTATCAAATCGATGAAAGGTGCGAGCTCCTTCTTCTTCAGGGAGGATTTGATTATGATCAGCTCGATCCCCTTTTCCTGAATGAGCTTTGTAAAAGCCTGGAGGTGAACGTTGCTTTCGTATACCGGGATGCCGTCCATGACCGGGATATTCCTCGTTACGGCGATTACGATACGGTTTTTATCCCCGATAAGGTTTTTCAGGGCCCCGTACAGCTCGTCTATGGTTTTCGTAACGGACGGGTGTGTTTCTGGATAGAGCTTAAGGCTTGACAGGGCCCCGCCCATGAACTTCATCGTGTTGATGAAAAGCTCCTTGATCTTTTTTTCGTCTACTTTATCGTTCATATTTCAACACCTAGCGCCTTCAGTGCGGCGGCTGAAGCCCTCTTGATATTTTTGTTGCGCTTCTTGGCCGCCTTAAATAGATATCCGGTGGCCTTTTCCCCCCCGAGTCTGCCAAGCGCCTTGGCCGCGGTTATCCTCAGATCTTCGTTTCTGATCCCCCCTAAAAACTCGCCCTTTAAGAGGATCTTCCCCAGGGCTTCTATGGATTCCCGGCTGCCGAGCCTGGCGAGAGAATTGATCGCCTCCCTCCTGATCTCGAAATTCCTGTAAAGGATGTCCCTCGTCGTAGCGATTTTTATGAGTGGCTCTACGGCCATCGTATCGCCGAGGGCGCCCAGCGAGTTAATCAGGATGAAGGCGAGCTGCTGCGGGGCGTCCTCCAGCATACGGAGAAAATAAATCGTTACGTTCTTTCCCCCAATCCTTGTCAGCGCCTTGATCACCTCTCTCTGCACCCTGATCTCATCGTGGTTCATTACCCTCGACAGGGAGTTCAGGGACTTTTCGCTCTTTATCTCCCCCAGTATATTGGCCATGTTCCTGACCACGAACCATCTCTCATCAAAGAGGAATATCTCCACCTTGGGCCTCGCCATCTCTCCAAAGCTTACTATAAGCTTGATGAGGTTTCGTCTTACAAAGGATTCCTCGCTTTCGATCAACATCTCCAGTGCGGGCGTAATACTCTCCTCTCCTATGACCTTGATCAGGATACCGAGCTCATTTCTGAGCTTATCATCCTTTTTGCCGAAACTGTCCAGGGCGCCTTTGATAACTTCAGAGTTGGCGCACTTCCTTACCGTCTTTACACACATCTGCTGAATCTCCTTGGGACGTCTTCTCCTGGGATGTGCCTCCTTGGATACGGAGATAAGCAGCTTCAGGACGTAGTCGATCTTCTCCTGGGCGGTGAGCTCGCCCGCGAGCTTTATAATGCTGATAAGGATTTTTTTAATCCTGCTCGGGTCGGTTTCCTTGACCAGAAGCATTAACAGGTGTTCGATCTCCTCGACGAGCTCCTTGTCGTCTTCCTCCTCCTCAACCTCTTCGGGCATCTCGACGTCAACTGCGGTCTCGGCTTCTTCCTCGCCTATTTCTTCGGCGTGCCCCTCCTTGACAAGTCCGTCGAAGGCCGCCTCCTTTACCGTTATCAGCTTTATCCCGTTTTCGCTGAAGAGCTTGATTGCCCCGCCGGCGTCCCTGAACTGGCCGTGTTCCATTGCGAAGAGGTTCATGAACGAATTGAACTCATCGAGCGTCAGTCCGTTTTTGAAGGTGAGGTTTGAAACGCTCTTCATGTTCATGTCTTGGGAGAGGTTCTTTATTACCTCGTTTCCCTTGTTTAAGGGGACATCTTTGTTAAACAAACCTTCCTTTTTCAGGGAGATGTCCAGCTCCCGCTCGTTTTCCAGAAACTTCTGCAGGACGTTATATGCGTTTTCGTAGGATTTTTTTAGCGAGGGGTGGCCCTCGGGATACATGGTCCTCCCTCTCTGGGCCCTGTAGATTTCAATTATAACGGATTCCGCTGTTGGATTGTTAGGTTCCATATTTCGGGAGTTCTCTGTCGATAAAGAGTGTTTTTCCCATTAATGAAGGGGGTGTTTATCCGCTCCTTAATTCAGGGTGCATCCAACTCATTCGGGAGCCCCCCATCGCGGCGAAGCCCATGGGTTATCCGCCCCCCCTTGATCCAATACGTATACAACCGCTCCCCAATCCAAGTCTTGTCCTGCCGCTCCCCTTGCCCCTGTGTGTATCCAGCCCCTCCTTGATTCGGCGTGTATTCAACTCTTCCCGGAGCCCCTCATCATGCCCTCCATCGGAAAGATGCCCGCGGGATATTCGCCCGCCCCCTGATCCAACATGTACCCGGCCCCCCTTAATCCGAATC
>CAZIWT010000048.1:0-279 GCA_964542895.1 uncultured Thermodesulfobacteriota bacterium
ATTTTGAAGACTGGATGATTAGATTTATAAAGAATACACATTTATACAACAAAACGCTTTTCTGTCTTTCAGGTTTTTTCTTAAGATATTGCAAAGTACCCGAGGATTCATTATACCTGAAATTAATAGAGGAATTTGCTGAGGAAAGGATTTCAAAGACTATTTTTATATCACTGAATTATGAGTCTCTTTTTGAAATTGCATTAAGAGAAAAAGGATATAATATCTATTGGGGTACTGATGTAAAAGATAATGAATTCAATATCGAAAAAGATTATT
>CAZIWT010000048.1:289-24168 GCA_964542895.1 uncultured Thermodesulfobacteriota bacterium
TAACAGTATTAAGTAGGAGGAGTAGTGAGCAAAGTGGACTAGCTATAAAAGTTTTAGGAGCTTCTACAGTTCATCTAAGTGGTGTGACGGTGAAAGGTGGTGTAGAAGTTTATTATAAAGGTAGTATTGAATCAGAGGTAGCTATAAAAGATCCACAAAAAGCCTATCAAGAGTTTTCAACATTTAATAAAAACGTTTCTGCTATTAGTGCATATGAACCAGGGAAAAGTAGTCCTTATAGCAAAGATTTTATAGAATCTATTCGCAAAAACTTATTAAATAGCATAAAGAATATTAAAAAAGCCTTAATAATAGGTGTAAGTTGTAATAAAGGCGATGAATTCCTAAATAAAATTATTAGAAAAATTGCTAAAAAGTCTTCAATTGTAGGATATGTTGGCGGGGAATCTGATTATGTAAAGTATAAGGAATTATTAGAAAAAGACGAAAAATTTTTCCCTTATCTGGGGAAGCTGAATCATTCTGATATGGATAAAATAATTAGTTTTATACACAATATGTGATATCTGTTTTTCATAATAGAAATTTGATATGGTGCAGTTTATCAATGTTCCAGAGAAGGGGATAAAGTTAGAATATTCATCTCATATTAGTATAAAAATACAGGGGACACCGGCGGGCGGAGTAGGTCCGGTGCCCCCTTTTAAATGTTTCACGTTCCAATCAACCGCGCAAATAATTTTCAATCGAGACTCAACAGTAACTCAACCTTACTACGCTACCATATCCCGCCACTGCACTGAATTCCAATCAACGTCCTCTCCCTGCTCCGTAAGCTTTAAGACCACGATCCTTGTGTCGTCGCCAAGATGGGAATCGACTTCCTTGCACTTGACGGAAAGCCCTTCTCTGTGTGCCAGGCTTTCGCCGATACCCTCGATCTGGTTCTTGAGTATTGTAAGAGATGCCGTTTTGCCACCCACCTCGGCCTCGTATACTTTTTCCATGGCAAATACTATAATGCGATCCTCGACATTTATAGAAATGTCCAGCTTCCCCCAGCCCATCGTCCGGTAGGTTTCGGGCATTATCTCGCCTATGCTCGAAATAACCTTATCTATCGAATCCCAGTTAAAGGCCTTACCCACCGAATCGGCAAACTCCTTTCCGGCCTTTCGGGACGCCTGACCTATAATGGCGTTTGCCCCCCTTTCGGTCAGCGCCTTTACCGCAGACGCCTTGAACGCCCCTATGGTCTTTAAGGGCCAGAGCTTTGTCTTGAGCAAATCTCCATATTTCATATTTCTGCTCTTGCCGTCCCACTCAAGCCCGGCCGGCTTGTTCTGTACCTCGTCAAAGGGAGACAGGAATCTGTCCATTTCTTCCTCCAATGACTGCCAATTAAGGCCGTTGCCATTGGGGTAATCGACGTCGATGGAGGAGGCCATATCCTTGATCAGCATCTTCTCCAGCGCCGTCCCCCCCGACTTTACCAGCTCCTCGACAAAGTTTCTGATAAAGCCCTCTGCGTATATAATCAGCCTTCCCGCGCTCGAATCGATTGTCCCGTTATTGGAATCCCACTTTATCCACTTTTGCTCCGTCATTTTATCCTCCAGTATATAAATAGTTGAACTCAAAGGCGCCGCAAAAAAATCTCATACTTTCCCCATATCTCTATTGACGTTTTTGAGCCCTAGATTATTTTGTTGTCGTCACTTTTTTTCGCACCCTTGGTCCTTCATGTCCAGGGTGCAGCTTCCCGCCATCGGGCAGGAGCCGCAACCGCTCGCGCCGTCCTTTAATGAAAGGCTCTTTACCGTCCTTCGTATAATGTAGATGGCGGCCAACAGCACGACCGATATTACGATAATTGTCTCTAACATTTTGCAATCCCTCCTCCTCTTTTGATGAAAATATCAAAGGTTCTCACCTCTCCCCGCCTCCGATGACGAGGGGGCTCTCGATCAGAGCCCCATGACGAGCCTTCCCCCCTGCCAGATGGCGAAGCAGAAAATCCAGGCCAAGGTGAAGGTGTAAAGGATCAAAAAACCGGCCCATCCCCAGCTCCCCGACTCCTGTTTTACCACCGCCACCGTGGCCATACATGGCGTCGACAGGAGGGAAAAGACCATCACGATAATTGCGAGGAGAATCCCCGCCGTTCCCGCAAAGAGGGGGTCTTCTCTCACCGACTGGATGAGGGCCTTGCTCTCCGCCCCGACTTCCCCGCCGAGGGAGTAGAGCGTTCCCATCGCCGCCACGAACACCTCCTTTGCCGCAAAGGAGGCGACCATCGCAACGGAAAGCCGCCAGTCCATCCCCAGGGGTTTGAAGACAGGCTCTATCCCCCTGCCCACCTTTCCGCCGTAGGAGAGGGAGAAGTGCTCCATCGCCTCTTTGTTGTCGATCTCCTCGATGTCGGGGAGGTACTTCTCCCTGTACGTAGAAACCGCACCGAAGAGAGCAATATTTTCTCCCTTGAGCTCCGACAGCTCTTTATCGAGAATATCCTTTGCCGATTTGTATTCCTCGTCCCCCTCCTCGAATCCACCCTCCTCGACCGCCTCGTCAAATTCCGTGTAGGGCAGGTATTTATCGGAAAGATCGCCCCCCTCTTCGAAGGCGCCGGGCTGAAAACCGGTCTCCTTTACAAATTCGGTCTTCCTGTCCCCCTTCAGCTTGTCGTAGTCGACCGAAGTCTCCGGATTTTGGGGAAAGGTAAAGAGAAACCAGATTACTATCGATATGGCGAGGATGATCGTCCCCGCCTTCTGGACGTAGTGCTTGGAGCGGTCCCACATCTGCACGAAAATCTCCTTCAGCGTCGGGATCCTGTAGGGAGGAAGCTCGATTACGAGGGGCGGGGACTCCCCTTTTAAGATTGTGGCCTTGAATATAAGGGCCATCATCATCGCCACCAGGATTCCCCCGAAGTAGATGGAGAAGAGGGTGAATCCCTGGGCGTCGATAAGCCCCCCGAATATTTTTTTCTGCGGAATCAGCGCCGAGATCATCAGGGTGTAGACGGGGAGTCTGGCCGAGCAGGACATGAGGGGGGCCAGAAGCATCGTCACGATTCTCCCCCTGTCCGACTCGATGGTCCTCGTCGCCATTATCCCGGGAATGGCGCAGGCGAAAGACGAGAGGAGCGGGACGAAGGCCTTGCCATTGAGCCCGAACTTCGCCATGACCCTGTCCATGATGAACGCCGCCCTGGCCATGTAGCCGGATCCCTCCAAAAGTGCGATGAAGAAGAAGAGGAAGAGTATCTGGGGGAGAAATACGAGTACCCCCCCCACGCCCCCTATGATCCCGTCGACCACGAGGCTCTGGATCAACCCCTTTGGTATGAGAAGTGCGGCGACGCCCCCGAGCCAGCCGAAAAAGGCGTCGACCAAATCCATGAAGGGCCCCGCCCATTTGAAGACCCCCTGAAAGACTATATACATCACGCCGACGAAAATCGGGATCCCCAAAAGGTTGTTCAACAGCACCTTGTCGATCTTGTCGGACACGATTATGTGATCCTCCCGGACGTGTTTCACCGCCTTCTTCATCGTTCCCTTGATGAATCCGTAGCGCCCCTCGGCGATCAGGTTTACAGAGTCCTCCTTGAGGACCTTCAGCAGGTTCTCCCTGCTTACTTCGAGGGCGGTCTCGATCTCCTCCCATCTTTCATCCTCCGACAGCCTCTTTTCCACCTCCGTATCGTGCTCCAGGAGCTTTGCCGCGAGCCAGTGAGTGGAAAATCCGGATTTAAAAAGGGATGACTTTTCAATGATCTCCGAAAGCTTTGCTATCTCCTCCTCAACCCTGTCTTCATATTTTATCTTGATTGGGATCGATTTCCTCTTCCCCTCGGCGATCTCTACGATTGTCCGCTTGAGCTGATCCAGCCCCGTTTTCTTATTGCCGATCGTCTTGACTATAGGAACACCCAGAAGCTTGGAGAGCTCTTCCGTATCTATCTCGATCCCCCTCGACTCCGCGAGATCGCTCATGTTGAAGGCCAGGACCAGGGGGACGTTCATCTCCATGAGCTGAACGGCCAGGTAGAGACTCCGCTCGAGGTTTGAGGAGTCGATGATATCGACAACCACGTCCGGCTTTTCCTCAACGATGAAATTCCTCGCCACCAGCTCCTCGAGGGAATAGGCGGTAAGGCTGTATGTCCCCGGGAGGTCGATGAAATTCACCTCCCTCCCCTCGATCTTGGTCTTTCCCTCCTTCTTCTCCACCGTAACGCCCGGGTAGTTCCCCACCATGTGCCGCGATCCCGTCAGTTCGTTGAAGATCGTTGTCTTTCCGCTGTTTGGATTTCCGGCCAACGCCACGTTAATAGTATCCATAATATATCTCCTTTCTTATAATTGATTCTGTCCGTCTCTCAATCAACCGCATTTGATAATTACACTCGTTTCAAGTCTCAGATAGCGTCAATACATCCATTTTCGCTAATAAAATTAGACACGCCTAACTCGAAAGTTAAAAAAATATCTTTCTGGAGCCCCCTAAACGTGGTTCACCAGGACCCACACCTTTCTCGATAGCATGTGACCCAGGGCGATCCGGCTTCCGTCCACCGCGACGATGGTGGGGCCGGGCCTTCCCGCATTCAATACCTCGACTTCCTTTCCCACGGAGAGCCCCATCGAAAGAAGGCGGTTTTTCAGCCTGTGTCCCCCCATGAATCTCTCTATTCTCACTTTTTCCCCCGGGTTCGCGTCGCTGAGGCGGATGAACTTGTCCCTCTCCCCCTGACATTTATCACATAGGCCGTACATCGTCAGGCTGTGTTTCAGGGGCAGAAATCTGTGGGAGGCGGCCACGCTGTTCTGAAGCTCCTCTATATCGTCGTCTTTAAACTCCAGTATCCTCCCGCACTTGACGCAGATCATGTGATCGTGGTGTTTCCCCAGGTGGAGGTGCTCGAAAAGGACGTTCCCGTCCTGGTTTGCGACCTTTTTGGCAAGGCCGTATCGCTCAAAAATATCCATGTAATCCGAGATCTTCTGAGGGGTAAGAAAGAGGCCGGCGGCCTGAGACATCTCGTGGAGCTTGTTCAGCGAGAGGTGATTTTCCGAATTGAGAAACAGCTCGAGGAGCTTGAACCGCTCTTCGGGATTTTCGAGGCCGTCTTCGGAAAAAACGGCGTAGAACTTGTTAATGATCTCTTCCCTCTCCCTCTTTTCGTTGTGTCTTCTTTGAACGGCCATGTTTTAATGCCCCTGTGCAACTTTTTTTACGATGTCACCGCTTCCTTCCACTTTGCCCCTTTTTACCTTGATCCCCCTACCCCCGAGTATTCGATGCATATAACAATATTAGGCGAGACTAACAATATTATTATATATAGTGTGGGATTGGTTGTCAAGAAAAAAAGAAGGGGTGAGTCAAAAAATATTCCTTTTTTTATCTTGACATTCGGCCCAAAGCATATAAATTAGTTTCAACCACAGGGACCCGGTCGGCTGTGTTGGATTGCAATATCTAATGTGACGGCGTCTAAAAAGGGTAAAAATTTTTGAGAGGTAGCGGAATAATAGGAAATGGGCAATAAACAAAATAGTACGGGGGAGATTTCAAGGTGCACGGATCAGACCACCGGCGAGGAGATTGCCAACAGCATCACCCACGGGATAGGGGTTGTGCTCTCTATAGCGGGGTTGGTGCTTCTGGTCGTCTTTTCGAGCCTCTACGGCGATGCCTGGCGGGTCGTCACCTTTTCGATCTACGGCGCAACGCTGATAATACTGTATCTCGCCTCGACCCTCTACCACGGCTTCACAAATCCAAGGGTGAAGCATTTTTTCAGGCTTATGGACCATGCATCTATTTACCTTTTAATAGCCGGATCCTATACGCCCATCACCCTTACCGTGATGCGGGGCCCCTGGGGCTGGACCCTTTTCGGGCTTATCTGGGGTATGGCGATAGCCGGGATAATCACGAAATTCTTCATAATAAACAAGCTCAAAATTCTCTCCGTATTTTTTTACATCGCTATGGGGTGGCTCGTCGTAATAGCCATCAAGCCGATGCTTATAATGGCCCCGGTGGGATTGATAGTCTGGCTCGTCATAGGAGGACTCAGCTATACCTTCGGTGTCATTTTCTACGCCTTGAATAAGATGCCCTATAATCACACCATATGGCACCTCTTTGTGATGGGGGGGAGCATCTCCCACTTCTTCGGGATGTTGTTCAACCTCACGAAGGTATAGGCTCGAATACATTCTCCCGTACTTCTCTTTTTAAGAATCCCAGTCAGAATTTTCTTGAGCCGATCGATCGCCTCAATATTGTATATCTCTCCGTAGCGTCTGTTTAATCCGCCCCTCCCGGAGCCTTGCCGAGATATTCCAACCCAGTTTACAATCCTGGTAAAAATGCCTGTGACGGCGATTTAATAATTTAACCTTTGCGCCGAAATTCGGTCTAATGTTCAGGAGAAACCTTCTTAAAGGAGACGGAAATGAATAATAAACTCATTATTTTAACTGCGGCCGCGGCGCTCTCCGCCGCGACGGTCATCTCCCTGGCCGCGATGGGCGCAAGAACAGGTGAAAATGACTCCCTCGGGATTACGGTACTGGACAGGAACTCCTCCGATGTGGAGTGGTCCCATGACGGGGATTTTATCGTCTACTCCAGGGCGAGCTTTCATGACGGCTATCATGACGTCTGGGCCATTAGGCCGGACGGCTCCGACCGCCGCTGTCTTACCTGCGGTGACCGATTCCCGAAAAAGCAGAACGGCGGCGCGGCGCTTCACCCCACAGGTAAGTATTTCCTATTTACCGCCCAGAACGAGGACGCAGTGGGGGAAAAGGCGGACGCCCTCGCGAAGCCGGGGACGGGGCTCAACTGCAACCTGTGGGCCGCGGGAATCGACGGCGACTTCGTCGTCAGGCTCACCGATATCGAGACGAATCTCAAGAGGCCCCGGGGCGTAATTCACCCGCAGTTCAGTCACGATGGGAAAAGGCTTTTCTGGACCGAGTCGCTGGGGAGGGGCTACAGGAGGGGAGGCAAGGAGTGGGGCGAATGGGCTTTAAAGATGGGGGAGATCAGCTTTATGGGCAGCAAGGTCGAGCTAAAGAACATTACGACACTGACCCCCGGCGACTTCAAGAGCTTCTACGAGAGCCACGACTTCTCGCCCGATGACTCTAGGGTGCTCTTTTCCGGAAACCTGGTTGCGAAGCAGCCCCTGAACGGAATCGATATATACGAGCTTGAGCTTGGACACAATCTCCTCAAGAGGCTGACCCCAACGACCGAGGACTGGGACGAGCATGCCCACTACTCGCCCGGGGGAGACTTTATCGTCTGGATGTCCGGCGAAGGGCTCGATGTGAAGTTCGGCTCGGTTAGCGGCAACACCTGGAGGAAATACGTCAAGACGGATCTCTGGGCCATGAACCCTGACGGAAGCAAAAGGAGGCGGATAACCTTCTTCAACGAGGACGGAAGCGAAGACTCGAGATGGTTTCGGGAGAACGTCTACAATACCGACAGGGTGGTCGTCTCGGACAGCTCCTTTTCCCCGGACGGAGAGCGGCTCGCCGCGACGGTCGCCTACGAGGGGCCGAAAATGGTTGGGTCGGGAAACATTCGCTCTATCCTTGCGGTGATCGACCTTGAAGGACGGCTTTAATGGAAACGCCTATTCAATGTTGAAGGACGGTTTTAGGGGGGACGCCGATTGGTGCCCCCCCTTCTTCGTTCACTCGTTAAAATCCTCAATCTCGTCGTAATGCTCGACGAAGTTGCAGTAATGGGTCAGCATCTCCAGCGTGTCGATCCTTGACATCCTCGTTATCGCCTCGTCAAACGAGATCATGCCGTCCATGTGGCGCTTGACGAGGTTCGTCTTGGCGACAAAGATGAGGAGCTGCACCTCGTTTCTGAAAAGTTCCTCCATTATTTTTCCAGCCGTAAACGTCATCCAAAAAGTATCTTTCAACCTGTGCAAAGCTTGCTGCTGCCACCATTATCTCCAACCCTGAAAGAAATATCGAAAATATTACCTTCAAAAAAATCCGCTCGATCCGTCGCAGCCTTCCCTCTTTAAACCGTCTTCGATAAAAGGCTTTGCGTTAAAAATATTTGTGGTATATTAAGCGAATGCAAAATAGCATTATCTGAAGTTTCCTTAAAAAATTTGGGGGTGTCATTATGACAAGGATTGCCATAAACGGGCTCGGGCGGATCGGGAGGCTCGTCCTTCGCCACTACGTCCAGGACGACCCGGAGGGGATAGAGGTCGTTGCGGCCAACGACCTGACCCCGGTGGGCGAGATCGCCTACCTGGTCGAGTACGACTCCGTACACAGGAGGGCGACCTTCGGCGTCGGAAACGAGGGCGACAGCCTGATCCTCGGCTCCAAGAAGCTTAAGGTCACAAGGGAGAAGGACCCGGAGAAGCTCCCCTGGGGGAAGTTAGGGGTGGATATAGTTCTGGAGTGTACGGGCCGCTTCAGGAGGAGGGAGGACGCGGCGAAGCACATCACCGCCGGCGCCAAGAAGGTGATCATAAGCGCGCCCTCGGAGTCGGCCGACCTGACCGTGGTCATGGGCGTGAACGAAGGGCTCTACGACGATGTGGCCCACAGCGTAATCTCCAACGCCTCGTGCACGACCAACTCCCTCGCCCCGCCGGCTAAGGTCCTGAACGACGCCTTCGGAATCGAGTACCTGATGGTCACCACGATCCATGCATATACTTCGAGTCAGGCGCTGGTGGACAAGGCCACCGCCTCGCTCAAGAGGACGAGGGGGAGGGCGGCGGCGGTCTCCCTTATCCCCACGTCGACCGGGGCGGCCAAGGCCACGGCCCTGGTCATACCGGAGCTTAAGGGAAAGATGGACGCCATAGCTGTCAGGACGCCCGTCCCGGACGGCGCGCTGACCGACATCGTGGCGCACCTGAAAAAAGACGTTACGGTGGAGGACGTAAACGGCGAGCTCAAAAAGGCGGCCGACGGGCCGATGAAGAATATCATCGAGTTCAACGATGACCAGATAGTCTCGGCGGACATCCTGGGGAACTCCCACTCCGCCATCGTGGACGCGCCCTCGACCCGGGTGATCGTGGACAGGGTGGTCAAGCTACTGGTCTGGTACGACAACGAGTACGGCTATGCGGGAAGGCTTCTCAACCTCGCCCGGCACATCGCGGGGAGGTGAGCGAGGCCTTTGGAGGTTACTACATTTCTAACTTTAAGGATTGATGGAACCTCTTATATCGAGATTGCGAAGGTCTCCGATGCCAGTATAGGTTCTTAATTAGTTTTAGGTACCGTAACAAGAATCCTTTGGCGAGTTGAAAGTAACGAATAATTTGGTTGTTTCCCCGGCCCGAAGAACTCAGATTCTCAGCCTTTAATCCTCCGAATCGTCCATCGCCCCCGCGCGCCTGGCCACGTATAGGGGACGTCCCTTGACGTTGTCGAAGATGCGGGCGATATACTCCCCCATTATGCCGAGGGTCAAAAGCTGGACTCCCCCCACGAAGAAGAGGGCGACGATCAGGATCGCTACCTTCGGCTCACTCAGGCCCCCAGTCAGGTATACGGTCAGGTAGTATACGCCGAAGACCAGCGAGATCAAGAGGCTTGCAACCCCCGAGTATGAGGCGAATTTCAACGGCAGGTGGGAAAAGGATATCAGGCCGTCTATGGCGAACCTCACCCTGTAGGCTATCGAGTATTTCGTCTCGCCGGCGTGGCGGGCGTGGCGCTCGTAGGTGTACCCCTCTTGGCTAAGCCCTACCCAGCTCCTCATTCCCCTGAGAAACCGGTTCTCCTCCTTCATCCCCCGCATGATATCGGCGACCCTCCCGTCCATGAGGCAGAAGTCCCCCGTGTCCAGGGGGATGTATATTGAGGAGACCCGCTGCAGGATGCGGTAGAAGAGGGCGAAGGCCGCCCTTATCAGGAAGAACTCCTTTCTCTTCTCCCTTACGGCGTAGACCACGTCCACCCCCTCACGCCACCTCTTTATCAGGTCGGGGAGTACCTCCGGCGGGTCCTGGAGGTCGGCGTCCATGATTATCACGGCGCTGCCCGTTGCGTAGTCGAGCCCGGCGGTTACGGCGAGCTGGTGGCCGAAGTTTCGCGCCAGCTCCACGCACACGACCCTATCGTCCGAGCCCACGAGGCCCCGCATAATATCGAGGCTCCCGTCGCCGCTGCCGTCGTCCACGAGGATTATCTCGAACGACGAACAGGCCCCCTCCAGAATCTCCGTCAGCCTTTCGTACATGAGGGGGAGGTTATCCTCCTCGTTGTAAACCGGGATGACTACGGATACCTCTACGCCGTCGACCTTTTTTGAAATTTTTGGCAGGGACGGCCTCGTGGGGTCTTCCCCGGGATCGCAGCCTTTCATCGATGCGGAGAGCCTCCGGCAGAACTCCAGGGCCGCCACTTCGTCGTTGACCGGGATTTCAAAATTATCTCTTCGTTCGGTCTTCTTTCGTGCCATGATTTATCATCGTAATATTCATTTTAAAGAGGATATAGTACCAAAAATGGGGGGTTGGGTTCAAGGAATTTATTCATTGGATCACCGATTGTGATTCAAACCGCGCGGTAAAGCATCTATATACTTTTAATAAAAATGTCCGTCTAATAACGGAAATCTTGTTAGCGGGATCATAAATAAGATATTCAACTTCCTGTATTATCTGCTCTCTCTTTATTGACGAATCTTCTGATGGTGTGGTATCCTAAATAGTAAAAAACGGAGGAGCGGCCGTGGCGATAATCGATAAAAAGGCAAGGGTTTCCCTGACAAGATGCGACGACTACAGCTTGGAGGAGGTCTACAAGAAGGTCGGTCAGGCCGTCGATCTCCTGGGGGGAATCGGTAAATTTGTGTCAAAGGGGGAGGGCGTCCTGATAAAGCCGAACATGCTCTCCGCAAAGCCCCCGAAGAAGGCGGTCCAAACCCACCCCGCCGTGGTAGAGGCGACTGTCAGGCTCGTGGTCGACGCCGGGGGCGTCCCGATGATAGGCGACAGCCCCGCCATCGGGAGCCTCGCGTCCTGTCTTTCGAAGGGGGAGTTTCTCCCCGTGATAGAGAAGTACAATGTTAAGGTCTTGAAGTTCGACGAGCCTGTTACCCTAAACAATCCGGAAGGGATGTTCAAGTCCTTTAAGGTGGCGAGGGAGATAACCGAGGTTGACAAGATCATCAACGTCCCGAAGCTGAAGACCCACGGCCAGATGGTCATGACGATGGCGGTCAAGAACCTCTTCGGGGCGGTCGTGGGGGCAAGGAAGACCCAGTGGCACCTCAAGGTGGGAAACCACCCGGAGAAATTCGCCCGGATGCTGCTGGACCTCCACTACCTGATAAATCCGGCGCTTTCCATCATGGACGCGATAACGGCGATGGAGGGAAACGGCCCCGGAAGCGGCGACCCGGTGGACCTGGGTCTGATCTTCGCCGGAAGCGACGCTTCTGCCGTGGACGCCGTGGCAGCAAGGGTCGTGGGGCTTGACCCCTCGCTCCTCTACACCCTTGCCGTTGCGAAGAGGGAGGGTATGGGTGTCGCCGATTTCGTGGACGTTAAGGTCGTAGGCGAGAGGGTCGAGGAGGTCTCGGTCGACGGGTTCAAGTTCCCCCCCACCGGCCCGATCCTGGGGGGGGTGCCGTCGGTCATCTCCAGGATAGCGAGGAGGACCCTGACCCCCAGGCCCGTTGTCGATCACGACGCCTGCATCGTATGCGGGCAGTGCATAGAGATATGCAGCGCAAAGGCGATCACCGAATCGGATGGAAGGATAAACATCGACTACAACAAGTGCATCCGCTGCTTCTGCTGCCAGGAGATATGCCCAGAAGGGGCGATCCAGATCAGGACCGGCTTTTTCCCGAGCCTTCGGGCGAAACAGAAGTAAGCTTTGAGACGAGCCTTGGAGCTGAGTATTGAAGTGGAAATAGAATCTGAAGGTTGCAGGAAGCTTTAACAAGATATGAAAAGATTCGGTGAGCTGATCCTTAAATTCCGCATCCCGATATTTGCGGCAATTCTCTGCCTCTTCGCCATATCTTTCTACGGCGTCAAGGACGTCTCGGTGGATAACTCCATAAAGATATGGTTCGTCGAGGACGACCCGAACATGCAAGACTTCGCCGAGTTCAACGAGACCTACGGCGGCGACGAGTTCATCTCCGTGGCCCTCAAGACCACAAACGCCGAATCCATATTCAACACCAGAGACCTCAAGATCATCTCCGATATATGCGCGGAGCTCAAAAAAGTCAAGGGGGTGACCTACGTCGTCAGCGTCACCGACGCCGTGGACGTATGGGGGGTCGATGAGGGCGTCCACATAGGGAAATTGATGGAGGAGCTTCCCGAGAGCGAGGCCGAGATCGAAAAGCTCAAGGAGCGCGTCTTCTCCAATCCCCTTTATGTGGGGACCCTGATCTCCGAGGACGGAAAGACGACGCTGATTACGGCGCGCCTTCAGGACATCAGCATCATCGACGAGAGGCGCCCCGAGATCGTGAGTGAGGTGAGAAGGATCGCGAAAAAGTACGAGGATGTGTGGGGAGACACGATCCACATAGCGGGGATTCCGGTTCTAAACGTCGCCTTAAACGAGCTTACATTCAAAGACCTCACGACCTTTATCCCGATTACCATCCTCCTTACAGTCTTCACCCTCTACATCACAATGAGGCGGTGGTCGGCGGTCGTTCTCGCCATATCGGCGGTCGGGATAAGCGTTGTGATCTCCATGGGGCTCTACAAGCTAACCGGGAAGTCGATGAGCATGATGACCACGATGGTGCCGACGCTGATCATGGTCATCGGCGTCGCCGACTCGATCCACATCATAAACCACTACTTCGAGCGCGTCCTCGACTCCGGCGGAAAATCCAAGCGGGAGATTCTGGTCAATACGATCAGGGTCATCGGTGTGCCGTGCCTGATGACCACCGTGACCACCGCCGTCGGCTTCTCCACTCTGGGCCTAAGCCAGATGGTGCCGGTGAGGGAGACGGGTCTTTTCACCGCGGCGGGGATATTCACGGCCTTTTTCGTGACGATTACCGTAATCCCCATAAGCTACAGCTTTATACGGATGCCGAAGAAGAAGACCCCCCACGACGAGGGAAGGGGGATAATCGCAACGGTTCTCGACTGGTTCTACAGGCTTTCGACAGCGCATCCCGTACCCATCGTTATCTTAGGGGCAGTCCTCTTTGCCGGATCTATCTACTACATGACGAAGATCAACGTGGAGACCCAGGACATCGAGTTCATGCGCGAAAGCCACCCCCTGAGGGTCGCTTACTACTTCATGGAGGATAACGTGGGAAACGTGACCCCGGTGGAGTTCATTATCGAGGGGGAGCCGGGCACCGGCCACGAGCCGGATACGCTAAAGGCCGTGGAGGACTTCCAGAAATACCTCGCCGCCGACCCGGACATCTCCACCTCCCTTGCCGTGACCGACCTGATAAAGCGCCTCAACATGGCGTTTTATGAGAACGACCCGGATAGCTACAGGGTCCCCGAGACGAGGGGTGGGATCGCCCAGCTCCTCCTCCTATACGAGATGGCCCCGGACGGCGAGCTGGAGTACTTCCTGAACTTCGACTCGTCGGGGATGCGGATAAGCGGAAGGGCAAAAAACATCACGTCAAACCAGTGCAAGATCCTCCTCAACAAGACCGACAGGTACTTCGAGGAGAACCTGCCCGCGGGGCTGACCGGCCGAATGACCGGCATCGTCCCCCTCTACGTCCACATGGTGGACTACATCATCAAAAGCCAGATTTTCTCGTTCTCCCTCGCATTCGTGATAATCTTCCTGCTCCTCGGCCTGCAGTTGAAATCGTTGAGGCTGGGGCTGATATCGATCATCCCGAACTCGATTCCCATCGCCATGACGATGGGGGCGATGGGGCTTTTTAAGATAAACCTCGACACGGCGACGGTGATGATCTCCACGGTGGCCATCGGCATTGCGGTGGACGACACGATCCACTTTTTAAACCGCTACAAGTTAGAGTACAGGGAAACCGGTAGCCACGAGGAGGCGATAAGAAAAGCGCTCAACACCTCCGGCAGGGCAATCGTCACAACCTCGATAATCTTGCTGTTCGGGTTCTGGACGCTGCTCTTCGGGAGCTTCAAGCCGACGGCATACTTCGGCTTTCTCTCCGGCGTCACGATGATAACCGCGCTGATAGGGGATCTGTTGGTGCTTCCCGCCGTGCTGGTGCTGTTTCGGCCGAAGTTTTAGTTATTAGATTGGGTGGGATGTGGGGTCTTTTTTGAATCGAGGTATTACGGACTGCGGTGGAAATGGGAATCCAGACTTGTCCCCGTGAAAAAAGGAAGCCATGTTGATATCTATCTGGATTCCCAATCAAGTTGGGAATGACAGAATAATGGATTCACGTTTTTCTTTCATTACCTCTTTTCTTTCACTCCTTCTAATTTGTCATTCCCTCTTTTTCCTGTCATTCCCTTTTTTCCCCTGTCATTCCCGCGAAAGCGGGAATCCAGCAAAAAATATTTTATAATTGACATAATGCACCGTTTTTGTTAGGTAATATCTGTGCGTCTGCGTAGGTTGTTTTTGTTTTCATTGCGAGGTGCCTTAAAATGGCGAAGTGTGAGCACAAATTAAAACATCAGGACGACTACGTTTGTTATAAAGAAGCATTAGAAAAGCCCGACGAAGATGGGAAGAGACGATGTATCTTCCACAGTACAAGGGAAGATAAGAATTTAGAAGAAAAATTTTACGAAGGATTTATAAATCTCTACAAAGAGAAAAAGCATGATTATACGGGATTCATTTTTCCTAAAAATTTTAGTTTTAGTAATTTTAAATCAGAAATGAAGCGGCTTAAGTTTGAAAATGTAAAATTCTTTGAAACCATTTTTTATTGCGATGTGGATTTTTCAGGAACCGAATTCTTCGGCAATAGGATGACAGACTTCAGATATGCAGAATTTCATGGTAATGGTAAGACTTCGTTTGATGGTGTAAAATTCACCTGCAAGAGGGGAACGGACTTCAGATGGGCTAGATTCAAAAGTACTGGAGGGACAAGTTTCAGCAATACTCAGTTTTTTGATGAAAAGGAAGTTAACTTTGGAAGGGCACGATTCTTAAGCAAAGGATTGATAGACTTCAAATACGCAGAGTTCTCCGAAGAGTGCAAAATTAGATTCTTGGGAGAAACTTTTTATGGAGAAACGGAGGCGGATTTCAGGATTCTTCATTTTATAAATCCAGATAAGGTTTATATAACCTTTGACGACGTTAACCTTAATCGGTGCAGGTTTTTAGGAACGGATTTGGAAAAAATAAATTTTACTAAAGTATATTGGACCGGCAGGAAGTATGATTCTCCTAGCTACAAAGGAAGGATTAGGGTATACGATGAGGATTTTCAATATAGGGGTAGGTTTTTAAGAATATTTGAAGGCGGTGAGAATGAGAAAGATAATCTATTCAAGGCTTTTTTTAGAAAAATAGGCATACTTTTTGTTTCATGGCTAAATGCCTCAAAACCAAAAGAGAAGGAAGACAATCACTACGCTGTTCATCTCCTCTACAACCAGCTTATTAAAAACTACGAAAAGACCAACCGCTATCACGAGGCGGGGGACTTCTTCGCCGGTATGATGGAGATGAGGAGAAGAAGGGAGAAATTTGAGAAGCGTAGATTTCGGATTTTATTATGGTTCTATAGATTAGTCTCCCTTTACGGAGAGAGGCCTTTTTGGGCGGCGGGGTGGCTGCTCTTCATACTTTTACTGTTTGGTATCATTTATAAGTGTTTTGGTATAGTTTACCCCCCAAAAACATCAATATGTTTCCTCAAAGATTTATGCAATGGATTGATGATCAGCCTGGATGTAATGACAATAGGGAGGATAAAACCACTTTTTGGTGTAAAAGTACATCCTATCATTCCATTTATAAAGGGGGTTCAAACCTTAATTACGGCCACTCTCCTCTCCCTCTTCATCCTCGCCATGAACCGCAAGTTCAGACGCACGAAGGATTAGGCGTTGGGGGCTTTCCACCATCATCTTATTTCAAGCCCATCGCCCAGAAAACCGGCATGAAGACTAAGCGCAACCCCCTTTTTATCGCCGCCCGCTCCCGCTTGATAACGGGCTTAGGGTCTCTGCCCGCTTTGGTCAGCCACCAGCTCAGGTCGTCCATGTAGATTTCGAGGTCGCCCCCTTCCTCACCCGTCCAGAAGGAGGGATGGACGCCCGCCTCCACGTCCTTCAGGCCGGCCGAGCGAAACAGCGACACGAGCCTCCGCCCGAAGTGCGGGTCTCCCCCCTTTTCCCTTATGATGTCGGTCCAGAAATCTTTCAGCGACAGCTCCTCGGGGAGGTCGATCCTGCCCCCGTAGTCCGGCTCCCCCGTGGCGAGAAAGACCCCGCCCTTTTTCAACACCCTTGCCGCCTCCGCCACCGCCCGCTCCGGCCTCTCCACCCACATCAGTGTGAAGTTGGTGACCACAGCGTTAAGCTTCCCCCGCCTGAACGGGAGTTTCTGGAAATCACCGACTCTAAATTCAATATTAGGATATTTCTCCCGCGCCCGCGCGATTGCGTCTGCCGAGGTGTCCAGCCCCACGACCTCACCCTTTGTCCTCCCGGCGATCTCGGCGGTGATCAGGCCGTCGGCGCACCCGATATCCGCGATCTTCTTTCGCCTGGTAAGCCCCGCCCGCCGGTATAGGTCGAGGCGCATCGGCCGCGTCCACTTCGCCTGCAGAGCGAGGTATTGAAGCTCCCTTTCCAGTCCGATGTCAATATTCATAGGGGCCATAGCGGTATCATTCACTTTTTTGGGAGCTTTGTCAAGGGGGAGAGCCTTCTATGTTGGCATTTTTCGCTTGATGCTTCCGCTATCTCACTCTTGTGCCGGTTATCTTGAATTCATGCTTGGCCTCGCCAAAATGAAAGCCGCCGGAGATGGAGCTTCCGTCCGGAGACAGCGTGATATTGAAAATTCCCGCATCTTCGGGCCTCTGGTAAGACGGCGCCTCCGACCACCATCCATTTATAGTCCTCCCGTCGGCGGAGAGCGTCCCGCTTATCCTGCCCTGATTCTCCACATAGGTCCCGGTCACGTTGCTGCCGTTGATGCTGATTGTCAGAACCCCCCACCAGTCGGTGTTCCAATTCCCCTCCAAGGTCTTCGGCCCGGAGACGGTCCCCCCTCCCGGCGTGGATCCGGGCGTCGTGGTTGTGCCGGGTGTTGTCGGGGTCATGCCGGGGGTCGTGGGAGTCGTGCCCGGAGCAGCGGGCGTTGTTCCCGGGATTGTCCCTGGGCTGCCTGGGGGCGTTGTCAAGCCGCCCGTGACCTTAAACTCCAGGACGACGTATGCGCTCCTGCCGCCGTAGGCGGAAAGGGTGTACGTAGGGCCGGGGGAGAGGGTGATCGTGGAAAGGGGCGCAGGACTTATTGAAGGCGGATTGTTCAGAAACTTCGACTCTCTGTATATAATGGGTCCCGCCTGTATCTGGAAACCCTGGGTGTCCGCCCGGGCCCCGGTAAGGCAGTTGATTCCTGGGCTGATTCCCGCAACCTTGAAACCGGAGGCTGTAAGGCCGCTTCCGATTTCAAAAAAAGCGGGGCTGGGAGAACAGCCTTCGTTGATGGAGGCGCTGATATAATAGGTGCCCGGTTTATTGAAAACCTTTTTTTCAAACGCCTCGGTCGGATTGGAAAAGAGCCAGATCGCCAATATACAGCCGCAAAGGAAGGTAAATATCTTTTTCATGATAGTATCTCCGTTTGACTTTCAGATTTTTCAAAGAAAGATTACCCTTTCTCTAAGGTTTTCTTATATGATACACCTGAAAGCCCGAAAAGTCAAAAAACCTCTGGTTTTAAAAAAAGATTTGAAAAAGGCGGCAATCAGGGCGCGCATCTAATTCGTCAAAAGTGATACTGTATCGATCGATTATGAAAAGATAAAGAGGGGATAAATGGCGGAAATGCAGGGCAAGCCAATCGTATTACATCTTACTTGTGTGCTCAACGGGCCGGCGTCGTATTTATATATACTATTTTTGACAACATGAATACGAAGCAGTATAATATGTATATCTTTAGATTTATTCTGGAAAAGGGGATAAAGAGAGAAGAGATGGGTAGGGGGTATGTTGAAAATTTACCCCCTTTTTAATCTGACACAACATGTTTTCTGCGGGGAAAACATTATGAAAAAGCTATCAGTTATTTTAATCGCGGTTATCTTCTTTTTTACTTCGGCTGCAACAGCCGGTTCGGAGACGATAGAAGACGCGAAAAAATACTATTCTCTGGGATTGAACTCCGCCTCAAAATATGACTATACCTCGGCAATAGATTACTTTAAAAAGGCGGAAAGGATCTTCAAAGAGAACGGCAGCGGGATGGCCGTTTATTACGTCCACATTGCTATCGGCGAGGTGTACCGCAAGATGGGCGAATATGAGGAAGCCCTATCATACGCCGGGGGGGCCCTCAAATATTTGAAGGGAGTTGGGGACAGAAAGGGGATCGGCTATTCTCTAAACGTCCTGGGCCTGACCTACTGGGGCTTGAATAAATACGACGTGGCACTTCCACATCTTTTAGAAGCGCTCAAGATACTCGAGGAGATGAAAGAGGCGGGATCGACCGGGGATATCCTCCTTGCTCTTGGCGAGATATATCTTGCCTCCGGCGATACTGATACGGCGCTGTCATACTTTAAGAAGGCGCTCCCGATATTGGGGGGAACTCACGACCGCCGAAGCGAGGCGAGGGCCATGATAAACATCGGCGATATATACTGGAAGATGGAAAAGTCGGAAGAGGCCTTCAAGTATTACAGGGACGCCCTCGACTCCCTGAGGGGGATCGTAGACGGGGCGGATAAGGGGATCGGCCTGTTTGTAAAAGGCGCAAAGTATCTTGAAAAACAGGAAGACGAAAAGGCCCTGGAATATCTCGAGCAGGCCCTTCCTGTATTCAAAGGCGCGGGGATAAGGACGATTGAAGGTGTGATCCTGGCCGGAATCGGCGAGGTTTACCTGAACACGGATAAATACGACGATGCCCTTCTTTACACGAAAGAGGCGCTTGGGATAATCGAGGAGCTCGGCAACAATACGATGGAGATATCGATCCTCTACAACATGGGCCTTATCTATAACAGCCTCGGAGATTTGGACAAGTCCCTTGAGTACTATCAAAAGAGCCTCAAGCTGGCAAGAGAGAAGGAGAACCAATCCTTTATTCTCAACAACAACTTCGGTATCGGGGTTGTGTATACGGAGCTGGGTCAATATAAAAAGGCGCTGCCCATTTTCGAGGAGATCCTGTTGCAATGGGAGAAGCAGGATAATAAAGAGGGGGAGATAAGGGCCATCTCCAATATAGGCATGATCTATTTTATGATGGGTTATTACGATAAGTCCCTTCCCTATTTTAAAAAGGCGATTGAAATAAGCAGAGAGATAAAGGATAAAACAACTACGGGGGCAATTCTCAGAAATATAGGGGACTTCTACCGGGTAACCGGCGACTATGAAAAGGCCCTTACATATTTCAACGATTCCCTCAAGATAAGGAGAGAGATCAGAGACGAATCGGAGATAGCCGCCGGGTTGAATGACCTGGGCCTCGTATATACGAATCTGGGGCAACACGAAAAGGCGCTCGATTACTACAAGGAGGCGCTGAAGATATTCAGGAAGATAGGCGATAAAAAGACAACTGCCGTTGTCCTCGCCAATATGGGGGTGATATACTCGGATATCGATAAATACGACGAGGCGATTGTTTCTCTTGAGGAGTCCCTCAAGATAAACCGGGAGTTAAGCTTAAAACCGGGCAAGGCCGCCGCCCTCAGCAATCTGGGGGGCGTATACTGGAGAACAGGCAGATACGGGAAGGCCTTATCCTTTTTTAATGAGGCATATAAGATTTTCGACGAAATCGGGGAGTTGGATACCAAAGGGACAACACTCCTTAATATCGGTGCGGCGTACTGGAGGATGAAGCAGTACAACAAGGCAGTCTCGAGTCTCGAAAAGGCGCTCTTAATCGCCCAGCAGATCGGAAATGTCGAAAACGTGTATCTGTCCGCCTGGGGGATGGGAAGGTCCTACAGGGGACTGGGCCAGAAGGATAAGGCGATCCAGTATTACATTATGTCGGTAAACGCCCTCGAGTCGATAAGGACGGGGCTTAAGAGCGAGGGGCACAAGGTATCCTTTGCCAAGGGGAAGATGGAGGTCTATGAAGAGCTGATAGAGCTTCTGCTTGAGACGGGAAGGGTGGGGGATGCCTTCAACTACGTGGAGAGGGCGCGCTCCAGGGCCTTTCTCGATATGCTCGCAACGAAGAGGCCGGAGGTCAGAAGGGCGACCGACAGGGAACTCCTTAAAAAGGAGAGGGAGATCAGGCACAAGCTCATGGTCTTGAGCGAAAAGAGGTCGTCGGGGGAGGTCTCAAAGACCCGGTCGACCCTGGAGGATATGAACCGGGAGATCGACGAGATAGAGAGGAGATACAGCTCCGTGATAAGGGAGATTCAGGCCAAGAGCCCGGAGCTCGCGTCCCTCGTGTCGGTTAATCCCCTTACCTTAAAGGAGGTTCAAAGATTTATCCCGGAGGGTGTAAGCATAATCGAGTTTTTCACTACGGAAGAAAAGGTCATTCTCTTCTCCCTCGATAAGGGAGGGATGGACCTGCATCAGATTGAAGTAAGCAGGAGTTCCCTCAACGAGAGGGTAAACGGGCTTCGCGATTCCCTCCTGAAATTTGACCTCGATGACTTCCAGTCCAAATCCCAAGAGCTGTACGATCTGCTCCTCTCTTCGGCCCTGAAAGACGTCAAGGGTAAAAAGCTCATAATCATTCCCCACGGGCCGCTCCACTATCTCCCCTTCAACGCGCTTTACGACGGGGAAAAGTATCTTGTAGACAGGTACGCTGTTATTATAGACCCCAGCGCCAGCGTGTTGAGGTTTATCGTCCAGAAGAGAAAAAGGGTCGGCGGCAGGGTTCTGGCCTTTGGAAATCCGAAGACAAAGCATTCGTCCCTCCCCTATGCGGAGAAGGAGGTGGAGGAAATCAGAGCGGTAATGGGGGATGTGGAGATATACGTGGGTGATCGTGCCACGGAGACCGTGGGCAAGGAGAAGTTTTCCAGCTACAACGTCATCCACCTTGCGTCCCACGGGAAATTTAAGGAGGACGATCCACTCCTCTCTTCCCTCTATCTCGCCAAGGACGGTAAAAACGACGGGGTCCTTATGGTCCACGAGCTCTTCGGCCTCGACCTGAATAAGACGTCTCTGGTCGTTCTCTCCGCCTGCGAGACCGGCCTTGCGAAGGTGACGGGCGGAGACGAGCTTATCGGCCTCTCCCGGGGGTTTACCTTTGCGGGGACGCCGTCGCTTGTCGTCACCCTCTGGGAGGTCTCGGACGATTCGACCGCCGAGCTGATGGTCGAGTTCTACAAAAACCTCAAATCCGGCATGGACAAGCCTGACGCCCTTAAACAAGCGCAGGTCAGGTTGAAATCGAAGGAGAAGTACAAACACCCCTTTTACTGGGCGCCGTTCGTGATAATCGGGGACTGGAAGTGAAAGGATTTAAAGGGGCTTTACAGGAGTTTTACAAGGACTTTACAGGGCGATGTAAATAGTGTAAGTTGAAGCGGTTGATGCGGATAATGTGAAAAATCAGGAGGAGTGGATGAGGACGCTTATCGTCTCGGCGAACCTGGAGGTGACGCCAGACCCGGTCTACCCGATCGGGGCGGCATACGTTGCGGCGGCCGTAAGGGAGGCGGGCCACGAAGTAGATATCCTGGACGTGGTTTTTGTCGATGACATGCAAAAGGCGGTCGGGGATAAGATCGCTTCGTTTGAGCCGGAGGTCGTGGGGGTGTCGATCAGAAACATCGACAACGTCGCCTATCCCCTCTACCTTTCTTACATAGACGAGACGAAAGAGATTGTCGCGGCAATCAGGTCTTCCTTTTCCGGCCCTCTTGTCCTCGGGGGCTCCGGCTTTACGATGATGCCGGTCGATATGCTCACCTACGTTAACGAGACGACCGGAATCGTGGGGGAGGGGGAGGAGTCAATGGTGAGGCTTCTCTCCGCCCTCTCGGAGAACGGGAGCTTATCAGACGTCCCCGGCCTGGTCGTGACCGAAAACGGAGAGCTCAAGATAAACAACCCTCCCCGCATAATCGAGGACTTCGACCGTGTGCCCCTTCCCGCCGGTGACCTCTGCGACAACGCCGCATACCTGAAGTGGGGTGGGATGGGGAGCGTCCAGACGAAGCGTGGCTGCCCCATCGGGTGCATCTACTGCACCTACCCGGTGGTCGAGGGGAAATCAATAAGGCTGAGGGATCCTGTGGCCGTTGTCGACGAGATGGAGCGCTCGCTCGATCAATGGGGGGTGGACACCTACTTCATCGTGGACAGCGTCTTCAACAACCCGCCGGAGCACGCCAGAGAGATCGCCCGGGAGATAATAAAGAGGGGCCTTACCCTTCGCCTATCGGCCTACTTTTCTCCGGCATTCATCGACGAGGGGCTTCTGGAGGACCTCGCCCGCGCCGGGGTGACCGGCGTCGATCTGGGGGCGGACAGCCTGGCGGACCCGATCCTCAAGAGGCTGGGGAAGAACTTCACGAGAAAAGACGTGGTCGACGCTGTCAGGATGGCCAAATCGGTCGGCATCATGACGTGCCTCAATATTATCTTCGGGGCGCCGGGGGAGACGAAAGACACGATGAAACAGACGGTCGACCTCTTGGACGAGCTACAGCCCACGGCGAACCACGCCATGGTGGGGATCAGGATCTTCCCCGGGACGGGCCTCCAGAGGCTGGCGATAAAAGAGGGAATGGAGGGGGCGAAAAGCATCGATCTCTCCCCGATATTCTACATCGCGCCGGCTGTTGTGGACGAGGCGGTCGAGTTCGTCCACGAGTGCGCCGTCAGCCGCCCCTACTGGATAGTGCCGGGGCAGATGGTGATGGCGGGCCAGGACTTCTCCGGGATGCTCAAGCCCCAGCGCTACGACAGCGGCCTGGGCGCCCCCTTCAGGATGCAGGGCATCAAGGGCCCCCTCTGGGAGATGATGGGAAAGCCGCCGGAGGGGGAAAAGGAGGGTGGTTAAAAGTTAGAATAGAAATGAAAAGAAAACTCGTGACTGATGCATTATATATTGTTTAGGGGGATTATTATGGAGGAAAAACAATTCTTTATCGGCTTTATTCTTTTTTTTGTATGGATTTTGGCCAGCACTCTTTCGATCTATCTTGGGGCGCGATTGGCGCATATCGAGAAAAACACGCTTTGGCGATCCTTCTTTGTGGCTTTTGTGAGCGGCTTTTTGCTGTTGTTTGTTTTCTCTATCACCGGAGACACTATCGGGACAAACCTTCTTATATGGGTTGTCTTATATGCCGCGATCGCCCTACCGATTCTCAAGTGGGTTATTAGAACGACTTTCAAAAAAATTGTCATCCCGTGGATCTTTACTGTACTGTGTCTTGGAATCGCGTTCCTAATACGGCATTTTTTATTAGGCATCCTCTAAGTCGTAAAAGTCAAGAAACTTCCGTACAGTGTGTCTTCTCGGGGCCGCCGGGCGAGACGGTGGACACGATGAAAGAGACCGTCGACCTGTTGGACGATCTATCCCCCACGGCGAACCACGCCATGGTGGGGATCAGGATCTTCCCCGGGACGGGCCTGCAGAAGCTTGCGATAAAAGAGGGGGTGGAGGGGGCGAGAAATATCGACCTCTCACCCACGTTCTACATCGCGCCTGCGGTGGCGGAGGAGGCGGTCGAGTTCGTCCACGAGTGCGCCGTCAGCCGCCCCTACTGGATAGTGC
>CAZIWT010000049.1:0-24090 GCA_964542895.1 uncultured Thermodesulfobacteriota bacterium
ATGATCATCATATTTATGCTATAAATTCCAAAAATGGTGTGTTAATGTGGAGATATGAAACGGAAGGTCGTATAATGTCATTCAGCGTTGTTAATGATAGTATTATCTACTTCGGAGTCGGGGGTAAACATAGTTATCTTTATGCATTGGAAATAAGGAAGTAATACTTATTGCAATCCTGAATATTTACTGGACAATATATGACTAACCCTCTTTCCAATATCCAGCTAATCATCCAATCCTATCTCTAAATCCCAAGAACTTCGGCGTAAATCTCCTCCGTCTTTCTGACCATCTCCAGTATCGTGAACTTCTCCTTCAGCCGCTCGAATCCCGCCTTGCCCATTTTCTTTGAAGCGGCCCGCTCTTTCATGAGGCGCCCCATTGCCTTGTAAAGCCCCTCGGAATCCTTGGGCTGGACTAGTAAGCCCGTCTCCCCCTCAACAACGATCTCGGGTATGGACATCGTCGCCGTCGACACGACGGGGAGCCTGTGGGCCATAGCCTCGAGAAGGACCAGGCCGAACCCCTCCCCCAGCGTCGGCAGGACGAAGGCGTCGGATACCGAGAGGATTGAGGAGACATCCTCACGCCTCCCCAGGAACCTGACCTCCCCCCCTACACCCATGTCTTCCGCCTTCTCGGTAAGCTCCTCCCTTAACGGGCCGTCGCCCATGACGAGTACGGCGAAGTCCTTATATCCATCCTGCTTAAGCCTCGCCGCCGCCTCGATTAGATATGGGTAACCCTTGACATCCACCAGCCTCCCGACGGACGCGAACGTAAATGTGCCTTTTTTTATATTCAACTCTTTTCTCACCTTCTCTCCCGCTGCGGTCGACTTTTTCAGATACCCTTCCCAGTCTAGGCCGTAATGGACCGTCACCATCTTCCTCTTCGGGATCATGTCGCTTTTGTTGACCTTCTCCTTAAGGGCGTCGGAGATAGTTATCACCCTCTCCACGAACGGGCTCAACAAACCGTTTATTTTATAGAAATGGCTCGTACTGTCGTAGTTGTCGTAGCCGTGCTTCGAGGAGACGATGTGGGGCGCTCCGGCCATCACCGCCGCCAGGATGCCGTAGATGTCGCCGTGTATCAGGTGCGTGTGGACTATATCGTAATTTCCATTTTTGATGAACCGCACAATCTTCATCAGGCACGAGAGATCAAGGTGCGACCTGATCTCTATCCTCTCACCTTTAACCGATCTCGATTCTAGTATGTCGAAGTAGTCGTCCACCCGATTATCCGGCTCTACCAACCCAAGGAAGATCGGCTCAAATCTCTTTCGGTCGAGTTTTGACATTAGGTCGATAAGGTGGTTCTCCGAGCCGCTGATCCCCGTTATCTTCTGAATGTGTAGTATGCGGTGCGCCAAGACATTTTCCTCAAAAAAAGCATTTTCAGAGTATACCCAATATTGGGTGGGACTGCAAGTTGATATTTCTAATGTCTTGTAATTACAGTCCTTCGGCCGATTTAAAGTCATTTCGCGTCATATTTTTTTTGACAAAACCGATAATACTTGATATTGTTTACTTGTTGAACGTTTTGGAGAACGACGTGGACAGAGAAGAGATAAGGACCCTTCGGATAATGGAGGAGATCGAGAGGGACAACACCATCAGCCAGAGGACCCTCTCCCAGAGGATCGATATTTCTGTCGGTCTTGTCAACCGCTTCATAAAGAGGCTCGTGGAGAAGGGGTATTTCAAGGCCACCACCATCCCCTCCCACCGCGTCAAGTATATACTCACCCCGAAGGGGATAGCCGAAAAGACCAGGCTCACTTACGAGTACCTCAGGTATTCCCTCAGGTTCTACAGGGAGCTCAAGGATTCCCTTCAGGAGGTGCTAATCGAGATAAGGGTTGACGGCGTTGACAATATCCTTCTTTACGGCACGGGCGAGATAGCGGAGCTTGCGGTCCTGTTTTCAAGGGTGAACGAGATCGATATTGCCGGCATCGTGGACAACAAGGGCGGCGGCCGCTGTCTCGAGATGGAAATCTCAAACCTCTCGAAGATCGGTGACTTTGACTTCGATGCCGTTCTGATGCTTCACACGGAAGACGTGAGTGAGAGGATCTCTTCTCTAACAGAACTCGGCGTTGATAAAAGCAAAATATACACCATGAGAAGAAAGAGATGACGGCCGATTTATCCATCCGGTTTCAGTCTGTTTCATTAACCTTCGTATGTAAAAAAGGCAATGTCAAAAGATATTAGAAAAGTAGTGGTTACCGGCGGCGCGGGCTTCATCGGATCGCACCTGTCAGAGAGGCTCGTTTCCCTTGGGAGTGAGGTCTTTGTGATCGACAACTTCGACGACTACTATCCCAAAGCGATAAAGAGGAGAAACATCGAATCCCTCTCAAAGAAAGACGGTTTCAAGCTCCTTGAAGGGGATATCAGAGACTACAATTTTGTAATGGATTCCTTCAAGTCGGTCTCCCCGGATCTTGTCGTACACCTCGCCGCAAAAGCTGGTGTGAGACCCTCCATAATAAGTCCCCTCCTATATCAAGAGGTAAACGTCCTGGGCACGAACAACATCCTCGAGGCGATGAAGGAGCTTGAGATAAAAGACCTCCTATTCGCCTCCTCATCCTCCGTCTACGGCGACTGCCCCAATATCCCCTTTTTGGAGGACGACCTTATGGCCATGCCGATATCTCCCTACGGCGTTACCAAGAAGTGCTGCGAGGAGCTGTGCTATACCTATCACAAGCTGTACGACCTGAAGGTCCTCTGCTTTCGCTTCTTCACGGTATACGGGCCGAGACAGCGCCCGGACATGGCGATCCACAAGTTCACGAGACTCATAAACAACGGGTCCAAAATCGAGGTGTACGACCAGGGGAAGGGGAGCAGGGATTACACATATATCGACGATATAATAGACGGGCTGTTTGGAGCCCTGAACTTAATATCATCAGAGACATCGCCCCTCTATGAGTTGATAAACTTGGGGGAGTCGGTGCCGGTTAACCTTCTGGAGCTGATCGAATTGATCGAATCGGGCCTGGGAAGGAAGGCCGAAAAGGTCATGATGCCCCGCCAGCCGGGTGACGTGAAACGCACGTTTGCGGATATAGAAAAGGCAAAAAGGCTTTTGGGTTATGATCCGAATACCTCTATGAAAGACGGCGTTGAAAAATTTATCGAGTGGTTTAGAAATCCCTGGTAGGTTTAGAGCTTTTTCTAATATTCTTGCCTGGACGGCCCTCCTTTTTCTTCTTCCTTCCCCCTTATTAAATCCTTGAAGAGCTCCTCCGACTCCTTTAACTGCCTTTCGAGGCCGAAATAGGGGAGTTTTTTCTTTGACGCCCTGACAATCTTTGAGGCGAATTTTTCATCCATGATTATCCTCTCTATCGCCTTTTTAAGCGCACCGTTGTCCTTCAACGGAACCAAGATCCCGGTCTTCCCGTCATCTATAATCTCAGGATTGCCCGTGATATTCGTGGCCACCACGGGGATACCCGCGTTGTACGCCTCGATAATCACATGGGCGAGGCTCTCGTATTCGGTATTCAGAACAAAGACATCGGCGAAGGATAAAAACGATATTATTTGTTCGTTAGGTACCCTCCCGATGAAGTGAATCCGATCGATCACCTTCAAAGATTTCGCCAAATCTGTCAGTCTTTCTCTCTCGGGCCCGTCACCTATTATCAAGAGATGGACGTCTTTCGGAAACTCCGCAGCCACCTCTATAAGGGCGTTTATCCCCTTCCAAGGAACGAGGCGGGCGATTGTGGCAATGATCTTTCTCGCTCCCTTCGGTTTTTCAAATTCCGGCGTCGGTATTTTTTTCGGGTCTATTATCTCTATGGCGTTGTGGGTCACCGATATCCTTTTGCTATTTACGCCCCAGATCCTGGTCAATCCCGCAACGTAGTTGCTTCCCGATATTACAAGGTCGGCGCTCCTTGCGAAGTAATTTCTGATAATTTTCATAATCCTAATTATGGGGCCGTATGATTTTAACTGGAATTCGTCGAGTCCGTCCGTTGTTATTCTGTTTCTCCTGGCGTATTCCCATACTATATCCCCCGCTATCCTTATTGCGAGCCTTTTCCTCAAGAAAAAATTGGCCATTTGAACCGGAAGGCCCGTATCCCAGGGGCCGCCGCCCGTGTCGTAAAGGAGGTCATAATCCCTGCCATGCTTGATAATTGTCATAAAAAGCCTCAGAGACCTCGTGAAAATACTCCCCCTCTTTTGAATCCTCGAGAGGTAGAAGGGATCGTCCGCCAACTTGTTCACCTCGGACAATGCAATCACCCTTACCTTGTGTCCTTCCTGATAAAGGTAGTGGGCGAGGTTCCTCACGTACGTGGCCGGTCCGCCCGATTCAGGATAGTAGATCGATGCAATGAACAATATTTTTATACCTTTGAAAAGCCTGTCGAAGACCCTCTCTGTTTCTCCGAAGAGCCTGTTCCATCCGAAATACTGAAGCCTGTCCCTTGAATTTGAAATCAGCTTCTTTGAGTATCCTGTATCGTTGATCAGTCTCAGTATCGCATTCTTCAGTGCTTCATCATCTTTTGCCGGAACCAGCAGACCGTTTTTACCGTCCTCGATCACCTCCGGATTTCCACAGATATCGGTAGCAATCACCGGAACGCCGACGGAGAACGCCTCGAGTACAATATGAGGAAGTCCCTCATACTCCGTATTCAAGACAAAAACGTCGGAATACGAGAGAAGGGATAGGACCTCTTTCTGCGCCACACGACCGGTAAAAATAACCCTCTTGTCAATTCCCAAAGCCTTCGTCAATTCTTTCAGGTTTGTGAGCTCCGGTCCGTCACCTATCACCAGAAGATAGACGCCTTCTTCAAGCTGGGCGACCACCCTAATTATGCCGTCTATACCCTTCCAGGGCACCAATCTTGCGGCAGTCGTTATAATCCTTTTTGCCCCGTCACACCTTTTTATGATCTCCGGTATCTCCGGTTTCCCGTCGCTCAAATCCACCGCATTGTGAATAACCGAGATATTTTCCCTCTTTACACCCCAGCCGGTCACCAGATCCGCCATATAGTGACCCGGAGTGATAACCAGATCCGCACTCCTTGTAGAGGTATTTCTCATGTAGTTTAGAAAAGCTATCTTTAAACCGTAAAACTTACCCTGGAATTCATCAATACCGTCATCGGTCAACCTGTTTCTTCGCACGTATTCCCATACATTGTCCCCGACAACCTTGGTTACCAGTTTTTTTCTCAAAAAATAATTTGCCCATCGAACGGGGAAGCCCGTATCCCAGGGACCACCGTTGTCGTAAAGTATATCCACGTCCCTGCCGTGTTTCAGAACGGCACAGAACAGCCTGAATGACCTCCTGACTATCGTGCCCTTTTTTGATATCCTTATTAAATATGGGGGGTCGTTTGGATCCCTCTCGATCTCGGAGAGAGCGATGACCTTCACGTTGTGTCCCTTACTGTGGAAGTCCTGGGACAGCCTCCTGACGTAGGTTGCGGGCCCGCCGGACTCAGGCGGGTATATGGATGAGATAAAGATAATGTTCATATATTATAAATATAAGTTATGGTATAAGTATAAGCTACAGCCCTGTCTTACAAACTATTGCCCGTTCTCTATTATCCGTGAAAAGTATATCTACTTTTTCACAGCGCCGAACATCTCCCACAGGTTGCCCTTGATCCCCTGTTTTCTGAAATCCGCGAGTGGGCCTTGATCGTACCTCTCCGGCTTTTGATCCGGGGTGAGCTGCTGGCCGGCCATAATCATGTGCCCCGGAAAGAGCCAGTTGTTGTGCTTCAGCGATACCTCCGCTATATATCCCACCACCTCATCCGCCACATCGGGAGATATATAGAATGTCGGCTTCAACCCCACACCATCGTTATCGATCGCCCCCTCCCTTTTTGCAATCTCGTACATCCCTGTCCCGGAATATATTCTGACTCCAACGATTGCCAATACCGCCGTTGGATCGATCTCGTCGATTGTATCGACGGTCTCCTTAAGCGTGTCGAGAGTTTCCCCCGGGCCTCCGAATATCATGCTCAGGCAGCACTCCATGTCCATCCCCTTTGTCAATTCAACCGCCCTTACCACATCATCCCTCGTGAAGTTCTTTCCCAGGTTCTTGAGTACCCCGTCCGAGAGGCTGTCCACGCCGTAATCGATTCCGGTGAAACCGGCGTCCGCCAGCGACCCCAAAAGCCTCTCCGATACAAAACCCGGATTCAAATACGCCGAAAACCTGAGACCCATCTTTCTTAGCTTGATCTCATCGGCTATCTCTATTGCGTGCTCTTGGGGATTGTTGAAGACGTTGTCCACAACGAAAAATGTGTCAGCCCCGTACTCCTTGTTGGTCTTCTCTATCTCATCGACCACTCCCCTCGGATCCCTCATCCTGATCCCCTTTCCCTCAACGACCGGATACGTACAATATATACAGCCGATGGGACATCCCCGCTTTGTCTGTATTCCCACCATGCCGCCCCATTTCTGGTACGCGGCGCTGTCCAGCAGATCCCTTGCGGGGGTGCCTAACTTGTTGACGTCGACCATTGTCCCGTTCCCGTTTCGCTGTTTTGTCCTTCCCCCCTCCCTAACTATAAGCCCCGGGACCCCCTTCAGGCTTCCCCCGTTCTTCATAGCCTCGACGAGCTCTACCATCGCATCCTCCCCCTCACCCAGTATCCCCATCTCGACCCCTGTGAAATCGAGGAACTCCTCCGGCATAAGCGTAAAGGCCGGCCCCCCCATCACGATGGGGCCTAAGTAGGATGATCGGATCTCGTCTATTATATACTTGTGTCCCTCGGCATAGGTCAGGACCAAGGGGTAGGCGACATTATCGACGTTCCTTATGGAAACACCTACGAGATCCGGTTCAAACGATGATATTTTATCTTTTACCGTGCTTGATATATCATCGGCGAAACATACATCCAGAATTTCCGTGTCGTGACCCGATTCTCTGACCGCGGAGGCGATATAGGCCGCACCCAGCGGGAAAACCGGATCAGGGACCAGCTCTCTGTTTGCCGAGACAATAAGTACTCTCATCTTCCTCGAATTACGTTTTTTTGTCGATAGACAACATATAGACCATAGATTACCGCCACCCTCTTACCACACGAACCTTTAAGGCTCCGATTTTCCAATTCAGGCCGATTCCCTCATAACTCCTCCGCCCCTCTCTCCCCCTTCTCCCCTGCCCCTCCCCTTAACTATGCACGTCCCCTTTATCGTCTTCTCAACTGAATATCCCTTCTCCTCGATGAAGTCCTCAAAGGGACGGTAATTCGTCTGCACCTCGTGGAGCGTATTCGAGAGGGTCCTCTTTACAATCTCCATCGTTGTCTGATAGTTTCTCCTTATAAAAGGATTCTTTGAAAACCACGTCTTGTATAGTATCTTCGGCCTCAAGTGAAACCTCGATTGTATCCTTTCCACCGTTTTCAACATCTGTTCGTGGGGGATCGACTCCGTTTCGACGACAGGGGTGAACATGTCCCAAAAATCCCAATTATATTCCTTGATCATGTCATTTTTTAGATACTCCTCATAGTAGGGCGTCCCCGGGACGGGGGTGAATATCTGGAGCGCGAAGATGTCCGAGTAATCCTTTATCATCTCGTAGGTGTCCCTCAACGTCTCCGCCGTGTCCTCCCTGTGACCCCACATTACGTTTGTCAGAAGGACCAGGTCATGCTCTTTTGCTGCTTTCATGGCCTTGATTACATTCTCTACCTTCTGTTTTTTGCCCCACTTGTTCGTAATGTCCTGACTTGCGGTCTCAACTCCGAAGGACATCTGGTAAAGACCCAGTTTCTTTAGTTTTTCGATCAGATCGAGATCCCTCAAGAAGAGCTCCACCCTCGTCTGGTACCAGAAGGTTATCCCCTTAAGCTCCCTGCTTTCGAGCTCATCTATGAACTCGGTTATCCTCTCTCTCCTCCAGTTAAAGGCGTTATCTACGAAGTAGAAATTGGTCCTGTTAAACTCCTTGCTCAAAAGCTCCATCTCGTCGACCATATTCTTCGCATTCCTCGACCGCCAGGTGTGGTTCCAGAAGGCGGTCTCGGAGCAGAAGCGGCATTTGCCGAAGCATCCCCTCGTTGTCGAGACCATAATCGATTCATACGGTATCATCCCGAGGGTCGGAAACCTGTACGCCATTGTGTAGTCCTCGGGATTTTTTACCTTTAGCATCGGCAGCAGGTGGTATGCCGGCATCGGCAGATCGTTTATATCCTCGATCAGCTCCCTATCCTGAGTCTGAACGAACTCACCGCCCCTCTCATTGTCCAAATATGCAAGTCCCTTGATGTCGGAAAAGTCCTTTCTACCCTCCTCAAGCCATCTGACCAGCTCCGAGAACGTTACCTCCCCCTCTCCCCTCACTATAAAGTCGATATCCCCGTTTACCCTCAGGCTCTCCTCGGGAAGCGCCGTCATGTGCGCCCCGCCCCCAACGACTACTATATTGGGGTCTATCATCTTTGTCAGTGTCGCCGTGTGAAAGGCGTTGTTTACCGTGTTGGTGGAATTGTTCGATATGCCCACCACATCCGGCTTTCCCTCCCTTATCATCCACTCCAGGTCATCCCAGCAGTTCTCGAAGGTTGTGACATCCAATATCTCAACTTCGTGACCTTCTCTCTCCATATATGCCGCCAGCGGGGTCACCGCGGGAGAGGGTATATGCCCCATGAAATATTTGAAGACCTGCTGTGGTGGATCTACGATAAATATCTTCATATCCTCTGTTCCGTATTTTTTTTGTTTTATATTATATACAAAACAGGTTTCGTTATCAATCTATTTGTGTCATATTACCCGCCTTTTTCAATTTTAGGTTGAATCTCCATGCCACATGTTGTATATTCAATCTGAGTTTTTTAAAGGTCTGCCTTGAAATCCCTAAGACACATACTCGGCCTCTTTCTCGGCTTCGGACTCAACGGAGTTATCATCCCCTTTGCAATCTATCACGTCAATATCTTCTGTGATAGTCTTTTGGGCTTTGAAACTTTCGGCACCGATGCTGTCAGGATTCCCTTCGGTATCCTCTTTCTTTCCGTGGGTCTATTTTTCGTCTTCTGGGCCAACGCAATGCTCGTCATACGGGGAAAGGGAGGTCCCTTCAACTACCACCGTCTTGTAACGATAAGTCCGGTCACCGAAAAGCTGGTTACGACCGGCCCCTACCGGTACACAAGAAACCCCATGGCCTTCGGGGCCTTCACGGCCTATCTGTCAATACCCATCTTTATCGGCTCTATCTCCGGGATACTACTCTTTTTCTTCTTCTTCACCCTTGCCTACCTCTATTTCAAGAAGATCGAGGAGAAGAGGCTTCTGGAGCACTTCGGGGCCGATTTCGAGGAATACCGCCGTAGGGTGTCCCTTATAGTTCCCATGCCGCCTAAAAGGGAGTAATATCCAACTGTCTATCCATACTAAAAATCGGCCCCGTCTTTACACGGGGCCGATTATTTTTCTATCAATTGTAATTGACTTCTCTACTTCCCTCTCCCACCTATCTTTATTTTTAGAAACAACTCCTCTGATCTATTGTACCATCGCCACGGCCCTGCCCCCGTTCAGGAGATCGTATATCAACTCTTCGATTCCCGATTTCGATATAAACTCTTCAAGCTCCGGGAAATACTTGAACAGGTTGCAGTGGTCTTGAAGCTCCTTTACTGCGTTAAGTGGAATCTCGTCTCCACTCTCCTCCAGGATGTTCTTTGCCTCCATTACCTGTCTCTTTACAGTCTCGATGAGTGTGGGATCGACATTTCTCTCGTCAATTGCTTCCATTATTCTTACCTCCAAATTTTTTTCATTACCATCCGATTTCGTCGGTTTTCTCTACAGGTCTCCGTGGAGATCTATAAACAGCTTCAACAGGATGTAGTTATCCGGGAGGTTAAATGCATACAGCTCCTCGGAGTTCATGAGATAGCGACAATAGAGGTGAAAACCAACGAGGGTCTGTTGATCTTGAGGAAGTATCTTGTTGATTACCATGACCGTATCCCCGTTCTCTCTGGCGAGAATTCCGTGGGGGTTCATTTTTTCAAATGCGACCAGAATACCGCTCTTTCTGGCCAGCATTTCAAGGTCGATTAGATTCTTGACCTGCTCGACGTCCGAATCCAAAACTGGCTTTTCCTCGAGATCTATTTCTATTATTTTCGCCGCTTCAGTCCTCATTTTATCCTCCTGTTTTATTGCCAAAAAATTATTTTCATTTATCTTTATTCCCCGGCTTCCAGAGGGGAAGGACCAGCTGTCCTCTCGTTTTTTTCAGGAGAGATATCGCCTCGCCTGTGCTTACGAATTTTATTATCTCTTTAGGCTCATCGTCTTTTCCCTTTACCACCAGAAAGTCTCCCGACGACATAGGATTTTCGCCTAGGCTCTTGAGGTATTCCATTATGTCCCTTATTTGTTGAAGGCTGAGCCTTGCGGTTCTCAGCGCATATATTACCGACGCCTCTCTTATATTCATCTCCGTCCATAGGGTTCCCTTTCCCCTGTAGCCGCCGCCCTCCACATTTATGAGACCTCCCTCGCTCCATCTCATAAGGGTCCTGTAAGGAATATTCAAGATTCTTGCCGCCTCCGCGCCGCTTTTCTTTTCCTTCTTTTCTCCCCTTTCATCCATAATCTCGACAATGATTCAACTACCCTTATATGATAATTTTATGGATCTCAACACTCCCTCTTAAATACTTCGATTGAAATATTCCCGGAATCCATAATTTCCTTTTATCCAATATTTACGACCTTACTGTCCTAAAGATAAATCTCCACCAACCTTCAATTAACAAATCCGGCAAATTAACATCGATCTATTTCTAATTAAATTAATATGCCATTACAGCATATTATGTCACTGTGGCATAGTTTAATGGAAATTAATATGGATGTCAAGAAAAAAATGAGTTTTTTCGCTGTTTTAGAGACTTTTTTTGGAAATCACGACCTTTCGATTACCGGATAATGTGATTTTTGAAGTTAAACTCTCGGCTTTTTAATAGAACTATTTATTTAGTTGATTAGACCGGGAAAATAGAAGGTTTTAAAATCTTTTATAAAGCTTGGGTCATTAAAAGGGGTGATATGTAGTGTGGAATTTATAGAATATAGAAATTTCACAAAAAAAAGGGTTGAAAATTAATCTTTCCCCCCTGGTATTTTTTTAGTTTTCCCTAAAACTTTCCTTTATCCTCATCGCCCCCTCCTCCGATATTCCCCCTCCTCCCCAACACAACATTATCCTCCCCTTACCACAGCCCCCGTATCTGACCCACATTTTTCCATCCCCCACCTCATAATACTATCCCCCCCTTGAAATTCTTTTCCTGCCCCCCCTGGCCCCCTATTCCGTCAGATTACATGGGAGACATATAGAGTTCTCATCCTCCTCTCTTTCAGTCCAGAGTACATCGGATATCTTCACGCCCTCGTGCACTCCGAGCTCGTCGCACTGATAGAGCTCTCCCTCGTAGTAGATGAAGGATTTCACATCAAGCGTGTTTTCGTATTCGCCCGGTTTTATCTCACAGTCTGCAACGGCCTGATATCTCAAGACCACCCTGCTGTTGTAGCTCAGGCTCGGTACGTACCAGTTAAGCTTTTTTCTTCCCACAGGATCCGCTGTGTGCTTACCGTTTATCGTGGTGCTCCCGGGCACGTAGTGGAAGCCTTCCGCCAGGGTATCCTCTACCCTTATCCTTGTGAGTGTGTTATTTACCGTCAGCTCGTATTCATCCACACAGAAATTCTCCATGATAACGAGGAACGTGAATACCCCGCAAGGCTTGCCGTCTTTCGGCGATTCGTCAACGACGATCTTTACGCTCCTTATTATCTGCGGTGAATAGACATCCTTCTCGATCCTGTTTCTCACTCCATCCTTTTCGTCATCATTTTCGGGATACCTCTCCAGACTTCCTATCTCGAGGATCCTGTTCATAAAGGTGATCATATGGTATGCGGTCAGGATCTTCTTCTCCTGCTTCATGAACGGCTGGAGCTCCGAGATGAGCATTATGGTGAATATCAGGTCGAGATTCGTGTAGCTTAGCTCCACCTTCGTCTTGCCTTTATGATCGTATATCGTTCCGGATGACAGGTATAGACCGAGCTGCTGATCCCATTTCTTTTCGTCCAGCTTGATGAAGACGTTTAGTGCCGTATCGAGATACTTCTTGTCGCCTGTTACTTCGTACGTCCTGTAGAGGGCGTTGAGCGGGATCGTATGCGTTCCTATCGACTCGAATTCGCACAGCTCGTCGTAGGGGGTTCCGTCAGGCTTCACCACCGCTATGACTCCCCTCTCGTCTATCATCTTATCTATGATGAAATCCGCCTGGGCCTTTATCATCTCCATTATCTTATCGTGGAGCTCACCCTCGGGAAGCGTCGTTACTATCCTCGTCATGATATCGAGGGCCATGCCTACCTTCACCGCATCCACGCTCGAAGTTATCAGGGTTCCGTTCTTCTTGTCGTAGTGATTATCTATTAGAGCCTTGACGTAGAAGTTTAGAAGCTCTTCGTCCACCTTTTTATCGCCGAGGTATTCAGCGTACTCGTTGAACAGGCCCTCATCTCTCTTCTTGCTCCAGAGGGCCATCGCCCAGATAAGGGAGACCTGATCGAAGAGATCGCTCTTCTTGTCTTTTACGACCGGAACTTCCTTCTTCAGCTCTTTATCCCACTTGAATACAAACTCGTGGGGTATGTAGCTCCTCTTCTCTTCTTTCATCTTCTCGGTCAAATCCACGAGGAAGCGGTGTTTTGCGACCACAACTAGCCTCATCGTATCTTCGACCAGTTTGTCCGAAGGCTCCGATTTCTCCTTATCCTTCAGCTGTTCGAGAAGCTCTATCTGTCTTATCATCGTCTGTGCGATCGACGACGGATAGAGGGAATCGTCTATTTCATCCTCCAACCATCCCTCTTCGATCCTCTCTTCGTAGTAGGGCTTGCCCTCCGCATATTCGAGATAGATAATATCTTCGAATCTCTCTTTTGCACCGATTTTGCCCTTTACCTTATCTATCATCTTTCCGGCAAAGGACTTATCTGTCTTTTCATTCTTTGGCGCCCTCTTGGCCACAAAATCCTTGAGGAATTTCTCCGGTGAGACCCTTCTCTTCTTCGCCATCTCTTTTACGACATCAGACTCGGTAAGCTTCACTCCCATTGTCGAGTGTAATGTGAGGTTCTTCACGTTGAATCCGGCCACCTCGTCGCTCAGGTAAGCCGCGTAGTGGGGTATATCCGGATCGGCGAAGTACGGATTGAACGTCGGCAGCTCGCCCTTGAGGTTTGCCCTGTAGTCGTATATCAGAGACGAGAAGTACATTCCTACATCCGTCTCGAACGTATCGTCCACCTTTGTGCTGACGATAAGTTCAGGTGTGTCGAACCTCAGGTTCGCCTTCCACTTCTTCCAGTCATATACCTTCGGCTCGTCACCGGACGCTATCGCTCCCGTCGGTGTGAGGTTCAATACCATCTTCCTTATGAGTATAGGCGCGAGGTCCCTTGAATGATCCTTATCCCTTATGGGCGTTATGATCGGTTTTATGTAGGACCTTCCGTTCGGGTCTTCCGGTACCAGCGTCAGCGGTGCGTGCCACGGGAAGAAGCGGTTCTCGTACAGCTGGAGCTGTGCCTGGTCGAGGATACGCTCGGTGGTGTAAGACATCTTGTCGAGGTAGTCGTATATATTGTCCTGATCGCCGTTGAGCGTAAGCTCCCTCAAGGCCGCTATGAGCGCGCCGATCGACTGTGGCGTCAGGATAACCTCGTAGTCGTACTCCTCCTCATCCACAAATATCAGGTATTCCTCTTTCCACAGCTCCTCCACCATCCAGTCGTAGACCGCAAGCGCCGCCTCCCTGTATTTCCTGTCCTCCGTTATCACGTAGGCCGTGAGGAAAGCCCTTATCGCGAGGGCGTTGTCCACCAGCGTCCTCCTCGTTCCCGTATCCGGCTGACCCTTGGAATAATCGTAGCTTGTGTAGACTCCGCCATCTTTTTTCGAGACGAGCTTTTCGAGCATGAAGTCCGCGATGTATGTGATATTCCTCTTCGGATCTTCGGTGTTAAGCCTCAGGTCCCTGTTGTCGTTATAGACCGATCTCAGCGCAAGGACGGTGAATCCGAGGTCGGAGGCCTTTATGATATTATCATTTTCGCTTGCCTCTCCCGAAGGTCCGTGAAAGCTTGAGAAGGTCTTGTCGTCTTTATTGTAGTGTATTTTCTCGATTATCTTGTACGTCTCCTTCAGCCTTGCATCAACGGTCTCGATGTTCTCTCTTGCCTTCGGATCGGTTGAGTGGATAAGGACGCTTCTCAGCTTCGAGAGTCCCCAGAGCATCGCCACGTGATCGTAAAGGGTGCTTACCTCGTCGACCACCTCGTATATCAGCCCCGGTTTACCCTTGTCTATCTGTATCCTGCTGTAGTGCGGGAAGTAGGTTACAGGCGGTGAGAACTCCGCCGTTACCGCCAGTTCCTCAAAGGCGGATTTGGTCTTCTCCATAGACTGGGCGAGGAGCAGTCTGCCGAAGAAGCGGTCCGTCGGGTCTTCGCTCTTGAGGTATTTATCTATCTGGAAGGACGTCCTCAACAGCGTGAATCCCAACGCCGCCGGCATTATGTTCTTGTCCATGAAAGACTCTTCCCATGCGAGCCTTCCTTTGGTTATCTTGTCCTCGAGGTATGGATAGGAGCCGAAGTACTCCAGAAAGATAGGCTCGATATCGGGAACCTCGTCGAGGCCCGCCTCTTTGGCCATCTCAAGGAGGTACTGTTCGAGTACGTCCTTCGGCTTCTTGCCCGTCTCTTTCACTTTCTCAAGGATCGTCGGTGAATAGGCGAACGGAATTCCCAGCTCCGACTTCATAACAACATTTCCGAGATTGTACTGGGCGTATTCTCCCAGCTTCTCTATTATCCTGTTGTAAAGGCCGGTCATCAGGTACCTGTCTTCTGGATCGATCCCATTTACAATCAGAAGCGGATTGAGGTAATCTTTGACCATGAAGAGCTCCGTTGCCCCGTACATGGCGATGTCCGTCTGATAGTATATCTCCGGGTATCCGGGCAACGTGTTCTTGAAATCCTGTGATCTTATGACAAGCTTTCTTACTCCGAGACAACAGGCCGGTTTCTTCTCCTTCTTCTTCTCTTCCACTTCACCCGGTATCTCCTCTCTGGGCAGCTCTCCCACCTCTATCGGTATTCCTCCACCTATCCCTGGGAGAATACCCGCCGGTTTGAGCGCCTTCCCCTTGACCGATACCTTTGCTTCGGCCGTCAATTTCTCGACCTTTCCTGAGCTGTCGGCGACCGCCAATACCACGGTGTTTACGTTTATCCCCCTCTTGGCGCTTTGTGTAACCACTGCATGATACTTCAAAACGACCGTAGTTTCTGGGGCGACCGTTCCGATGTTCCAGGTATATGGATTTGATCCGGAAGGATCGTCAAACAGCGCTCCGTCAAGTAGGGTCGTGCCCGGGATATATCTGAATCCCGACGGCATCGTGTCCGTAAACGTGGCGTTATACAGGGTGGATTTCCTGTTGTTTCTAAATGTCACCGTGTAGCGCACAATCCCGCCCTTCTTGACGCTCGTCGGGTCAGCGTCCTTTTTAAGCTCGATATTGTTTACGGGGACGAAGACCTCCGCCGTATCCATGTCGTCGTAATCCGTATCCGCCGCCGTTATGGATGATCCGTTCCTAATTATGGCCTGGAGGTTTCTGTCCATACCGTCGGTCACCGCCGTATTTATCCTGGTTCCTCCCGGAGCCGACGGTGTCACCCGAGCCTGGAACGTTATCGTGAGTGTGGCTCCCGGCAGTATCGTGTAGTTGTTCAGCCAGATAAGGTCTCTGCCGGAGATCGTGGTCGGATCACCGATGTTCGCGCTTCCCGCTATGTACTCGAATCCCAAAGGCAGCGTGTCTGTGATATTCACGTTTATGGCGTCTCCCAGCCCCACGTTCTCTATGGTGTAGGAGTAATCTACGATGCTTCCGTGGACCGCCACCGTCTTATTTGCCGCGTTTCCGTCTATGGCCGTTACCAGTTTTTCAGTAACCAGGAACGGCTCGTTTGTAAAAATCGTCGTTGCGGCGTCGTCCGTGGCGTCCGTATCGGCCGGTACATCCGCGCTCCTGTCTGTTTGTATTGCGGCATTCGAGCCGTCGAGCCCAGCCCCTGTAACGTAGTTCTCCGCAACCAGGCCTTCGACTATGTCGGAGTTTACATACACCCGATATGTAATCTCGAGGGTGTCTCCAGAGACGAGGGTCACGTCAAACGTGGGCAGGTACCACTCTATAACCTCGTTGACCCCCGGACCTCCCGCCGTCGTTATGGCCGGGTGTGCTGTTGATGATGTGGCGTCCCATGAGGCGTCGGAATAGATATTAGGGGCTGTAAGAGGCGGCGCCGGAGTTCCAAATCCGTAGACGATTCCAACGGGTAGCGTGTCTATAGTCCTTATCTCGTAGGCCGTCCCGTCCCCCACGTTGTTGACCCTCATCCTGTAGGTCACGTAGTCCCCTGGTTGGATGCTGTTGTTCCCCGGCCCGAAGGCTACGCCGTTGATATCCAAAACCTCCTTATCCACGGTAAGGGCCGGGACTCCCGCCGTAAACAGGGCGTTATCCGTATCGTCCGTGTCATTATCTACCGCCGGCGCCGGAATATGCGGCGAGTTATCGGTCGGTATGGTGTTTCCGAGATTGTCCTGTCCGGTAACGGTCGCAACGTTGTCGTACAGGTTGGCGTTCAGCACGTTTGTCGTCACAACGGCATCGAACGTGAGGGTGAATGTGGCACCTCCCGCTATATCCGGTATTGCCCACGTGTATGGATTCGCCCCGGATGGATTCGCAGCGGGCACCCCATTGTAGAGCGTTGAGCCGGTCACATAGGTGAGTTCCGCCGGCAGCGTGTCCGTTATTGTAACGCTCGATGCGGTACCGCTCCCTATATTATTCACCTCGTAGGTATAAGTAATGGTATCCCCCGGCTCCGCAAAGTTGAGGGCGCCCCTCGGGTTACCGTTCTTTTCTTCTATCCTTACGATATTCTTTACCGTCTCAAAAGCCGGCACATGAACCCTGATATTGGCCGCACTGTCGCTTCCGCTTTCCGTATATCCTGCGGCTCCCGTATAGTAGTAAGATGCGCTGTTCGGTACCAGATCGTTGTCATCGTTCTGATCTACATCCGCAACCACTGCGTTAAAGGTTATGATCAGAGCGCCACCACTGGATGCGTTGACACCATTGAAGGACCCGCCGCTCCACTCATACGTGGAAGCCGCAGTTCCATCACCCGGGCCTGCGGTCAGAGACGGATTTATATTCTGGGTGGTACCGTTGGGGAATGTCACCGTGGCGCTGTTGTTCTGGTAGTATATACCCTCACCCATGACATCCGTTATTTCAAGGACAGGTATGGTGGCGTGGGGCAGCGTCACCGTTATGGTGTAGGGCACTACATCCAGGACTCCCGAGGCCACGCCTATCGTGAAGTCCCTTATCGCCCCGTCCGGCGTCTTATTAATTGTGGCCCCGGTCTCCACCGTCACGGTGTTTGTGGTATCTCGGAAATAGTCGTTCCAGGCATCGCCGCCGCTGGAGGCTGAGCCGTTTCTCTCCTCGGCCGGAGCTCCCGGAGTTCCGGGCCAGCTCGTCCACTCGAGATGCGTGGAGTTCGTCAGCGCCTGGTTCGGTATAACGCCGGTGTCCACCGTAACCTGATACTCCACCTCCGCATACGAGCCCATCGGGATAGTTGCCGCGGTGAAGCTTATAACCGGCGCCCCGGTTTCATCGGTCACGAGCGCCACGCTTCCCGCCGTCGCCGCAAGCGATCCGCCTACATACGTCAATCCGGCAGGTATCGTGTCCGTCACCACCACATCATAGGCATCAGATGTTGTTGTACCCATGTTGTGCTCTACCCGGATCGTGTACGTAATCGTATCTCCGGCCGCCACGTCCGCTCCAAGGGTGCTGTTTGACTTGTCCAGTGTAAGATCCGCCTCGATTACGGTAACGTTTCTGGAGGTATCTGACCCGGTGTGGCTGGCACCGAAGAAATCGGTGAATTCGTAATCCGCGCTGTTGCCTATGACGAGGCCGTTCTGTACGTTCGCCTCGTTCGCCACTATGGCGTCAAACGTAATCACCAGAGGGCTTCCGCTCGACGCGTCTATGTTGTTGAAGGAGGGTACTAAATTGTGATCCCATAGGAGTGTCGTCGCCGCTGTCCCGTCGTTGGGGCCTATTATATTGCTGGGCGCTATCGCGGATACGGTTCCGTTCGGAAAGGTCACGCTGGCCGTCCCAGTTACGTAGTATATCCCGGCACCCATGTCGTCGTTTACCGTCAGAGTCGGGATGGTAGCCTGCGGTAGACCCACCGTTATTGTGTAGGTCATCCGGTGGCCTATCCTCACCTCCGTGTAGGCACCGTCGAGGGTCTTATCTATTGTGGAGGTGTCCTCCACCGTTACCGTATCCGTCGTATCGCGGAAGTAGTCGTTGGGGCCGACACCCGTCCCGGTCCTCTCCTCTGCGGGAGCTCCGGGTGTTAGCGGCCAGCTCGTCCACTCAAGGTGTGTGGAGTTCGTCAGCGCCTGGTTCGGGATCACACCCGCATCCACCGTAACATTATACTCCACCTCTGCATACGAGCCCAACGGCACGTTCGCGGCGGTAAAACTTATCGTGTCGGGGGCCGTGAAATTGACCACCACGGGAACGCTTCCGGCGGTTCCCGCTAATCCACCCGCATAAGTAAGCCCGGAGGGTATCGTGTCGGTCACCGATACGTCAAAAGCCTCCGATGTGGAGCTTCCTGTGTGCTCAACCCTGATCGTGTACGTAAGCGTATCCCCCGCCGCAACTATATCGTCTATGTCGCTCTCGTCCTTCGTCACCGAGAGATCGGCCTCTATTACGGTAACGGTGCGGGAGCTGTCTGAGCCGTTATGGCTCGTCCCGTTGAAATCTGTGTAATCGTAGCTGGCAAGGTTATCTATTGTGGTAACGGGAGCAACTATCCCCTCAACGTTAGCCTCGTTCGCCACTATGGCGTCAAACGTAATCACCAGAGGGCTTCCGCTCGATGCGTCTATGTTGTTAAAAGACGGTATGGCCGCATCGTCCCACAGCAGGGTCGTGGCCGCCGTTCCGTCGTTGGGGCCTATTATATTGCTGGGCGCTATCGCGGATACGGTGCCGTTGGGGAAGGTTACGCTTGCCGTCCCGGTCACGTAGTATATCCCGGCGCCCATGTCGTCGTTCACCGTCAGAGTCGGGATGGTAGCCTGCGGCAGACCCACCGTTATTGTGTAGGTCATCCGGTGGCCTATCATCACATTCGTATAGGCCCCGTCGAGGGTCTTGGTGATCGTTGAGGTTGTATCCACCGTAACGGTGTCGGTCGTGTCTACGAAATAGTCGTCCCATACGTCGCCGCCGCTGGAGCCTGTGCCGTTTCTCTCCTCGGCGGGGGATCCCGTGAGGCTCGTCCACTCGACGTGGGTTTCGTTTTCAAGATCCTGATCCGGCAGGACATCGGAGTCAACGGTAACATCATAGTCCACTTCAAAGAAGGAGCCGTTGGCTATATCCACGGGATTCCAAATTATTGTCGTCTCGCCGGGGTTTGGGGTGTCGTTCAGCACACTCGCCGCCGCCGGTGTAATTGACGCCACGTTCACCGTAAATCCGTCGGGAACGACATCCGTTATCACCACATCAAAGGCATCGGCGTTGCTTGAAGCCGCGTGATCGACGCTTATGGTATACGTAAGCGTATCTCCCGCCGATACGATATCATCCGGATCGTTCTCATCCTTTGTAACCTCCAGGAACGCCTCTATAATATCGACCGTGTCGGAATCCCCCTCGGTATAGGTATTGCCGTTTACAGTGTAGGTGTGAGAAACATTGTTCGTCTTGGTATCACCGTCGTTGTTTATGTCGACATCATTGATAACCGCCCTGAACGTTATGACGTAGTTGGTTGGGCCTGTAGCATCCGGGATATTCCAGACTAAATCCTGCCCCGATATCGAAGGATCGTCTCCGCCCGGAATGGAAGGAGTGGAAACAGCACTTCCAGCAACATAGCTCATTCCGGCGGGCAGTGTATCCGTTATAGAGATATTCGTATACCCGGAGGCGCTTCCAAAGTAGTTAGCATCTATCGTTATATGTATTTCCTCGCCAATCGTGGCCGTGGCCTCCGTTATATCTTTAGTTATTCCTGAGTACCCCACATTTGTCGTGGTTGCATTAACTTCCGCATAGACGCAGCCGTCGTCACACACACCCCTGACGACAATATCGTTTGTCAGGTTCGCCTCCATTGCCCCTGCCCCCGGAGACGCCGTTAGCGTAAAGGGAGTTATGGAGTCGCCGCCGTTAAAAGACAGGCCCGACCACGTTATTGTGTGCCCAACAACCACCGGGGATATAACAGCCCCTGTCGCATCGGTAATATTCGGCGGAGTAACCGACGACATATCGTAGTCGGAGCCGAGAGTGTCTATTATATAGACTGTTCCGTCGGCAACCTCCCCCCTTACCTCGTCCACCTCGATTGTCCACGTGGCCGAGCCGCCTGAGGGTATTATCTGCAGGAGAGGCAATTTGGTGATATCAAAATCGGGGTACGACGGGGTAATGCTTACCGTATCCGTTGTGGTGTATGTAGTTCCCGGCGGTAGACAAATGTTGTTGTCGTCGTAGTTAAGCGTCATTGTGCTGGTTCCGCCGGGGGCATTTCTACACCAAGGCACGGGCAGCGTAGGATCCGGTATTATATCGAAGGTAAACGTTATCGTCTCGCCGGCATATATAATTCCGCCGGATCCTTCATTAAAAAAGTTGTTATCCCAATTTATTTGATTTGTTCCACTCCCTGATGTGGGAGTCGCAGGAGAGGGGAATACACGGCCTACGTGGGTGCTTGTAACTGTCGTGTTTACAGAGCTGTCGTGGATATACCCGGGCGGAGTGTCGAATGTCAGGTCCGTCGTCGATGCGGTAAGATACGCGTTGGAGCCGTTGTTTACGATGGTCAGATCGATGGTCCCACCGCAGTTCGTCATATCGGCGGTTACGGATACCGCGTTGTCAACGCTCATAACCGGGATCGAGTTTACAATGGAGCCGTCGTTGTCGCTCTCTATGGTACAGCATCCCCACTCTACTTCGGCAGTGTTTATAAGATTGTCATCACAAAACTCGTTTGCCGTTCCCGTGACCGTATATATTAAAATATCCCCCGGATTCATGTCCGGAACCAACCAGGGATCTACATCGGTCCCCGACCCGCTTAATGGGGGAACTATTGTCAAAGAACCAGGACCATCGACGTTTGTGGGAAGAGTGTCCCAGAGTTTAATATATCTGGCCAGGTAGGTACCCGTGTTTCTCAGTGTAAATGTCCATACCACATTATTTGGTGGCTCGGTATCCACGATATCCGGTGTCTTTTCCACCGTAATCTCGGGGTTGGCAAGCTCCGTAACGAGTCTGTTTGTTGCATGGTCACCCGATCCCCCGCACGGCGGGTAGTATAGGAGATCGAGATTTATCTCGTCCCCGTCGGTATAGTCGCAGATGGGGGAATCGCCCGGCTCCACCTCGAAGGTTATCGAATAGATCTCTCCCGGCGCAATGGCGACCCCGCTCGTTGCAAAATCGAACTCCCAGACCAGGCTATTGCCGACTACGTTAAATGCCGTGGAGCAGTCTCCGCCTCCCGCGCAGTCGACAGTGTAAGACCCACCTACATAATCGAAGCTCGCATCGAGGGCCTCAGTCAACACCATATCGTAGGCGTTGGAGTCCCCGATATTCTGAAATCTAATGGTTACGGTGGAGTCGTCCTCGCAAAAATCTACCGGTGTCGAAGAATGCTCTATTATCGATACCTTGGTTGAAAGGTCTTCAACCCTGGAGGTTACCGGGGCAACGTCCTGACAGCAATAGTGGAAACACACCCCGTCAACCGAGCCGCACCCCCAGTGCGCCTCAACGCTGTTCGTTCTGTTGGAACACTCGACGACCTCCCCAGTAAGCAATATCTCCACTGTCTCTCCCGGGGGGATGTAGCTTATCAGCCATGACATGTCGCCTCCCGGGCCGGGTGGCGGCGCCGTGAAGGTCGCAGTCGCAGGTGGAGGACCGGCGTTTAAACCCGTTACCGTGTGAGAATCGTATTGCAGTCCGGTTCCCAGAGTGTCGATCACGTTTACATTGTATGCCGTTCCGCTCCCCCTGTTTGTTATGTACATAGTCCAGGTGGGGTAATTAAGCCTGTCTTTTACGTAAATAACCTCGGGCGTCTTCTTTACAAGGAGATCTCCGCCCCAGCTCCTTATAGCTTCGTACGGTTCTGTGTCGGTAAATGAGGTCCAACAGTTGTCTTCAAATGTTACATTCGCCCTGATCTCATTCTCGTCGTCGCAATCCTTATATACGTTAAATTCTATCGTCCCCGTACCGGCACCCGGGATATCCCCGAGGTCCCAGGTCACTGTGCTGGCGACAGGATCGTATACAGGCACCACCACATAACCGGCCAGGATCCCGCTGTAGACGGTGGTGCCCGCAACGAAGGAGTAGTTGTCAAGAAGCTCCACCTCCACGACCACATTGTACGAGGGGTTCGTCTGATCCAAATCCAACTTAAAGGTTGATTCCTCACACTTGCTTATAACGAAGGAGCATTCACCACTAAAATAATGACAGAACTCAGCAATGGAAAGATCGGCAGGACGCTCGATAGCCGTTATCCACACACCCTCGTGAAAATCGGTATCAGCCGGGCATTGACTGGAGTACCCATCAATACTTACATCCGTCCAGCTTACGAAATCGCCAATGGTGCTGACGCTTGTCAGACATATTGTATATGTTATGGTAAGGGTGTCGTTTGTCTCCGGCTGAGTGGAGAAACCGAGAGTGCCTAGGTCAAAACCAACTCCAAGGGTAATGGTTCCCGTCAGCGTTTCAGTGGTCCCGGCGCTGACATCGTTAAATTCAAATTGCGCCGTGCCGGAATTTCCGCCTCCAAAAAATAACTGGCTGTTGTCGGCGTTTTCTACTATTTCTATATCTGACCATGTAAGGAGGTCATTATTGAAATCGATAGTATTCGTGTACGTGATACACTCGCATAGCTCCTGAGTTGCAACGTCCGATGTTTTGCCCACATCTATCGGTGCCGTAATCTCATCGTCACACTCTATCGCTATACCCAGGGTCGCCGTCTCCGAACACGTTATACACGCCCCCGGATCAATCGTAGCCGTAACACTATTCGTGATAACATGTCCACAGTCACACGGATCTATGGGGCCCGGGGAGGGAATCATCTGGGCGCTGTAGGTCAGCGTAAAAGGCGCTCCCTTCGTGAGAGTTCCGGGATTAATGGTCCATGTGATAGTAGGCGAACTAACTACAACAGATGCCCCGGGAGGCGGGGCCCCCGGCACCAACTGTGGTATTGAAGCGCTGTCTATGGGGAAAGTATCTGTGACCGTCAACGCGGGCGTCTCGTTTCCTGAGCCGTAATCACAGAGGGGGCCGTCGTACGTTATAGTTATGGTATAGGTCTCCGCGGTGCCGTTTATATGGAGGGAGTTGGGCCCCGCTTTAGACACCGTCAGGATATCGTCGCTTATAATAGGCGAGGAGGCTGTCACATCGGCAAGGGAACACACACCGCAAACATTTGAGGAGTTCGTCACGATGACGCTGTTCTCAATAACCACCGTACAATCGGTGCCGTTGTAATCGGCCTGAAGCCTTATATTGTAGGTCTCCGTAACTCCGCCCGTAAAAGATTCTCCGGCCCACGTTATGGTATTTCCGGCCACGGTTCCGCCGCCCGAATTTACCACAGTAAAGGACGTGGGAAAGGTGTCTACAACGTCCGCGGTTGCCGTTATCGTTGCGTCGGCGTTTAAGGTTACCTCTATTTCATAATCTACAAATTCACCTTCGTCCGG
>CAZIWT010000050.1:0-24014 GCA_964542895.1 uncultured Thermodesulfobacteriota bacterium
CGCTGGATTCATGGGCAAGGTGGGTGACGATGCCTTCGGCCACTTCTTGGCCCGCTTTTCATATTCGTCTTCCGTGTAGTTCTTTGCAAAATCATGTTCGGGCCTTTTCTCCAGAAGATAATCAACATTTCCATATTTCAGGATCGTTCTCATCCCATTAGTTCCCATTATCTCCTCAATAGCATCAAGAAGCACCCTCATTGCTATATTAGTAACAGTCTTCTCAGCCACTTTTCAACCCTCTATCAGATGTTAAACATTTACAGTCCTCCGGATCATATTAAAAAAAACATGATCTTCCTGCTGTTAATATGTTATCAAAATTGTAGAAAATAATCAAACAATTAACTCGGTATCATGATATTTTCTATTTCAAAAAGTGCTTAAATCTGTTATCTTTTCCCTTGTGTAAGTTTTTAGCAGTTTCTTTTAAACGCTCTTTTAACCTAACATCAAGAAAAGGTATACATACTACATCTTTTTAACATTTTTGCGGGCATTAAAACTAAACCTGTAAGTTGAATTCACTTCTATAATTTTTTTTCTGGTAGACTATGGGAAACTTGAATCCACACGACAGGGAGATAAAGACCGACGTCCTGGCCGTGGGGGGCGGTGGGGCGGGGGTGACCGCGGCGATCTCGGCCTTTCGCCTCCTCGATGGGAAGGGTAAGGTGACCATCGCTTCGAAGGGGCCCGTCGGGCGCTCCGGAAACACCATCATCGCCGCCGCCGGGATCTCCATGGACGGCGAGTCCGCAGGGACTTACGGATACGACGCGGACGAATCCTTTACAAAGGAGGTCTGGTTCGATGAGATCGTGAGACAAGGCTTTCACCTTTCGGACCAGAGGATCGTGGAGCGGTTCGTGGAGAGTGCCGCCCCGAGGGTAAAGGAGCTCTTAGAGTGGGGCGAGAGGGCGGGGGAGTACTTCCACTTCGTAAGGCCGGCCGGCTTCTTTACATCGGGTAAGGCGGTGGGCTCGGCGTTAAGGCAGGGGCTAAAGGAGCACCCCGGGATCGAAATTGTCGAGGATGTCATCATAACGGACATCCTGACCGATGACGGCAGATGCGTAGGGGCAATAGGGATCGATGTCTACTCGGGGGAGGTGATCCTGTTTAAGGCGAAGGCTGTGATCCTGGGGACGGGCGGATTTCAGCCCTTCTCGTTCAAGTGCACGGCCTCCGACATGACCGGGGACGGAATAGGAATCGCATTGAGGGCGGGGCTTCCGGTCGCCGACATGGAGTTTCCCCTCTGTATCCCGGGCGTCTGCATCACTCCGGCGTCAAGACGCGGCTCGATATTTACCGGGATCTACAGCATGGTCTCGGAGACGGTCCCGGGGATGATCCCGCCGAAGACGACCAACGGGAGGGGGGACCTATTTTCTGCGATAATCCCGAAGCCGCTTATCGAGATCGCCAAGACGACCGGGTGGATAAAGCTGATATACGCCTACTACTGGTGGAGAGAGGTCTCCGAGGGGAGGGGAAGCCCCGGCGGCGGGGTCTATTTCTCTTTCAAGGATGTCAATATCGACGACTTCGATAAGGGCTTCGAGACGCTGTCGGGCATGCTCTCCCTATGGTACAAGGCGCCCATGACGTATCAGGGGGAGGATATATCCATCTTCAGGGATGAGGTGGTCGGCGGAAGAGACTGGGAGGTGGGCCTCGGCCACGAATACAGCAACGGTGGGATAGTCGTGGACGAAAACGGGGGTACCTCCCTTCCCGGCCTCTACGCGGCGGGGGAGGCGAGCAGCGGCTGCTTCGGGGCCTACAGGGGCAACCGGGCGCTGGTGGAGATGATCGTCCAGGGGCACGCCTCCGGGGAGCACGCGGCGGCCTACGTCGGGGAGGCCGGGGAGTTGAATATCGATGAGGGGCAGATAGAGAAACATGTCGGGAGGATAACAAAATATATCGACCGGAAAAAGGGCGTAAGCCCCGCATCGGTCAGGAAGAGGCTCGAATCGACGGCCGACGGGGGATTCGGTTTTTTGAGGGACGAAAAGGGAATCTTAAAGGCGATGGCCGAATTGGAGAAAATCAAGGGGGAGATGCTCCCGGAGATGGCAACAACGTCGAAGTCGAGAGTATACAACCCCGAGTGGATGGAGGCGCTGGCTGTGGAGAACCTCGCCCTTTGTCTCGAGGCGGGATTTGCCGCCGCCGGGATGCGAAGGGAGAGCCGGGGAACCCACATCAGGAGCGACCACCCGAAGGTAGATAACGACAACTTCCTCGTGAGGATTTTTCACCTCCTCGAAGGGGGGAAGCTCATGCAATCGCTTGAGAAGCCGATTACGACGAAGATCGAGCCGCCGAAGGGAAGCGTCGAGAGCGTAATGGAGCATATCCTCTCTTGTCTGAAGTAGGCCGCCGGCCGATTTGATCTTAATATATCCGTTTCAAATTGTTTTTTGGAGAAAGACTACATGTCAAGAAAGGTCAAAATATTCAGATACGACAATGCCGTGGACAAGGAGGGGAGATACGAGGAGTTCGAGATCGACGGGACCTCCGATATGAGCGTTATGGACGCCCTGAATTACATCTACTACAACATCGATCCGAGCCTGGGCTTCTACGGCCACAGCCGCTGCGGACACGGCGTCTGCGCCAGATGCGCGGTCTCTGTAAACGGGAAAAACTCCATCGCCTGCGTCACTCCCCTCCCCGAGGGGGAGGAGATCATCATCGAGCCCGTCAGCAAGGATAGGGTCCTAAAAGACCTCGTCACCAAGAAGTGACCCCTGTCGCCAAGGGCGAAAACAACGTCAAGGATTCTCTATCCTCGCTTGGTTATACCGGGACAGCGGTTAACCACTCCTATATTATATTTTATATTTTTTGGCCATAAACAAATGGTCCACGGCAAATCATCCATATCAGACAAACTAATAATATCTCCACTTATTCCCAAGATCTATGGTATACTAAAACAGTAATAAAATAGACTCCGTTGAGGAAAGGGGGAATAATGGCAAAAAAGGGTAAAGGCGGGGACAAAAAGACGGGACGGGGAGAAAAGGTGAGCTCCACTGACGACTACAACGAGGGGATGGAGCTGTTGGACAAGGCGCTGAATGAGCTGTCGGGCGGGAAAAAGGGAGACGCAAGGGAGGCGCTCACCAAGGCCTGCGATAAATTCGAGGCGGCCGCAGGCAAGAAGGGTTTTTTCCCGGAGGCCCACTATAAATGGGGAGAGGCCCTGAAAAATATCGCCGAGATCGATAACGACGAGGCTCTTTTTGAAGAGGCGATAGAAAAATATATGGCATCGGGACTCCAGTTTATCGTTGACGGCAAGATCATGGAAAGGCCCTTTATCGACGCCCATAACATCGGCCCGAAGGACAAGAGACACAAAATGATCTTTGCACTCTACATCCTCACCATTCAGGTCATAAAGGGAAAGGTTATGGACAACAACGAGACAGCCCTCCTGCACGATATCCGCGCCACCTTCACATCCCCCCCCGTTATTCTCACGCTGGTGGACACGCTCGTCTCAAAGAAAAAAGAGAGACAGTCGATCAAAGAGAACGACGATCTTATCTCCATCGCCACAAAGATATTGATAAACGTGTTGATCGACAATGAAGTGGCAAAGCCGAAGGGCCCGGAGGGCAAAACCGGCGACAGTACGGACTCCAAGAAGCTGAACTGACGACCTTTTATTCCCTCGATATCGATATCAAGATATCAGACCTTAATCAATCTGCCTATCCCGATAGTCGGACCGCAAGACCAGTCGATTAAATCCGAAATATGATTTGTGCGGTCGACCCATTCCAAGTCGAGCCGGGCGCTCCGTCCAAGGCCGCCGGAGAAACAAACCCTCGCCCTGAAATGGAGCGGTTCAATCGAAAAACGATTTTTACTGCTTCAACCAGCGGCTTTGCACGAAGGTACAAAGCTGTTCTCCATCGAGAGCGCGCCGCCGCCCACCCGCAGAGTTTCGGCCGCCGCCGAACAACGAAGGGGTAGTAGGCGCCAAAAGACCTTTTAATATTATTCAGGGGAAAATGACCGGACGGGGGAAAACCCCAGGCTGAAACCCTTCAACAAAATCGGTGTGGATCGGCCCCCGTGAGATGGGGGCGACTACAATTCCTTCACTCCCATACCCTCCCGCTCCTTCTTTCGAGCATATCTATTTTACGCGGATTTTCTCGGACGCATCGAGATCGCGGCCGACTCAGAAGTCATATCAATCGACGGACGGCCACGCAATCAGTCAAGGCCCGTTTCCAAAAAAAGGAGTGCGAGACAGGCTACTATACTATATGAGAGACTTGCCGCGGATCGACCCTTCCGGCTTTATCCCGACCGCCTTGAGCACGGTGGGGGCCACGTCCATCCCCCTCGGGCTTTTTCCCTTGATCTTCGCGTTCGAGAAGAGGATGCCCGGGACTATGTTGGGATCGACTATATGGTCTCCGCTCCACTTCTTGTTATTCAACGCAACAAGCCCCCTCGGGGTCCCGCCTATCGCCGTCTGCCAGCTCATCCTGTAGCCGGACTCGAAGCCTACGATTAGATCGGGTGAGTCCTCGATATATTTCTTGGAGTATATATCGCTTGCCTCGTAGATGTTTCTGAAAATCCGCCCGCCCGTCTCCGGGTCGACCGCCTTGAGAAGCTCCGCCCTCATCTTTTCCCTCAGCTTTTTCGCCTCCCCCACCTCGACAATCCCGCTAGACTCCCTCCCCTTCAGGTTCAGGTAGATGCTCGAAAAGCCGAGTGAGTAGGCCTTGGTCTTCTTCCAGTCCACGCCCCTGAAGAGCGCCCCCCCGTCCCGGTCGTCCGGGTCCGGCTCGGATTTGAGTGTCATCAATCCGTTTTCGACAAGCCAGCGGTTTACGTGGAAGCTCTTCCTGAAACTCGTAAAGCCGTGGTCGGAGCAAACGACAAGCAGGGTCTTATCGTCCACGTGGCCGGAGACCACCTCGCCGAGGATCTTGTCCGCCCTCTTGTAATAGTCCCGGATGATGCCCCCGTATCTCGCCTCCCCCTCCTTCGTGTAAAGGGGGTGCTCCTTGTCCAGAAACCGCCAGAACATGTGCTGTATCCTGTCGGTGGTGTCGATAACGAAGGAGAAGACCCCCTCCTTGAAATTGCCGAGGCCGTAGTCCAGCATCTTCTCCCTCTCCACCATGATGTCGTCACACATGGAGATGAAGGCGTCGTCGTCGAGCACATCCTCGTTCACCGGCTTCGTGTCCTCCGGGATGCCGAGGGTGTGGTAGGGTCCCCCTATGTTCTTTGCTATCTCGGCCGCGTAATCGTCCGTGCGGGAGATAACGAAGCAGGGATCCTGGGGATTCACCTGAAGCGGCGTAAGATAGACGCCGGTCTCCGGCTCCGCGCTAACAATGTAAAAGCGACCTATCCCTGAGACCTTCTTCAGGGCGCCCCCCGAAAACTCCATCGGAATCCACTCCGTCCACTCCCCGACCGGGGCCTCCACCCTCTTCCCGGATACCTCGAGGATCAGCCTGTTCCCTCCCTCCCTGATAATCTTGAGGGGTATCGTGGAATCCTTTGTGCCGGTGAGGCCGGCGACCGAAGGCCCGACGATCTTCGTCTCCGCCACCCGCTTCCCTCCGCTCCCCTTGAACTTGAGCTGGACGATCTTCTCCCACCCCTCCTTCGACTTATCCGGCTCGGCGGAGGAAAAGAAGGTGTACCTCCCCAGCCCCCCCTTGATGTCCGGAACCCCGAGGCCGGCGAGAAGCTTTCCCGATCCGTTACCCGGAGGGAAGGTCATCGGCCAGCGAATGGAGCATGAGGGAATCCCAGCCTCCGAGGTGTAATCCCAGAAGAACTTCGCCAGGGAGGTTGGGTCGAACATCTTCTCCCTTATGCCGAGGACGTTCTTCCGATTGATCTTCAACACCCCGAGGTCCGGCATGTAGTTTTTCGGGTTTCTCACGATAAAATCGAAGACCCCGTGACCGCCTGCGTCCGCTCCCGTCCCGATGTTGCTCCAGGACACGGGGCTCTGGGGTGGGTTGGACGTGGCAAGCCGCGAATAGGAGCCGGTCTGAGACAGTCTCTTGAAGTTGGGCAGATCGCCCTCCAAAATGAATCTATCTATCAGGTTCGGGTCAATCCCGTCGATACCCAGAACAATCACTCTGTCATACATCTTTTTTCCCCACGATAACTTGAGCCCCCCGTCACACCCGGAATAGAGAGGGAATGACGACAGGGTCAGGGCGGAAGCAAAATAGGACAGACCCTTTAAAAAGTCTCTTCTATCCACTATTAAATCTCCGTTTTGTCTTTCAAGGTGCTTTCGTCTATCTCGGCCTCGATCTCGGTGTCGGCCTGATTCTTCTTAAATACCCTATTGTAGAGCATCTTGACCGGCTTTAAGGCAATGGCGATGAACGCCGCACCGGCGGCGATCACGTAACCTACGGCGCCGAATATGACCGAGCCGGTGCCGGGATCGATATATGCCGCGGCCTCATCCGCCCCCAAGACCAAAAAAAACAGCAGTGCCGAGACCTTAACTAAAAAACGCATATTCCCCTCCGTTCACGTCCCGCCGTTTTGATCCCAAGGATTTTTCAAATTAACCTATTCCCCCCATCCCCCTTCCCCTCACATTCGGCAGGCCCAAATAGATCACCAAAGAGATAAATAGAACAACACTTGACCTATTATATTATCAGAGTTTCGCGGAAAAATCAAGCCCAAACTCCGAGCGTTCCCAAATTGCGGGCCTCGACTGTCCGGCCGCGTCTCCTACCACTTCTTCGGCTCGAACGAGTTTTCCCATTTTACAATCATCTCCTCCAGCTCCTTCATAACATCAGGGTAGGTGTGCCCCACGTTGTAGCGCTCGTTCTGGTCAACTTCCATATCGAAGAGCCAGGGGCCCTTCTGCTGGAGGTTGCTCGGCCAGACGTAGACGTTGTGTTTTCTCATGTACTTCCACCTGCCGACCCTGATCGCCTCCACCTTCTCGGCGTGGTAGTAGTAGATCGCCTCGTTGGGTGATTTCTCGTCCCCCCTGAACATGTGCATCATGTTCCTTCCGTCTATTGGGCGGTCATCCGGAAGTGAAACGCCGGCGATGGAGAAAAACGTCGGGTAGAAATCGAGGTTTATCGCAACGCCGCTGTTTACCGTCCCGGGCCTTATCACTCCCGGCCAGCGGGCTATCATCGGCACGCGAAATCCCCCCTCGTAGGTCAGCCCCTTGCACCCCCTCATCCCGGCGGGGCTCCCCTCGAAGAGCTGGCCGTTGTCGTTGGTAAATATTACGATTGTGTTTTCTGACAATCCCAGCTCGTCCAGCTTTTTCATGACCTCGCCGACGCTCCAGTCGATCTCCTCCACCGTGTCCCCGTAGAGACCCCCCTTCGATTTCCCCAGAAAGTCATCCGAGGCGTGGTAGGGGTGGTGGGGAAACGTGTGGGCGAAATAAAGGAAAAAGGGCGCTTCCTTGGAGTGCTCGATGAAATCGAGGGCTTCTTTCGTGTATCTTTTCGTCAGCGTGGTCTGATCGGTTATGTGGTCTTCGAGGACCGTGTCGTTTCTCATCAACCGAAACGGCTTTATGTCGTTCACTCCCGGCGAGCCGTAGAAGTAGTCGAAGCCGTTGGCGTTGGGTGAATATTCCGGCGTGTAGCCGAGGTGCCACTTCCCGATGATACCTGTGGCGTAGCCGGCGTCCTTCAAACCCTCGGCCAGCGTGTACTCGTCGGCGGGGATCCCATCGCAGGTCCCCGGGTCCCCCGTGTCCAGCATACCGATCGCTCCCAGCTTCTCGTAGAAGCCGAACTCCAGCTTCTTCTTCATGGGGGTATCAGGCGGTATAAAGGCGAGGTTGAGATCAACCCTTGCGGGGTATCTCCCCGTCAAAAGGCCGAACCTCGACGGCGTGCAGACGGGTGAGCAGACGTAGAAGTCGGTAAACCTCATCCCCCCCGCCGCCAGCCGGTCTATGTTCGGGGTCCTTATGCTTTTTCCGCCGTAGCAGCCGAGGTCGCCGTACCCCATGTCGTCGGTCATTATAAAAACTATGTTGGGAAGCTTTTTCCCAAGCTCCTGCCCGAAGGCGAGCCCCGACGACAAAAGGGAGCCCGACCCCCCGCTCAGGGCCGCCGCCGTCAAAAGGGAGCCCCCGTATCTCAGCAGGTCTCTTCTCGATAACTTATCGTCCATAATAAAACTCCATTAAATATTCCATCGTATAAAATATCAATTAACCATCATTTTAACATATCAGTAAGCCCTCCTACAAGAAGATTACAAGGAGATTACAAGGACTTCATTTGCACATCTCGATTTCGATCCCAATTTTTTGCGGCGGCTCGGGTTAAGGCTTGTAATCCGTCAAAATCTCTGATAGTCTATACTGAATTTCAGGCTTCAGCGATATTGATTAACCGGATTTTCAAGACAACTTAAATTCTGCCGATAATATGAACATAATAGGATACTTCCACGGGGTCGACCCTGCCGCGTGTCTCGTGGTCGACGGTGAGATCGTCGCCTACGTCGAGGAGGAGCGGCTGGTGAGGTTCAAACACGCCTGGGATATATTCCCCATAAGGTCGATCGACTTCTGCCTAAAAAAGGGGGGAATCACCATCAAGGATGTAGGCCACTTCGCCTACGGGTGGGACCTCCCGAAATACACGGATGGCCGGATGCGGGAATTTTTCGACGGCGTAAACAGTGAGCACCCGCCCGGCCCCGGCACCGTCTCGTGGCAGAACTGGGCCATAAACTTCTTCAACGATAAAAGCGCAAGGGAGAGGCTTCGCTTAAACCTCGTCAAGTTCTTCGGAACGGCCGAGGCGCCGAACCTCGTCTCCCATCCCCACCACGCCTCCCACGCGGCGTCCGCATATTTCACCTCCCCCTTTAACGAGGCGCTCGTCTTCACGATAGACGGCTCCGGCGACACCCAGTGCGCCACCCTCTGGAAGGGTGAGAGGGACGAGCTAACCATGATACACGAGATCACCATACCCCACTCGCTGGGGTGGTTCTACGCCGCGATCACCGAGTTTCTGGGATTCAGAGCCTACGACGGCGAATACAAGGTCATGGGGCTTGCCGCCTACGGGAGGGAAAATCCCAAGCTCAGGAAGGGGCTGGAGATGGTCGTCCCCCCGGCAAGGAACGGCTACGACTACGCGGTCGACTCGAAATATATCCACAACGGCCCCCACACCTACTCCGACCGCTTTACCGACAACCTCGTCGATATCCTGGGGATTATGCCCCGCCAGGGGGAGGTTCCCCTCGAGCCGATCCACGAGGACCTGGCGTTTGAGGCGCAGCGCATTCTGGAGGAGCGGGTCATGACGCTCCTTACCCATTTTCAAAAAGAGACCGGTATGAAAAACCTCTGCATCGGCGGGGGCGTCGCCTTAAACGTCAAGATGAACAGCCGGATACACAAGAGCGGAATGTTCGACGACATCTTCATCTTCCCGGTACCGTCCGACTCCGGAAACGCAATAGGGGCTGCTTTAGGGGCCTACCACGCCCTCACAAAGAAGCGCCCCAAAGGATTGAAACACGTCTACTTCGGCCCGGAGTACGACGACGACGACATCGAGCTCCAGCTAAAGGGGTGCGGCCTGAAATACAGGAAGTGCGACGACATAGCGGAGGACACGGCAGGGCTCATCGCGGAGGGGAAGGTGGTGGCCTGGTTTCAAGGGGGGCTTGAGGGGGGGCCGAGGGCGCTTGGAGCCCGCTCCATCCTCGCAGACCCGAGAGACACTGCCAGCAGGGACAGGGTGAACAGCGCCATCAAGTTCAGGGAGTATTGGAGGCCCTTCTGCCCCAGCATCCTCGAGGAGAGGGCCGAGCGCTACATGAAGCGGGCGGTCGTTGCCCCATACATGATCCTCGCCTTTGACGCCACCGACGAGGCCAAGGCGGAGTGCCCGGCGGTGGTCCACGTGGACAATACCTTGAGGGCCCAGACAGTGGGAAAAGAGCACAACCGGAGGTACTATGACCTCATCGCCGCCTTCGAGAAAAAGACCGGCGTCGGGGCGGTTCTGAACACATCGTTTAACATCAAGGGTGAGGCGATCGTCGCCTCTCCCCGGGACGCCCTGCGTACTTTCTGGAGCACAGGGATCGACGCCCTTGCCATCGGGAGCTGCCTTGTTATGAAGCCGGACGTTCCCATGCCGCTCAAGCCGGAAGAGGTAATTCGTTAGGAGAAATCGATAAATTGAAAAGTCCCAAAGACAAGATCCTCGTTGTGGCACCCCACGCCGACGACGAGACGATAGGGATGGGGGGAACGATCGCGAGATTGGTCGACGAGGGAAGCATCGTTACCGTCGCCGTAATGACCGGCCACGGAGAGGTTGACCCCCACCCCCTCTGGCCGTCGTCATTATGGGAGACGATCCGGGGGGAGTTCCGGGAGGCGATGGAGGTGTTGGGCGTCACCGATTACATCTTCAGGGAGATCCCGGCGGTCATGGTGGCGGACCAAAAAATCCACGAGCTGAACAAGATAACCGGGGGGGTTATAAAGGAAGTTGAGCCTGACATCCTATACGTCCCCTTTGTAAATGATCTCCACAAGGATCACCGGGAGCTCTTTCACTCATTTTCCGTCCACTGGAGGCCGCACCTCCCGTTGGGCAAAAAAATAAGGGAGGTCTACGCCTACGAGACGGTAAGCGAGACGCACCTAAACTTCCCCTACGTGGAGGGGGGCTTCATCCCGAACGCCTTCGTCGACATAAGCGACTATATCGAGAAAAAGCTCTCCGCCATGGCCCGTTTCAAGAGCCAGATATGCGACCCTCCCCACCCCAGATCCCCCGAGGCGGTGAGGGCGCTCGCTGTATGGCGCGGCTCCCAGATAAATGCGAATGCCGCCGAGGCGTTCGTTCTGGTGAGGAAGATAGTCTGACGGGCGAACCGGCTTCGATATAGAGCAATTCCCCTTGCATATAGATATAGATATTGGAGCTTGAGCGGGCATCGCCGCGATCTCACGTCGTCCGCACGTAACGCCCTGGGAGTCTGACATACCAAAAATCTGGTCTTAACTTGTTAATCATACACAACAATTTAATTGAAAAGCAAAACTAAATATGCTATATATATTAACAATCTCATCAATATTTTCACCTCAACAAGAAAACCCATAAGACATAAGAATAAGCCATAAGAGATAGAGCATATTTAACCAAAGACCAAAATAATAAGGGTAAATATAACAAGGATATAAAATATGAAAATAACATTAATAGAGCCGAGAAGCCCCGACTTTCACATCTTCTCCCTCTACCCCCTGCCCCGGCTGGGGATAATCCTGCTGGGGACGATTTTAAAACAGAGGGGGCATGACGTCTCCGTAATAGTGGAGTCTATGGGAGAGATCCCCTGGGACGAGGCCGCGTCGTCGGACCTTGTGGGCATCTCCACCATCACCTCCACCGCCCCCAGGGCCTACGAGATGGCCGAGAGCCTGAGGGAGATCGGGGTTCCCACCGTCATGGGCGGCCCCCACGTGACGTTTCTTGCCGAGGAGGGTATCTCCCACGCCGACTACGTGATCAGGGGCGAGGCGGAAAATTCTTTCCCCATGCTCGTAGAGGCGATCACCGGCGATAGGGATATGGCGGAGGTTCCCGGCCTGACCTATAAGCTGAACGGCGAGATTCTCGAAAACCCGATGGAGGGCGAGGCGTTGAGCCTGGACGAGCTCCCGGAGCCGGACTTTACACTTTTAGGCACACATTTCTTCAAAAAGAAGGGATGGACCAAGAGGGTCATCCCGATGCAGACCTCCAGGGGGTGCCCCTACAACTGCAACTTCTGCTCGGTAACCCGGATGTTCGGGCGCAAGATGCGCTACAGGAGCGTGGATGCGATAATCGAGGAGCTGAGAAAATACGACGACAGGAAAAACAGCATCTTCTTTTACGACGACAACTTCGTCGCCAACCCGAAGAGGGCAAAGGAGCTTATGAGGAGGATGATTGAGGAGGACTTTAAATTTGTCTCGTCGGCCCAGGTCAGGGTGGACGCCGGCAAAGACAGGGAGCTAATGAGGCTCATGAGGGACGCCGGCCTAAAAACGGTGTTCATCGGTCTCGAGAGCGTCTCCCCGGAGAGCCTGAAAAAGATGAACAAGAGTCAGACCCTGGAAGACATGGAGGAGGGACTTCGCGGTTTCCGTGAGTTCGGCATCAGCGTCCACGGGATGTTCGTCTTCGGGTTCGACCAGGACGAGGAGAAGACGTTCAAGGAGACGGTCAGGTTCGCCAGGAAAAACGCGGTCGACTCGGTCCAGTTTCTCATCCTGACGCCGCTGCCCGGAACCCCGGTGTACAGGGAGATCGAGGCGGACGGCCGAATCATCATCAAAGACTGGAGCTTCTACGACGGCCACCACGTCGTCTTCAGCCCCAAGAGGGTCGACCCTTACTGCCTCCAGCGGGCGCAGATCAGGGGGCACAGGAGGTTCTACTCGACCCTCGAGGTGATAAGGAGGTTTTACCGCTTCGACTTTTTCAACGCCATGATAGCTGCTTACGCCAAACGGCTCTCCAAGACGTGGGTCAAGGAAAACAAGCTCTACCTCAAGGTGATAAAGTTCCTCAAACCCAGCGCCGAGTATATCTTGAGCATCGATCTTCGGAGGAAGGGGACCGATGTCAAAGAGGCTATTTCCGAGGCGATCGAGAGGGCGTCGATTAAGGTCAGGAGGGCGGCCTCGATAAAGTATCCTGCCGGGAGCAAGCCGAAGGCACCGAAGGGTTAAGGAGGGAAGGGAAATCTAATTTAAAGATGGAAGGCATCGGGATTCGATTCAGATGATGTCGGGTATTGAAATGTGTGGTGGGGGGTGCCGGTTTGTGGATCGTATCGACGGTCTTCGGTAATTTTTTAAATATTCAAAATGTCTTTTTGATACGGCGGGCTTTTATATAAGTCAATTCCTGAAAACATATATAAGTTGAAGTTCTTCAACCGGGATTAATCAACCCCTCTTAAGATCGGCCGCAGGGCCTGAGGCTGACAATATCTTGATAAGGTAGAAATCCCCCTCAGCCAGCCTTCTTACCGACAGCCTTGAAAAACGTGTAGCAGAACGTGCCGTCGTCCCTCTCCGTAATCGCGTATAGGTCGCCTATCCCCTTTTCCCATGTCTTCTCGTCGATCAGACCAAGCTTAAGTGACTGCTCTTTAACCCCCTCGACCATCGGGATTATCGTCTTGAGCACGAACGAGTCTATCAGGTCCGGCCTGCTCTTATCGGCGTAGACCATCCTGGGGGAGACGGAGACGTTTTTCAGGCCCCCCTCCGTCAGGAGCGGGTAGAGCCTCCTTCCGATGAGGGAGTCACCACTTATGCGTGATTGTGCCTCGATCAGGCATCTCCAGGCCTTTACCGCCTCCGGGGTCTCCGGGTGGAAGTAGCACGACCCGTGATCCCCCTCTATCGCCGTTACCGTACCCCCGGGTTTTACCACTTCCAATATCTTCGACACAGCGCTGACCGGGTCTTCGAGGTGCTCCAATACGTAGCAGATAAAGGCGTGGTCGAAGCTGTCGTCCTCGAAGGGGAGGGAGAAAATATCTGCGGGTCTGAATTCCACGTTTTCTATCCCCTCCCTTTCGATCAAGGCTTTGGCCTTTTGTAGCGAATCCTCGGCGATATCCATCGATACGAAATCCGAGTCCGGGTTCTGGCTTGCAAGGGTCACGGTCTGGGCGCCCACACCGCACCCCACCTCCAGGATCAGGCTCCCCGCAGGATAGAGGCTGTCGTGGTGAATCAGGTCTCTCACCGATCCCGCCTGATCGTAAAGGCGCTCGGTCTCCCGCTCCGAGTATCCGTGGACGTACTTTGTCATGGCATATCTCCAAATTTCGGGCGAGCCGAATTATATCAGCAATGTCTTGAAATGAACAGCAAGACCATATCTATAGGCTATAGCTATAGGGCGATAAAAACCTCTATCCGTCCGCATCGATTGGGGGATTTTTCCCCTCCCCGTCCCACTTCTTTGCCCGAAACTCGCTCAATATTATCCCTAAAAATATCAGGGCGGCGCCAAAGTATCCCCTGAAGTTCAATATCTCCCCGCCCCAGAGGTAGGCGAAGAGCGCCGCGAAGACCGGCTCCATCGTGAATATGACGGCTGCCCTCGTGGGCGTCGTGTACTGCTGCGCCCACACCTGAACGGTGAAGTTGAAGGCGGTGGCGAATACCGCCATGAGGATAATGACGAAGATCACGAAAGGGGAAAGGACACTTAACGGCACGGCCGCTCCCCCAATGAAAGCCGTTGTTATCCCAGTGAGGAACAAGACGGTGATTATCTGAACCAGCGCCAAGAGATAGACATCGTGCCTTACCGCGTACCACCCCGTGAGGATGACCTGAAACGCCACGCTCACCGAGCACAATATCACCCAGACGTCGCCCCTGTTTATCGTGAACTGGTCGGAGACGGTGAGAAAAAAGAGGCCCACCGCGGCGATAAACGCGCCCACTGTGGCCGTCAATGCAGGCTTCTTCTTGAAAAAGATCGCCAGCATCAGGGGAACAAGGACCACGTGTAGGCCGGTTATGAACCCGGCGTTAGAGGCAGAGGTGTACTGGAGCCCCACCGTCTGTGTAATGAAGGCGATGAAGAGAAACCCCCCGAGGATTACGCCGTCCCGGACGAGCTTCAGGTTCAAATGCTTCAGCCTCCTGGAGAAGAGTGGGAGGAGGATAGACGTGGCGATGGCAAACCTCAGAAAGATGAAGTAGTAGAGGTTTATCTCCTCTATCGCCTGCTTGACCAGTATGAAGGACATGCCCCAGAAGACGCAGATCAATACGAGGGACGAGTCGGCGATATAGCCCCTTTTCAATCCCGCAATCGGGGACCTGTTTAACAGTTTCTTTCCGCCCATTTATCTCAAATCCACAGTCGCCAAAATAAAGTGGGATCAAACCACAAAAACCGGGGGCCTTAAATGCCCCCGGCTGTTTATCTCTGTCGATATGAAGGAGTGGAACATATAAATCACAAGTCACCTATCGGTACCGCTTCTTCGCCTCCTCTCCCTCATTTCCATAATATTAAATCCTGAACGTAAATCCTAATTTTTAATCCTAATTATCCACAGGAACAAAAACCATATCCAATAAACCTTAAGTCCCCATCTCCCAAGATTCGAGGTACTTCCTCTGCTCTTCGGTCAGGGTGTCGATCACAATCCCCATCGAGTCGAGCTTGAGCCTGGCTATCTCCTTATCTATCCTCTCCGGAACCGAATATACCTTGTTGGCGAAGTCCTCGTGATTCTTCATGATATACTCGACGCAGAGCGCCTGGTTCGCAAAGCTCATGTCCATAACGGCGGAGGGGTGTCCCTCGGCGGAGGCGAGGTTTATAAGCCTCCCCTCCCCAAGGACGTATACGCGCCTGCCGCTCTTGAGGGTGTGCTCCATAACGAAGTCCCTGATCTCCCGCTTCGACTTAGTGAGCTTTTCCAGCCCCTCGAGGTCGAGCTCCACATTGAAGTGCCCGGAGTTCGCCACGACCGCGCCGTTCTTCATCCTGTCGAAGCACTCGGCGCTTATTACGTTGATGTCTCCGGTGACCGTCACGAAGATGTCGCCGATCTCGGCTGCCTCGAGAACCGGCATCACCCGAAATCCGTCCATGACCGCCTCCAGCGCCATCATCGGATCGACCTCCGTCACTATCACGTTCGCCCCCATGCCGCCCGCCCTCATGGCGAGCCCCTTGCCGCACCAGCCGTAGCCGCAGACCACAAAGATGGAACCGGCGATAAGGCGGTTTGTGGCCCTCACCACACCGTCGATGGTAGACTGCCCCGTTCCGTAGCGGTTGTCGAAGAAGTGCTTCGTTTCGGCGTCGTTTACGGCGACGATCGGGTACTTAAGAACCCCGGACGCCGCCATGCTGTTGAGCCTAATGACGCCGGTCGTCGTCTCCTCCGTCCCCCCGATGACGTTTGCGATGTTTTCCGTCCTCTCCGAGTGGAGCGTGGATACGAGGTCCGCCCCGTCGTCCAGTGTGATCTGCGGCTTCTCGTCGATGACTGCGTTGATGTGGTCGTAGTAGGTCTTGTCGTCCTCCCCCTTTATTGCGAAGACCGGAATCTCGTACTCGGTGACGAGGGCGGCCGCCACGTCGTCCTGCGTGGAGAGGGGATTGGACGCGCAGACGAAGACCTTTGCGCCGCCGGCGTTCAGGGTTATGGCGAGGCTCGCCGTCTCTGTCGTTACGTGGAGACAAGCCCCCAGCGTAAGTCCGGAGAGGGGCCTCTCCGCCTCGAATCGCTTCTTTATGGAGTTGAGAACCGGCATGGCCATGTTGGCCCACTCGGTTCTGAGCACCCCCTTTTCCTTCAACCCGGGATCTTTGATATCGGATTTCACTTTTTAATGCTCCTGCTTATAGTTTGTATTTTTACGTCCCTCATGTAAGGATCTCTTCGGTTTCAGCTGTAGGCCGGCCCACTCAATTGAGGCAACAATCTATTCAACCCAGCCAAATCCGCCCAAGATATTAATTGCCCTTGCCTATCCCCGTATTAATATCAACTTCGACCAATCTCTAGCAATTTCGGCCAATCTCGCCGGCCAACCTTACAACGCTGAGGGAGCCTGATTACAGACCGGCTTTTTTCTTCAATTTACCTGCCATGTCCTTCTCCTCCCACTTGAAGCCCTCACCTTCCCTACCGAAGTGGCCGTATGCGGCGGTCTTTTTGAACATCGGCTTTAAGAGATCGAGCTTCTTGATCATAGCGGCGGGCCTAAAATCGAAGACCTCCCTTACGACTGCCGCTATCTGGTCGGGGGGGATTACGCTGGTTCCCCCGGTGTCGATCATCAAGGAGACCGGCTCGGCGACCCCGATGGCGTAGGCCACCTGGACTTCGCACTTTCTGGCGAGCCCCGCCGCCACGATGTTCTTGGCGACGTACCTCGCCATATAGGAGCCGGAGCGATCCACCTTCGACGGGTCTTTACCGGAGAAGGCCCCGCCGCCGTGGCTCCCCTGGCCGCCGTATGTGTCGACGATTATCTTCCTTCCGGTCAGGCCGCAGTCCGCCTGGGGCCCGCCCAGGACGAACCGTCCCGTTGCGTTGATGTGATATTTGGTGTCTTTGTCGAGCATATTCTCAGGGATCACCTTCTTTACCACCTCCTCGATGATGCCTTCCCTCAACGTTTTGTACTTTACGGTCTCGGTGTGCTGGGCGGCGACGACCACCGCATCCACCCGGACCGGTCTGTCGTCGACGTACTCCACCGTCACCTGGGACTTGCCGTCCGGGCGGAGAAAGTCGAGGGTATTATTCTTCCTGACCTCGGCGAGCTTCCTGCAGACTTTGTGGGCGTATATTATTGGCATCGGCATCAGCTCCGGGGTGTCGTCCGTTGCGAACCCGAACATGAGACCCTGGTCTCCCGCCCCCTGCTCCTTGTGGAGGCCCGTGCCCGCCGTTACCCCCTGGGAGATGTCGGGTGACTGCTTGTCGATGGTGGTAAGGACGGCGCACGTTTTGTAATCGAAGCCCATGTTTGCTTCGATGTAGCCTATCTCCTTTATGGTGTTTCTGATTATCTCCGGCATATCGACCCAGGTCTGGGTGGTTATCTCGCCTGCGATTATCGCAAGGCCGGTCGAGACGAGCGTCTCGCAGGCGACCCGTGATTTTTTGTCGTCCTTGATCATCGCGTCAAGGATTGCGTCCGAGATTTGATCTGCCACTTTATCGGGATGGCCTTCGGTGACCGATTCCGAAGTGAAAAGGAAGTTTGTCATTGACATAACGGATACCTCCGGATACTGTAATGTGTGTAGTAGATGGCCGAGAATCCCATCAAGATTACCGACCTTAAGCTTTTACTAAACTCTTAATAACTCAAATTTTCGAAGTAAGCTGAGTATTTGAGTCGAAAAATAGTGTCAATTCTAAAGACGTTCGCCCGCGCTCGATATTGCACCATTTTCAAAATCACCAAATTTGTAATCATATAATCTTGAGAGGGATATGTCAAGAAAAAGATTTTTTTGAGCCATAGGAGACAGATCTATTATATTAAAAGGCCCCGGGAGAGCTTCTGCATGATTGTGGCTTTAAAGGCTACCCGGGGGGCTTCATTCCCCTGAAGTCATCGGGAAACCAACTTGTCATCTCCTCGAAAACATATTGATCTATCTCTCTTGCGGTCGAAAAGGTGAGCACCTTTTTCGCAATCTCTCGACAATCTTTATACGAGACGCTTCTGAGTATCTTTTTTACCCGGAGGATCGACAGGGCGTTCATCGAAAGCTCGTCCAGTCCCATCCCCACCAGGATCGGGAGATAGAGGGATTCCCCGGCCATCTCTCCGCACATGCCTATCGTGATGCCGGAGACGTGGGCGCTCTTCACAACGCCCTTGATCATCCTGAGCACCGCCGGGTGGAGGGGCTCGTAGAGGTAGTTGACGTGCTCGTTTACCCTGTCGATGGCCAGCGAATACTGGATCAGGTCGTTCGTTCCTATGCTGAAGAAATCGACCTCTTCGGCCAAAAAGTCGGCGATAGCCATGGCGGAGGGGACCTCCATCATCATCCCTATTTGAATTCCCTCGTCAAAGGGAACGCCCCGGGAGCGCAGCTCCCCCTTCGCCTCTTCCAGTATCTCTTTTGTCTGACGGAGCTCCTCCATTCCGCTTATCATCGGGAACATGACCCTGACCGGTCCGAAGTGGCTCGCCCTCAAGATCGCTCTCAGCTGGTCCTTGAAGATATCCACCTCTTTGAGGCAAAACCTTATGGCCCGAAGCCCCATCGCGGGGTTCATCTCCTTTGCGAGCTCGAGGGGGGAGAGAAAGCGATCCCCGCCCAGGTCAAAGGTTCGTATGGTTGTAATCTCCGGCTTCGTTCGCTCCACCACGGTTTTATATACTTCGAAATGCTCGTCCTCCGTGGGGAGCTTTCTACGATTCAGATATATGAACTCGGTACGGTAAAGACCTATTCCCTGAGCGCCGTGCTCCTCTATGGACTCCAGCTCGTGGGGCATCTCTATGTTTGCCATGAGCCTGATCTCATGGCCGTCGGTGGTCACGGGTGAAAGGTCTTTAAGGGACAGAAGCTCCCTCTCCTCGTCCAGATACTTCTTGAGCTTCTTTTCGTACCGCTTCACTACGGAAGGACTGGGGTTTATGATTACCTCTCCACCGCTTCCGTTTACGATGATGCAGTCACCGCTGTTGACGGAACGGCTCACCTCCTCGAGCCCCACAACCGCAGGTATCTCCAGAGACCTCGCCATGATCGCGGTGTGGGAGGTCTTGCCTCCGATATCGGTTACGAAGCCCTTGATGATGTCCCTGTCGATCTGGGCGGTGTCCGCGGGGGAGAGATCGTGGGCGACAACGATGACATCCTCGTCGATCCCGGAGAGGCTCTCCTGGTCCTTTCCCGCGAGGTTTCTCATGATTCTCTCCACGACATAGTCGATGTCGCTGGCCCTGCCGGAGAGGTACTCGTCGTCAATGGCCTCGAAGGATTTATTCAGTTTCTCATGGACTATCTTCAGCGCCCATTCGGAGTTGATATGCCTTGTCTTTATCGTCTTTATGGTCTCGTCGTTGAGCATCTTGTCTTTCATTATCAGAAGATGCGCATCTATGATATGTTTGAACTCCTGGAACTTCTCGGGGGGAATCCTCCCCTTGACCTCTGCAAGCTGACCGATCGATTTTTTCACGGCCTCGTTGAACCGCGAAATCTCGTCCTTTACCCTCTCGCCCTTTATAAACCTCGTTGTGTACTTTACCTTCGTTCTGTCCAGGTGATAGACCTTGCCTATGGCGATTCCGGAGGAAACACCGATGCCGGATATCTTTACTTCCTTCGCCTTTTTTCTATTTATTGCCATATCACTCTTCACCGAACTTGCTCGAAATGAGCCTGCCGAGCTCCGCGACGGCTTTTTCGGCGTCGGAGCCCCTGGCCGTTACCCTGATGGTGCTCCCCATCGTCGCCCCAAGCATAAGTATCCCCATGATGCTCTTCCCGTTTACTTCTATATCGTCCTTGGAAACGGTTATCTCGGATTCGTATTTCCCCGCCGCCTGAACCAAAACGACCGCAGCCCTAGCGTGGAGACCGAGCTTGTTTTTAATGACGAATTTGCCATCAAACAGGTCTCCGGAGACACTCTCCTCTTTTCCTTTGACTTCAGACATATATAAAAACCATTACCTCTTCAACGGACTCAGTGAACATACGATCCAAGAGTAATAAATCCGGCCATACAAAGAAGCGTGTAAACGTACAACACAACGATAATGGAAATCCCCTTTTTTACCAGAAAGTAGAGGAAGATAACGGGAATCAGGGCGAAAAACATCAGATTCCCCCAAAGGCCCCAATCCCCGGCGTTTAAAAATGACGGCATAAAAAAAGACAGCCCCGCAAGGAGCACCCCCGTCAATAGGGCAATGAGACCGGTCAACCTCTCGGTTACTTCCGGGAGTTTCAGATCCCGCAAAAAATCGATCAGCCCGGAGCCTCCTCTCACCCCCACCGAAAAACCCTTTACCCTCATCCAGAGGTGAAACGAGTTGTAAAGGACCAAAAAGATAATTGGCGCAACAAGCCCCCCCACAAAGCCGGTCATAAAGCTGGCCATAAAGCCGGATATCACCGCGGTGACGGAAAAGAGGGGCTTCAGCGTGGCCCAGAAAAAGGAGTCACCGAGCCCCGCGAGGGGCCCCGAAAGCGTCTCCTTCATCTCGGAGATGGCCTTCCCTTCACCCCCGGCACCTCCTCCCCCGGTCAATTCCATCCCGCCCGCAACGCCCAAGATCGCCGTGGCCATGTAGGGATGTGTGTTGAAGAGCTCGAGGCTTCTCAAAAGCGCCTCCGACCTCCCCTCCCCCTCCTCGAACACCTTCAGCAAAACCGGCGATATCCCAAAGGCGAACCCGACGTTCTGCATCCTATTGAAGTTCCAGCAACCCTGTATGAAAAAGCTCCTGAAGAATGTTTTTATCAAAACCGCTCTCACGAGACAAACCTCAAAGCTACGAAAAGTAGCGCATATGTGCCCAAAAAGGCGGCCGAAAATTTGAACCTTTCATCCTTCCTCAACCTTGCGAGAATTCCCAGGCCGCCGAAAAAAGGTATCGTAAAGTAGACCAGCTTGAGTGCCGAAAGGAGGTGTCGGCCGAGCATCGGATATATTATGCAAATAAAGGCCGAAAGGAGACAGACTCCAATGGCCGTCAAAACGGCAAAGGCGGAGAAAATAGCCAGGAGACTCTTCGCCACCTGCCTCCCGATGGCACTATGATCCCCGGCTTTGACCCCTTCCCTGGCCCTATTCAAAAAACTTCCGTTCAGCTTTCTGAGTCCGATATCCATCCATTTCCCGACGGCCGCCAAGGGGAGCGATACCAATATCGCCAGGGCCAAGACGGCGGCAGTATCCAACCCGAGTATCGATCCCGTCAGACGATCCGCCAGGATTACGCCCGCTGGAACCGCGACGGAAACGACCGTATCGTCCGGGGGGATGGAGGTGCCCAGGGGATGTATCCCCAGCCAGAGGAGCTCCAGGACAAGTCCGGAGCCCAATCCCACCATCGGCTCCCCGAGGACGGAGCCCGCAATGACCGAGGCGACGATCGGCCTCGACACCATAAACTGAAACGCCGCCGTCCTGTCGAGATGCAGGGCCCCGCCTATCAGTCCAATCAATAAAATATCGAATATGACTCCTGCCGGCATAATTTAGTAACCCGCCGCAATGCTCAAAAGCTTGTTGACCTCGAGGGACTTCTCGCCGGGCACCGATCTCGAATCTATGGAGACCCCCTTCTTTGTGAGCCTAGTGATGCACTCGCAATCTTGATTGCCCATGCAGAGATTAGAGCTGACCTGCACCTTGCCGTTGCAGAAGTGCATGTTCCCGAGGTTCAGCGAATCGAATACAAATCCCTTATCGAAGGCCTCGACGGCGTCCTGAACGTTTGAGAACAGAACCAAGGTCCTCTTCTCCTTGTATCCGCCGTTCAAAAAATCTTCTACGGCTTCGTCCACCGTATCGAACTCCACACTTATCTTGCTTGGAATGGCCATCTCCATAATGGTGCGCCTCTGGAGGTTTTCGGCCACCTCGTTGTCCACGACCACGATCGACTCCGCTTCCGTAAAGGGTATCCACGCCTCGAGAATCTGACCGTGAATCAAACGGCTGTCTACCCTGATAAGTACAATCCCCATGACTATTTCTTCCTGCTCAAAAACTCGGTGGCAACGTTGATATTGTCTCTGCCCGATTCCTTGGCCTTTACGGCCAGGCTCTTGAGATCCACCCCTTTCCTCTCCATGGCTATCCTTATAATCATCGGGAGGTTCACCCCGGACACGACCTCGACCTCGTCTCCGAGGAAGCTCATAGCGAGGTTTGACGGCGTGCCCCCGAACATATCCGTTAGAATAATAACGCCGTCGCCGCTGTTTACCTTTTTTATCGCTTCTTTGATCTCGGCCGTCAATATCTCCACATCCTTTTTGGGATCCAGAGAGAGGGTAATTGACTCGTCAATCTTACCCACAATAAGCTCCGCCGTCTTCAATATCTCAGCGGCAAGATTCAAATGTGAAACGATGACTATCCCCACCATTTTTCGCCACCCGATAAAATCATGTCTCTTTTATATCCCGGTGTTTCACCCTTACGGTGTAGTTATCCATTTCCTTGAACATCGTATAAAGCTCCTGGGCTATCACCACCGACCTGTGCATCCCCCCGGTACATCCGACCGCTATCGTGAGGAGCGCCTTCCCCTCGTCAACGTAATGCGGAAGGAGGAAGCTGAAGAGATCCTTTAGCTTCGATAGAAATCTCTCCGTTACCTCCTTTCCGAGGACATATTCCCTCACCTCTTTTTTCAAGCCGGACAACAGCCTCAGCTCCTCGACGAAGTACGGATTCGGGAGAAACCTCACGTCTATAACTATGTCCGCATCGATCGGATTTCCGTAGCGGTAGCCGAAAGAGACGACATTGAGATTCAGCCCCCTCTTCAATACACCATCGATCAGCTGGTCAAAGACAACGGCTCTCAAATCGTGGGGGGTAAGGCTCGATGTGTCTATCACCTTATGGGATATCTTCCTCAAACCGGAGAGGATCTCCCGCTCCTTCTCTATCCCCTCCCTGGGATCGTCCCTGTTAAGGGGATGTGCCCTCCTCGTTTCCTTATATCGTCTGAAGAGGACGTCGTCGTTCGCCTCCATGAAAACCAGCTGATAGTCCTGTCCCATCCCCTCGAGCTCGCTCAGAATCCTCGGATGCTCCTGAATAAAGCTCCTTCCCCTTACATCCATCACCAGTCCTATCCTGTCGATCTCCCACTCGGATTTGACGACGAGCCCCAAGACCTCCGGAAGAAGCACAACTGGAAGGTTGTCGATACAGTAAAATCCACTGTCCTCTATCGCCTTGAGAACGGTGCTCTTGCCAGACCCTGAAAGCCCCGTTACTATCAGCAGCTTTATATCTTTTTTTTCACCCATTATTTCCGAGCAGCACCTTAAGAACCGCGCTGTTTTGGGATCCACAGAGTATAAAGTCCGTTATCGCCGTCACGAGCCTTTTAGGATCGATCGTCTCGCTGAAAGAAATCTCGGGAAGTGAAACGCCCAGGAGCTCCGACCCACCCACACCAACGCCAAGGCCGCCGCAATTACGTTCAGAATCACCGTCCGCCCCCGGAGACCTCTTTGAACTGCCTAGCCTTACAACGAGATCGATCTTCGACTCGTCAATAACAAAAGAGGGCCCCAGGACCCTCCCTATATCGACGATTCCGACCCCCCTTACCTCCAAAAGCCCCCTTGTCTCCTTCAATTGTCCGCCGCTCCCTAATTGCCCCCCTTCCCCCAATTCTCCCTCTCCTCCTAATTCTCCGCCACCCCCCCCCCCCCCCCCCCCCCCCC